>NZ_JBEOWJ010000024.1:0-132714 GCF_040295965.1 Streptosporangium sp. NPDC002544 | reverse complement strand
GAACCGAACCGAACACTCCCTGATCCGGCCCGGCGTGGCAGGACGGGGTGAGCATGGTGGCCGGGACGTCTTCGTTATCGGGGGCGGCGTCCCGGCCACTGCTCCGCCACCGTCTCGGGGTTGAGCAGCGGCCGGATGACGATCTCGCCGGTGGCCCGGTCGATGACCACGCACCCGGAGCCGACGGTGTCGGGCAGCACGCTGGGGTCGTCGGAGTCGGGCTCATTCGCCCAGGCGACATAGCCCTCTTGAAAGGCATAAATCCTGATTTCGACGGCGGCGCCCGCGCTACGGACGCCGTTGAAGTACTCCTCCGCCACCGCCCTGGCCTGGTCCGGGTTCACAGCCGCCGCCCCTCCCTGTCGATCACGACGCAGAACACACCGGTCACCGACTCGTACGGCGGCTCCACCGCCATGTGCCCCCGCTGCCCGTCGATCCAGATCACCTCGCCGTCGAAGTTCACCGCGTTCCACGCGTGGCTGCCCCCGGCCGGCCAGCGGTTGACGACCATGGCCGAGGAGCCGTGCCCCCCGGCCAGCAGCGCCTGCGCGATCGGGAGGTAGGCGTGGCGCCCCTGCCCCACGTACTGGAAGCGCTGTCCCAGCCACCGCTCCGCCCTGGCCACTCCCCCGGCCTCGCCGCTGAGCAGCGGCCTGCCGACCCGGTCGTACTCGGGCCGCCGGGGCGCGGCCACCGCCGGGGCTCCGTACCAGGTGGAGAGCACCGACAGCGCGCAGTCGATCGCGTTGGTGGCCCGGAACGGGTCGTCGGCCGGCCCGGTCCCGTTGATCAGCCTGATCCACATGCCGCGCGGGTCGGGGAAGCGGCGCGGGGTGCCCTGCTCGGTGAGGGGGACGGCCCGCAGCATGTCCTCCTCGGTCTGCGGGTCGGGCCTGGCCAGGCCGCCCGCCACCCCGTACGGCCGGCACTGGTCCAGCCGGGCCGGCCCCCAGCGCATCCGCTCCCGCTCCCGGGGCACCGCCGCCGCTGGCACCTGAAACTCCAGCTCGAAGTCCCGCCACCGCTGCCCGTCCACGGTCACCACGGGGTTGTACATCCCCGAGGCCAAACTCCACTCACTCACCGGCTCCCCCGTCCCCCAACCCCTGGGAGCCAGATAGTAGAGCGACTCCCAACACGGCACGGCGGAGTTGACCATTTACAGGGGCGGCGACCAAGGACTTTCTGTCCTCTGGGGGATTTAACACGCTGTCAGCGTGCTAAATCTCCCAGAGAACGTAGCTTCCCCCGGGACACTCGCAAGAGATCGTTTCCGGCCCTGGCCAGGGGACTGATTCATGCTCTGACCTGGCGAAATACGATTTCGCCTTTGAGGGGACTGTTTCACGGCGTCTCGCTGTGGATCACCAACGCCGACCAGCGGCGGGCCATACACGGGCCAGCGGCCCGCGCGGTTTTCCCTGCTCCTGCTCGGTGTGACGGCCGGGGCAGATGGCACATCCTTCCCGCGCGTCTTTCCCCTACCCCAGCCACCATCAAATCCGCGCGCCGCGCACTTCTTCTCATCCCGGAGCCAGAGCGCCCCCGCCGGAGGCATTGTTCTGACCGCGCGATGAATATTTCATGCCTTTCTTCTGCCGGCTCTGGGCTGGGCTTGCCTGCCTGCCGGGGTCATCTCACCACTGGCTCGCTCTCCGGTGGGATAGTTCTCCAAGGCTTTCATGATCTCGGGAGCCAGTGCCTCTGCCAGCGCGGGCGCCAGAGCATCGGCCAAGGCGGACGCGAGAGCCTGGGTGACCAGGAGTCTTTCGACGATCGACGCCATCGGCATCGTGCGCGGTGCCGACGCGATAGCCGTTTCGATCAGGGTCGCCATCGAGTCCCCGCCGAGTACGCGGGCCTTCGTGGACTGGCCGGCCTCGCTGAATATGTCGCGGATGAGGTCGTCGATCAATGACTCCACCGGCTCATGTCCGGCTGACTTGTCAGCGTCCTCCGTCGCCATGGTGTGCTCCTTTGCGGTTGATGTGAACCGTCCCCCAGTTGCCGATTTCGCCGGCGACTGGGGGACGGTGTCCTTACCTGTGACCGCTACCGGCACGCGAGAGCGGCGAGCAGGAGCGGGTTGTCGATGATGCCCTCTTCGCCCCCTTCGCGGCGGCGCATGAGCGCGGCAAGCAGGAGCGGGTGGCCAATCAGACTCCTACCGTGTTGCCTCCGGCGACGCATCAACATCGCGAGCAGGAGCGGGTGACCGATGCCGCCTTCCCCACCCTCCTCGCGGCGACGCATCAACGTCGCGAGCAGGAGCGGGTTGTCGATGATGCCCTCTTCGCCCCCTTCACGGCGGCGCATGAGCGCGGCAAGCAGGAGCGGGTGATCGAGGCCGCCTTCCTCCACCTCTTCACGGCGGCGCATGAGTGCGGCGAGCAGGAGCGCCCCGAAGGCGCGCTCTTCGCCCTCGCGCTCGGGTGCCTCGGTGGGTGCGGGGCGCTCCGTGGTTGTCGTCATATGGTTTCCCCTTCAGCGTTTGCGGTGCGCGCACCGTTTTCGTAAGAGCCATACGAACCGTACCCACGCCCAATGGGCCATATTCGCGAAACCGAACCTTTTGGATGCCGCCCGACCTGCCGTTTTGCTATATCAATCCCATTTTATTGCATCACCAAGATGAGCGTAAAAGTGGACCTAAAAATAGCAACAAGAATGTCTTATTCGTGTTGCATTGAAAGCGCCGTGGTCGGGATTTTATGTACGCGTCTCCCTCGGGGTGGTGTTTCACGGCGTCACGGATGAAGTGGGCCGAGGCGTAGCTCCGCCGCACGCCGCACGACCACCTGTTCCCCTCCCACGTGGAGGGTCATCCCTGCCCCGTCGTGCCGGGTATCCCATCCATCCGCTGCCCTGCGCAACGCCCGGCGGACCTGGCGGATCGCCGCCGCAACAACAGCTTCTTGCCCGCCGGTGAACCCGCGAACGCGACCGGTGCGAGGCGGAGTCAGACGCCACGCTCTTCGATCGTGACCGGCGCCGCGTTTCGCGATCGAACGGACCGGCCCACAAGACCGACCGGGTAGATCGATAGGTTGGTTTGCCCGATGTCGCCCTGACACGGGCCGCAACGCAGGAACGGGAGACGATGACACCCGATGACCGGATCAGCGCACTCGTCCTTCAGGCGTCTCGCCGGCTGAGCGATGCCTGTGACTCGGGCGAGGTGCCCGGAGCCGCGCTCGCCGTCGCGGCCGGTGGGACGACCGTGCTCGAAGCCGCGTTCGGGCTGGCGTCGGTCGAGGACGGCGTTGCCGCCACGGTCGACACCCCCTTCAGCCTGGCCTCCGTCACCAAGCCCATGGTCGGCACCGCACTGGCCGTCCTGGCCGAACGTGGCGCGCTCGATCTGGACGCCCCGGTGTCGCGTTACCGGCCGCTGCCCGGCCACGGAACGGTCCCCACCCTCCGGCAGGTCGCCAACCACACCGGTGGTTTCCCGACGTTCCTCAGGTTCTTCTACGGCGACGAGATCGATCGGGCGCCGAGCAAGAACGACCTGCTGCGAGCCTACGCCCGCGTCGTGTTCCCGCCGGGAGTCCGGCAGACGTACTCGAACGTCGGCTACGAGCTGCTCGGCGCGATCATCGAGGAGGTCACCGGCTCTCCGCTGGCGGACGCGCTGTCCGAGCTGGTCTTCGAACCGTTGGAGATGTGGTCGGCCCGGTTCGGTGAGCCGGACGGCGGCCTCGGCGCCGCCCGGCGTCACACCTCGTCGGGATCGGCGTACCCGCCCTACGTCACCGGGCACGGCGCGGCGGCGGAGGCCTGGTGCAGCGTCCGGGACCTGCTCCGTTTCGGGCTCGCGCACGCGGGTGGCACGAGCGCCCTGCCCGCCGAGGCGCTTGCCGCGAGCCACCGTCCCACCGCGCCGTGGCCCGGCGCCGACGGCTACGGGATCGGCTGGGGCGTGCGGCGCCACGGTGATCTGTCCCTCGCCTTCCACGGCGGCAGCATGGGCGGGGTGGCCGCCTACCTGGTCGCGGTCCCCACCGCGGGGATCGTGATCGCGGCCCTGGCCAACGTGCAGAGCGGCAGGGAGCTGCTGATCTCGGTGACCAACGACATCCTGGCCGCCCTGCTGCCGGGTTTCACGCCGCTGACACGCGCCGACGGTTCACCCGACGGCGACCCGCTCTCCGCACCGGCCGCCGAGGTCGGCGGCGAGTGGTCGGGAAGCCTCGACCTGCCCTCGGGGGCGGTGCCGCTGTTCCTGTCGATCGCCCCGGACGCCTCCGGCACCGCCAGGTGGAACTCCACCGAACATGCGATCACCGGGCTGCGCGTCACCGGCTCCTCCGTCACCGTGGAGCTCGACGGCCTGGTCGACACCCCGGACCTGGCCGCACGACCGCACGCCCCGGCCCTCTGGCTGCACCGTACGACGGCGACGGAACTCGCGGGCGGTCTCGCGGCCATCGGCGTCCAGAACGCCGACCACCCCCTGCAGCCCGACATCGTCGTCTGGCCCGCCTCGCTCCGACGGGCCTGACCCGACCGGCATTCCCTTCTTGTCCACCTGCGAGCGGAGGTACCCACCCGAGCCAGGACAGAACGCTCCGCGGTTGATCCTTGCCACCGTCCGGACAGGCCGGGGCAAGCGCTGTGCGCCAGCCGGCGAAATCGTTCCGGACGTTGGAAGTGAACAGATCCATGTCTTCGCTGGGGCGGTTCACCGAGAGGCATTCGCGAGCCCTGCCAGGCCTTCCCGGGTAAGGTTCTGGAGCTTCCGCGCCCCGGCTATCCGCTCCCCAGCGTGCTCGCTACGCTCGGCGTACGTCAGGCCGGGATTCCAGTCCTGCCCGGTCATCTCGGTGCCTTCCTCGCGACTGCGCGGCGTCTCCACGATAACGAGCCACCCCTGTCAACGATTGAGAACCACCGGGATGGTTTGAACACGGCCTGAGTCAGCCGACCCGTACCTGGATGGTGTGCCAGCCGGTGGCGCCGTCCGGGGCCACCGGGGCGCGGTCGGCGGTCTGGGTGTAGCCGGTGGCGTCGGTGGCGCGGACCTCGATGGTGTGGTCGCCGGGGGTGGCGTCCCAGTCGTCGAGGACCCACTGGCGCCAGGTGTCGGCGGTGGGGGCCTCGGCGAGGCGGGCCTGACGCCACTGGCCCCGGTCGACGCGGACCTCGACCGCGTCCACGCCCTTGTGCTGCGCCCAGGCGACGCCCGCGACGACGGTGCGGCCTGCGGAAATGCTCGCGCCGTCCCTGGGCAGGTCGATGCGGGACTCGGTCTTGATCGGCCCCTTGGCGGACCAGCCCCTGGGCGTCCAGTAGGCCTCGTCCTCGTCGAAGCGGGTGACCCTGATATCGGTGACCCACTTGGTGGCCGAGACGTAGCCGTACAGGCCGGGAACGACCTGGCGGACCGGGAAGCCGTGGTCGACGGGGAGCGCCTCGCCGTTCATACCGAAGGCCAGCAGGGCGTCGCGGCCGTCAAGGACGACGTCGACCGGGGTTCCGGCGGTCCAGCCGTCGGCGGAGGTGCTGAGCAGCATGTCGGCGTTCTTGTGGACGCCCGCGTCGCGCAGCACGTCGGCCAGGCTGACGCCCAGCCAGCGGGCGTTGCCGATGTAGGGGCCGCCGACCTCATTGGAGACGCAGCAGAGCGTGACGTCGGCCTCGACCACGGTGCGCTTCATCAGGTCGGCGAAGGTGAGCTCGACCGGGCGGTCGACCATGCCATGGATCTTGAGGGTCCAGCTGCTCGGGTCCACCTGGGGGACGACCAGGGCGGTGTCGACCCGGTAGAAGTCGCTGTTCGGGGTGACGAACGGCGACAGACCCTTGATCCTGAGATCGACCCCGGCGGGCAGCGGCGCGAGGGGGGTCGCGGGCCTGGGCAGCGTGATGCCGTTGCGCGCCACACTCACCTCGGCCCGCCCGGACAGCATCCGCCCGGCGACCCCGGCCACTCCGGCGACGGCGACGCCGCCGAGCACACCGGTCAGCAGGCCCCGGCGGTCGAACGCGCGCAGATCCCTCCCGGCCCGCATGACCGGCGGCGTGGCCGGCTCGGGCCGTTCCTCGGCCTCCGGCGAGCCCTGCTGCGCCGCCTCCTGCTCGATCTCCCACGGTCCGGCGCCGTGCGCGGCCCCCGCCGCGCCGCCGGGCGTCGGGTGCCCCCGGTCGCCGTACGGACCGGTCGAGGCGCCGGCGAGCTCTTCGACGGGCACGAGGGAGCGGCGGATGATCCGTCTCAGCGCGAACATGCCCGCACCGACGCCGACCACGGTCGGCAGGACGTCCGCGAGCCCGGCCTCCGGCCGGGTCAGCACGGCGACGACTCCGACGAGGCCGAAGGCGGCCAGGCCCGCCAGGCCGTACCGGACGTCGCGGGCGGCGGCGATGCCCAGCGCGGCGGCGATGAACGCCATGACCACGAAGATCCCGCCGAGCAGCACGACCTTGTCGTTCTCGCCGAAGGTGCGGATCGCCCACTCCTTGAGCACGGCCGGGGTGAGGTCGACCGCCGCGTTGCCCACCGCGACGATCGGGAAGGCGGAGGGGTTCACCAGGCCCGCGACGAGCAGGGAGACCCCGACCGCCACCGCACCGGACACCAGGCCGATCAGCGCCGCGGCCCACGAGGGCATGCGCCTGTTGCTCTGCATACCTCCGACGCTACGCCCATCGGCGAGCGGGGGATCTTACGCCGCGATTACAGGCCGACTCGAGCAGTCGCCCCTGGTCGTCGTCTGCTCCCCGGACGGGCTCCGCCGAGGAGCACGAGATCGTCGCCCCCAGCGTGAGCCGCGCCGCGAACCACGAGATCGTCGTCGCGGCTCTCTCGTACGGGCTCCGCCAGGGGGCCCCAGCGCGAGCCTCACTGAAGCCGCAGCCGGGCTCAGCGAAGGAGCGTCAGACGAGCATCTCGGCGAGGATGGGGGCCAGGGCGCGGAAGGCGCGACCCCGGTGGCTGATGGCGTCCTTCTCCGCGGCGGACAGCTCGGCGGTGGTCCGGGTCTCGCCCTCGGGCAGCAGGATCGGGTCGTAGCCGAAGCCGTTGACGCCGCGCGGGGTGTCGATGATCACGCCGTGCAGCGCCCCCTCGGTCACCCGTTCCTCTCCGGAGGGGAGCGCCAGCGCGGCGGCGCAGGCGAAGTGCGCGCCCCGGTGCTCGGCGGGCACGTCGGAGACCTGGGCGAGCAGCAGGTCGAGATTGGCCAGGTCGTCGCCGTGCTTTCCGGACCAGCGGGCGGAGAAGATGCCCGGCATGCCGTTCAGCGCGTCGACGCAGAGGCCGGAGTCGTCGGCGATCGCCGGCAGGCCGGACTGCCGGGCCACCGCGTGTGCCTTGAGCAGGGCGTTCTCCGCGAAGGTCAGGCCGGTCTCGGCGACGTCGCCGATCTCGGGGAACTCCTCAAGCCCGACGATCTCCACCGGGACCTCGGCGTCGGCCAGGATCCGGCGCAGCTCGGCGATCTTCCCGGCGTTCCGGGTGGCGAGGACCACGCGGGGCCTGCCCATATCGCTCTCGTGCACAACGGCCCCGCTCATGACCAATCCCCTTGCCTCGAATTCGGTCACACCCTACCCACCCAGGCGGAAAACGCTTATGCCAGGGCCTCCCGCTGCAGGCGGGTGAGCTCCGCGCAGCCGGCCGCACCGAGGTCGAGCAGCTCGTCGAGGGCGGCGCGGTTGAACGGCTTGCCCTCGGCGGTGCCCTGGACCTCGACGAACTCGCCGGAGCCGGTCATCACCACGTTCATGTCCGTCTCGGCGGCGACGTCCTCGGTGTAGCAGAGGTCGAGCAGCGGCGTCGAGCCGACGACGCCGACGGAGACCGCCGCGACCGAGTCGACCAGCGGGTCGGCGCCGCACATCTTCCGCTTGCGCATCCAGGCGATCGCGTCGACCAGCGCCACGTACGCGCCGGTGATGGCGGCGGTGCGGGTGCCGCCGTCCGCCTGGAGCACGTCGCAGTCGATGACGATCGAGTTCTCGCCGAGGACCTTGTAGTCGACGCAGGCGCGCAGCGAGCGGCCGATCAGGCGGGAGATCTCGTGCGTACGGCCGCCGATCTTGCCGCGTACCGACTCGCGGTCGTTGCGGGTGTTCGTGGCGCGCGGCAGCATGGCGTACTCGGCGGTGATCCAGCCCTGACCGCTGCCCCGGCGCCAGCGCGGCACGCTGTCCTGCACGGAGGCGGCACAGAGCACCCTGGTGCCGCCGAACTCGACGAGCACCGAACCCTCGGCGTGCGTGATCCAGTCGCGGGTGATGGTGACGGGGCGGAGCTGATCGGGAGAACGTCCATCTGCACGAGCCATGCAGTTCACCCTAGGTCATACCGGACCCCGCTTCGTGCGAGTTCCATCCGCCCGCCGAACCCGCCGCGAGAGGCGTCCTCCCTGACCCGGTCGTGGTCGTTCCAGGGCACCAGGTGGGTCAGTACCAGGGTCTCCACGTCCGCCCTGGCCGCGTGCTCGGCCGCCTGGCGGCCGCTCAGGTGCAGGTCGACGGGGAGTCCTGGCCGGTCGAGGTGTGACGCCTCACACAGGAACACGTCGACCCCCGAGGCGAGCTTGACCAGTTCGGCGCTCTCACCGGTGTCGCCCGAGTAGGCCACCGAGCGCCCGCCGTAGGAGACCCTGAAGCCGTAGGTCTCCACCGGGTGGTTCATCAGCGCGGCCGTCACCTCGAACGGGCCGACCTCGAACGTTCCCGGCGTCAGCCCCACGAAGTCGAAGGCCGACTCCAGCAGCGGCTCGTCCGGCATCGCGTAGGCCGAGTTCAGGCGCCGGCGCGCGTCGGCGGGCGCGTACACCGGCACCCTGGGCAGCGGCCCCTCGGGCGAGTAGGTGCGGACCACGTGGTACGGGCACATGTCAAGGCAGTGGTCGGCGTGCAGGTGCGACAGGCAGATCGCGTCCACGTCGTACAGGCCGATGTACCTCTGGAGTGCGCCGAGCGCGCCGTTTCCGAAGTCCAGCAGCATGCGGAACCCCTCCGCCTCCAGCAGATAGCAGGAGGAGGGGCTGTCAGGACCGGGAAAACTCCCCGAGCATCCAATGATCGTCAGTTTCACGGCGGCCTCCTACGGTTCACGTTGCGGCGCCGCGCGGCACGGCGCGGGCGCCGATGGCCGCCCCGCCCCTCTCCGGCGCTCCCCCTACGGAGCGCCGGAGCACCGTCACGCACGATGCCCGTTGTTTGAAACATCCCCCACCAACGCCGCCTCGACCGCCTCGATCTCCGGTCCGAGGAACCGTCGTCCGAGGTCGGCGAAGAGGTCCGCGTCTCCGGTGGCGCGGAAACGGTGTCTGGGCGCGCCCCCTACGGCGGCCAGACCCCGGTCGTGCAGGATGCGGTACACGTCCTTGGCCGTCTCGTCGGCGCTGGACACCAGCGTGACGCCGTCTCCCACCACGTAGGAGATCGGCCCGACGAGGAGCGGGTAGTGCGTGCATCCCAGGATCAACGTGTCGCACCGGTCGGCGAGCACCGGCTCCAGATACTCGCGGATGACGGCGATGAGCTCCTCGCTCATGGTCTCCCCGCGCTCGACGAACTCCACCAGGCGCGGCGCCGCCACTGTGGTCAGCCGGACGTCGGGGGCCGCGGCGAACGCGTCGTGGTACGCCATCGACTCGATGGTGGCCCTGGTCCCGATCACCCCGACCCTGCCGTTGCGGGTGGCGCGTACGGCACGGCGGGTGGCCGGCTGGATCACCTCGACGACCGGCACGTCGTAGCGCTCGCGGGCGTCGCGGAGCACCGCGGCGCTGGCGCTGTTGCACGCGATCACCAGCATCTTCACATCGTGCTCGACGAGGTGATCCATCACCTCCAGCGCGTAGGCGCGGACCTGCGCAATGGTCTTGGGGCCGTACGGCTGCCTCGCCGTGTCCGCCACGTAGAGGACCGACTCGTTGGGCAACTGATCGATGATCGCCCGAGCCACCGTGAGGCCGCCGACACCACTGTCAAAGATTCCAACGCTTGCTTGCGACACAGTTCCCAAGGCTAGGCGACCTGGGTCGATCGAACACGGTAAGAATCCTCACACCGCCGATTGCCGACTCGGCCGGGTACTTTTCCGGTCTCGCCCGGCCGGCTCCGCGAGGGTCAGCCCCGGCCGACCCGGGCCAGCTGGCGGGACTGGGCGACCAGGCGGCCGGTGGAGTCCCAGACCTCGACGTCCTCGTCGAACCAGCCGTCACTGATCAGCCTGCCTCCGGCGATGAGGGTCAGCCAGCCGGGAGCGGGCAGGGCGCGCAGGTGCCAGGTGAGGTCGACGGTGGGGGCCCAGCCGCGCTCTCCGGCGGAGAAGACCACCGGCGGCAGGCAGTCCACGGCCAGCGCCAGCACGTACGGGTCGGGATCCTGCGGCTCGGCCATCCGGAAGTAGGCGCGGGCCTCGGGGCGGCCGCTGGGCCTGCCGTCGAGCCAGCCGATGGTCGGAGGGTCGAACGCCAGGTCCATCTGGGCGTTGAGCGTCATGTTCGACTCGGTCTTGGGGGCGGGCAGCCGGAGGCACTGCTCCATCGGCGGCATCGCCACCGAGGGCCCGTCCGTCCAGTCGGGGGCGGCGCCGCCGAGGGTCGCGGTCGTGACGAGGCACTCGATGATGGAGTCGCCGTCCCTGACCAGGCTGGCCCGGGTCATCGTGGCGGTGCGGCCGGTCTTGATCTGCTCCAGGCGCACCTGCGCGGGGCCGGGGACGGCGGCGCGCAGGAACTGGGCACTGGTGGTCACCGGGTGCTCATGGGGGGAGGCGTCCACGACCGCGCGCAGCAGCACGGCCATCAGGTAGCCGCCGTTGAGTGGGCCGCCGATCGAGTATCCGGGGTCGAGACACACGTCGTAGGTGGTCTCGTCCACCCGAATGGCCCCTGTCGCCTCGTCGAACTTCGTCATGCACGCTCCCGAACCTTGTTCTAGACGGCTCACTTTACCTACTCCCCGCCGCCTTCGCCTCCCCGGCCCCCCGGACGCTCCACCACCTGGGCCGGACCCGGGCCCGAAATGAGGCCGAGGGCACCCGAGTCGCAAGATTCCCCGCGGTTTCCCGAACCGCCCAGGGCGGCGGAAAAGTCGAAGCCCACAGGGAGAAGGACATGACGATCACCTGCGGAAACAGTGCGGTAAGACCTGACGAATCCCTAGCAAGCGAGCTCAATCCCGCTTAGATGCACCAATCACATGGTTAGTTCAATGCAAGCGGCTTGCTAGCAAAGTGCACTAACTTCTCCATATCCACGAAGTCCACATTGTGAGTGATCATGCCTGCCAACAATCCCCCAGACCAGTCGCCCACGCCGGATCAGCAGCCCGACAGGACGATCGCCTACCGTTGGAACGAGGGCGCGCAGCGAAGCGACCAACCGCACACGCAGGTCTACCCCCAGAACGGCCAGCCCGGATACCCCCAGCCCCAGCAGGGTTACCAGCAGGGGCAGCCCTACCCGCAGCAGGGCCAGCCCCAGCAGAACCCCCAGCAGGCGTACGGCCAGCAGAAATACGGGCAGCCGGCCGGCCAGCAGAACTACGGACAGCCGACCGGCCAGTCCTATGGCCAGCAGCAGCCCGGCTATCAGCAGCAGAACTACGGCCAGCAGACCTATCCGCAGCAGGCGGGGAACTGGCAGCAGGGCCCCGACTTCCTGGGCCCGGGACAGCCGACCGGAACCCCGCCCCGCAAGGGCGGTAAGGGCTGGCTGCTCGCGGCGATCGTCGCGCTGGTCGTGGTCCTCGTGGGCGGCGGCGGCGTCTTCGCGGTCAGCCTGCTCAGCGGCGGCGGCACGCAGCCGCACGACGTGCTGCCCGCCAACGCCATCGGCTACGTACGCCTTGACCTCGACCCGGCCGCGAACCAGAAGCTGGCGCTGTTCGGCATCGCCAGGAAGTTCACCGTCACCAAGGACTCCTTCACCGGCGACGACCCGCGCCAGGCCATCTTCGACCTGCTGAAGAAGGAGTCCGGCAGCCTCGGCAAGGTGAACTACGCCACCGACATCGAGCCGTGGCTCGGCGTCCGCGTCGGCGTGGCCGCGGTGCCGGCCGCCAAGGGTGCCAAGGAGCCCAGTGCCGTGGTGGCCGTCCAGGTCACCGACCAGGACAAGGCCAAGGCAGGTATCGCCAAGCTGATGGGCAAGGAGAAGTACGGCATCGCCTTCCGCGACGACTACGCGCTGCTCAGCCCCACCCAGGCGGAGGCCGACCAGGCCGCGGCCGCCGCGCCGCTGTCGGAGAACGCCACCTTCTCCGAGGACCTGAGCGCCCTCGGCGAGACCGGCGTCCTCTCCTTCTGGGCGGACGCCGGCAAGATCGCCCAGCTGACTCCCGAAGTGGCGTCCCAGGACCCCGCCACCCTCGCCCAGATCAAGAACGTCCGGGTGGCCGGCGCCCTCCGCTTCGACAGCGGGTACATCGAGCTCGCGGGCATCAGCCGCGGCGCCCAGAATCTGGACATGGGCACCCCCGAGGCCTCCCGGATCAGCACGCTTCCGGCCTCCACCGCCGGCGCGGTCTCGATCTCCGGTCTCGGCGAGGTGATCGGCAAGCAGTGGACGCAGCTCATGAAGTCGGCCGACGCGGCCGGTGGCGGCGGCGTGCAGCAGTTCGTCGACCAGGCCAAGCAGCAGGCCGGACTGTCGCTCCCCGACGACCTGGTGACGCTGCTCGGCAAGAACATCACCCTCGCGCTGGACGCAGGCGGCCTCGACGGCGACCAGCCGAAGTTCGGCGCGAAGGTCGTCACCGACCCGGCCAAGGCGCAGGAGGTCGTCGGCAAGATCGAGAAGTACCTTGCCGCCACCGGGACGGCCGTCCCGCAGTTCGCCAAGGTCCCCGGTGACGGCACCTTCGTCCTGGCCAGCTCGCAGGAGTACGCCGCCGAGCTCGACAAGGACGGCGCCCTGGGCGACAGCGAGACCTTCCAGCTCGCGATCCCCAACGCCGACGAGGCGACCTTCGCCGTCTTCGTCGACCTGGACAAGATTGAGAAGCTCTATCTCGAAGGCCTGCAGGGCGACGAGAAGGCCAACCTCCAGGTGCTGCGCGGTGTGGGCGTGAGCGGCACCCAGTCGGGCAGCGAGGCGACCTTCTCGCTGCGGCTCCTGCTCAACGAGTAGCTCCCCCTCGGTTCCCCTCGGGAACGATGAAGGGCGGGCGTCCCACCGGGACGCCCGCCCTTCATCGTTCACCTGTCATCCGGCGCCCGGTGCCGTTCCCGCCACAGGCCTCACGGAACCCGCCGCCCGACCCGTCGCGGAAACCTCACATCAGGCCCAGAGCTGGCCTTCGAGCCGCTCCTCGGCCTCGTCCAGCGTCCCCTCGTAGGCACCGGTGGACAGGTACTTCCAGCCGCCGTCCGCGACCACGAAGACGATGTCGGCCCGTTCCCCCGCCTTGACGGCCTTGGCCGCCATGCCGAGCGCGGCGTGCAGCGCGGCTCCGGTGGAGACCCCGGCGAAGATGCCCTCTGCGGCCAGCAGCTCCCGGGTGCGCCGCAGCGCGTCGGCGGAGGAGACGGAGAAGCGCGTGGTCAGGACCTCGGCGTCGTACAGCTCGGGGATGAAGCCCTCGTCGACGTTGCGCAGGCCGTACACCAGCTCGCCGTAACGCGGCTCGGCGGCGACGATCTTCACGTCGGGGACGTGCTCGCGCAGGAACCGGCCGACGCCCATCAGGGTGCCCGTGGTGCCCAGACCGGCCACGAAGTGGGTGACGGAGGGCAGGTCCTCCAGGATCTCCGGCCCGGTCGACTCGTAGTGCGAGCGCCAGTTGGCCGGGTTGCCGTACTGGTAGAGCATCACCCAGTCGGGGTTCTCGGCGGCCAGCCCCTTGGCGACCCTGACCGCCTCGTTGGAGCCGCCCGCCGCGGGCGAGGAGATGATCTGCGCCCCCCACATGCGCAGCAGCTGGCGGCGCTCCTCGGAGGTGTTCTCCGGCATCACGCAGATCAGCTGGTAACCCTTGAGCCGGGCGGACATCGCCAGCGAGATGCCGGTGTTGCCGCTCGTGGGTTCGAGGATGGTGCAGCCCGGTGAGAGGAGCCCGTCCTTCTCCGCCTGCTCGATCATCCACAGCGCCGGACGGTCCTTGATCGAACCTGTCGGGTTGCGGTCTTCGAGCTTGGCCCAGATCCGCACGTCCTCCGAGGGCGAGAGCCTGGGCAGGCCGACCATCGGGGTCCGGCCTACCGAGTCGATCAGTGAGTCAAAGCGCATGGTGTACGGCTTCCGCCTCTGTAGTCCTACCAACGACAGCGAGGTGCGCCGCCCGCCTCGTGAGATCTCGCGAGGCGGGCGGCACCGCGCACTAGCGGGAGCCGCCGGCCACGGCGGGCAGGACGGTGACCGTGTCGCCGTCGGCGACCGGGGTCTCCAGCCCGCCCAGGAATCGGACGTCCTCGTCGTTCAGGTAGACGTTCACGAAGCGGCGCAGCGCACCCTTGTCGACCAGGCGCTCCTTCAGCCCGGGGTGCCGGGCCTCCAGGTCGCCGATCAGCTCCTCGAGCGTGGCGCCCTTGGCGTCGACGGCCTTGGCACCGTCGGTGTAGGTGCGCAGGATGGTCGGAATGCGAACCTCAATGGCCATCGCGGGTCAATCTCCTTGTGTCGTCATGGGAGTGATAGCCCACCGGTTTCGGAACACCGGCGAGCACCGGGGGATTCCAGAAAAGCCGGTCAGCGACAGTCGTAGACGACCACGAAAGGCGTGTGCGCGAACAGGAAGTTCTGTACGGGCGCGATGCCCGCGTGCCGTGCCCGGGGGCCGGGACGCGAGCGCACGACGTCCTCCTGGCTCGGGGCGGCGGTCAGCATGCCCACCAGCTTACCCAAAGGGACAATCCACCACACGGCCGTACACCCGGGACGGTCACCCGGAGGTGATCGTCACCTTCTCCTCGCTCACCACACCGTCGACGATCCGGTACGAGCGGAACTCGGCCTCCGCACCCAGCTCCTCTCGGGTGGAGACCAGCACGTAGTGGGCTCCCGGCTCGGCGGCGTAGGAGATGTCGGTGCGGGAGGGGTATGCCTCGGTGGCGGTGTGCGAGTGGTAGATCACCACCGGCTCCTCGTCGCGGTCGTCCATCTCCCGCCAGACGCGCAGCTGCTCCAGCGAGTCGAACCGGTAGAACGTCGGCGACCGCTCGGCGTTCTCCATGGCGATGAACCGTTCGGGAGAGTCGGAACCGACGGGCCCGGCGATCACACCGCAGGCCTCGTCGGGGTGGTCCGCCCGAGCGTGCGCGATGATCTTGTCAACCAGTTCCCGAGAGATCGTGAGCATGCCTGAAAGCTACCAAAGGGCTCGGACCAGGGTGTCCTGGAGGTAGGTCAGCCAGTCGTAGATGACGTACACCGGATAACGGGGGTCGTGCTCCGACATGTCGGCGATCTCGTCGTGCACCTCCTCGGTCACCTCCAGCCGGGTGCCGAGCGTGAGCCGCACGTCGTTCAGCGCGCGCATCCACGCCTCCGCCTGCTCCCTGGTCAGCTCGACCCGGCCGGGCTCGGCGCTGTCGAGCATCGCCTTGGCGTCGGCCCGCTTGCCCTCGCGCAGCGTCGCCTCGGTGTACCGGCGAAACTCCGCGGCCGCCTCACCGTCCTCGTACGCCGAGGGGAACAGCCTGGCCAGCACCGGATCGTTGGACTGCTCGGACGCGCCGATGCCGAGCGCCCTCTCCAGCGGATCGTCGCCGGTCTCCCCCGGCTCTATCAGGCCCAGGGTCTGGGTGACCAGCGAGCGCAGGATCGACACCTCGGCGGCGTCGAAACCCGTGACCACGCCGCCCTCGCGCCCCGGCTTGAACCCCGAACTCATCTCTCGCCCACCATTCCTCGCGGGCTCCGCCAGAGACCCGCCCGTCGTCTGGGATCGGCCCGCCGCCCGCCGCCGCACGACGACGGACCGCGACGGGCGGCACCGGACCGCCCGCCCGCTCACGAATCCCGCTGGACCGTGGCCCACAGCCCGTAGGAGTGCATGATCTGCGCGTCGCGCTCCATCTCCTCACGGGTGCCGCTGGAGACCACCGCCTTGCCCTTGTGATGCACGTCGAGCATCAACTTCTCCGCCTTCTCCTTGGAGTACCCGAAGACGGTCCGGAAGACGTACGTCACATAGGACATCAGGTTGACCGGGTCGTTCCAGACGATCGTCAACCATGGCAGATCGGGTCTTACGTCGATTGACGGACGCTCGACCTCTGTTGGAGCGGTGCTACCCACATTCACCAGTCTGCCCTACCCCGGGATTAGTCTTCGACTCGTGACAGAGAGCATGAGCACCGCGTTGCTTACCGATCACTATGAGCTGACGATGCTGGAGGCGGCGCTGAGAAGCGGCGCCGCCTCCAGGCGGACGGTCTTCGAGGTGTTCGCGCGGCAGCTGCCCGGTGGGCGGCGCTACGGGGTCGTCGCGGGTACCGGCCGGGTGCTGGAGGCGCTGGAGTCCTTCCGCTTCGACGAGGAGTCGCTGGCGTTCCTCGAAGACAACCGGATTGTCGACGAGCCCACCCTGGCCTTCCTCGCCGGATACCGGTTCTCGGGGGACGTGGACGGCTACGCCGAGGGCGAGTGCTACTTCCCCGGTTCCCCGATCATGACGGTGGAGGGCACGTTCGCCGAGGCGGTGCTGCTGGAGACCGTGATCCTGTCGGTGCTCAACCACGACTGCGCGATCGCCGCCGCCGCCGCTCGCATGGTCGGCGCCGCCGGGACCAGGCCGATCATCGAGATGGGCTCGCGACGTACCCACGAGGCGGCGGCCGTGGCCGCCGCGCGGGCCGCCTACCTCTGCGGGTTCTCCTCCACCTCCAACCTCATGGCGGGCCGCGCGTACGGCGTGCCGACGGCCGGGACCGCGGCCCACGCGTTCACCCTGCTCCACGACTCCGAGGAGCAGGCCTTCCAGGCCCAGATCACCTCCCTCGGCACCGGCACCACGCTGCTGGTCGACACCTACGACGTGGCCCAGGCCGTACGGACCGCGGTGGAAGTGGCCGGCCCCTCCCTCGGCGCCGTCCGCCTCGATTCCGGCGACCTCGTCCAGGTGGCCCACGAGGTCCGCGAGCAGCTCGACGCGCTCGGCGCGCAGCAGACCCGGATCATCGTCACCAGCGACCTCGACGAGTACGCCATCGCGGCGCTGTCGGCCGCGCCCGTGGACGGCTACGGCGTCGGCACGTCGCTGGTCACCGGCTCAGGCTCGCCCACCGCCGCCCTGGTCTACAAGCTCGTCGCCCGCGCCGACGCCGGCGGGACCATGCGGCCGGTGGCCAAGAGGTCGGTGGGCAAGCCCAGCAGGGGTGGCCGCAAGAACGCCTTCCGCAGGCTCGACCCGGCGGGCACGGCGGTCGCCGAGCTGGTCACCGTCTCCGCCGACCTTCCCGCGGACGCCCGTCCGCTGCAGGTCCCGCTGGTCAGGAAGGGCGAGATCGTCGGCCGCGAGAAGCTGGACGCGGCCCGCGCGCGGCACCGAGAGGCCCTCGCCGAGCTGCCGGCCAACGCCCACCAGCTCTCCCGGGGCTACGCCGCGCTGCCCACCGTGTTTGACTGACCGCATGCCAACCGCACTGATCATCGTCGATGTCCAGAACGACTTCTGCGAGGGCGGCAGCCTTCCGGTCGGCGGCGGCGCCGAGGTGGCCGCCGCCATCTCCCGGTACACCGCCTCGCACGGCTACGACCACGTCGTGGCCACCCGCGACCACCATGTGGACCCCGGCTCCCACTTCGCCGCCGAACCCGACTACGTGAACTCCTGGCCCGTCCACTGCGTCGTCGGGACGGCCGGTTCGGACTTCCATCCCGCCTTCGACACCGGACGGGTGGAGGAGGTGTTCAGCAAGGGGGCCCACGCCGCCGCCTACAGCGGCTTCGAGGGCGTCACCCCCGACGGTACGAGCCTGGCCGACTGGCTCGGCGAGCGCGGCGTGGACACGGTGGACGTCGTCGGCATCGCCACCGACCACTGTGTGCGGGCCACCGCCCTGGACGCGCTCGCGCACGGCCTCTCCGTCCGGGTGCTGCTGGATCTCACCGCGGGGGTGGCCGCCCCGACCACCGAGGCCGCCCTCGCCGAGCTCGGCTCCGCCGGAGCCCGTCTCACCGGCACCCCGGTGGTCCGCCCGGCCTGACGGTCGTACCCCCTTGGCACGGTTCCCCGTCCTGTCCGGGAGCCCGGCGGGGGAAGGCCGTCAGGAGTGCCCACTCCGGGCATTCGAACGACTACCGGATCGGCATGGGTGGGTAAATCCGACCACCACCCGCCGCGACAGGAGTATCACGGAGAGCTGAGACCTCTTACTACCGGTGGTGACCTCATATGTTCGTGCTCGGTGTCTCCTGGCTGGTGCTGACCCCGCTGTGCCTGTGGAACCTTTTTCGCGGCGGGACGCTGGTGCGGCTGACGAGCGTGCTGGCGCTGGTCTCACTGGAGGTGGCCACGATCTGGACCACCACCACGATCCAGATTCCCCCGCGGACCCTCATCGCCGCGCCCTCGCCCTCGGCGGCCCGGATACCGGCTCCGGCCCCGGCACCGCAGGCGGCTCAGCAGGGCGCCCGGGACGTGCGGAGCGCCTCCTGCCCCGGCAGGATGCCCGCTCCCGAGCGAGTGCGGCTGGCCCGCCGCCAGGGCGCGCTGCGGGGTGTGACGCTCTTCTGGACGGCCAGGGCCGACGAGTGCGACACCGCGACCGTGGTCCTGCGCCACCGGAACCGCACGATCAGGGTCTGGATGCGCGACGGCGAGGCGGAGAGTCGTACCTCGGGCGCCACGACGCGGCCGGTGAGCGTCACCGGCGGCGTGGCCTCCCTTCAGGTGCCACTCGCGCAACCGGTGCGCGGCGAGGGCGGGTTCCGGGCGATCGACGGCCGGACCGGCAGGCCGATCGCCCTCGGCTGACCGGGCCGCGCCCGGCGCGAACGCCGGTGCGACCCGGTGGCCGGGTCAGTGGGAGCGCTGGGTGGCCCAGTGGCGGATCTTGTCGATCCGCTCCTGGATCTGCTCCGCGGAGGCCTGCGCGATGGCGGGACCGCCACAGGACCTGCGGAGCTCGGCGTGGATGACGCCGTGCGGCTGGCCGGTGCGGTGGTTCCAGGCGCCGACGAGGCCGTTGAGCTCCTTGCGGAGGTTGGCGATCAGCTCGTGCGGGGCGAGCTGCGGCTCCTTGGGCTCGGGCCTGTTCCGCCTGGCCTTCAGCTGATCGGACTGGCGCTTGCTCAGCAGGGTGCGGACCTGGTCGGGCTCCAGCAGACCCGGCAGGCCGAGGAAGTCCTCCTCCTCGGGGGAGCCGGTCTCCGCGGCGCTGCCGAACTCGCCGCCGTCGAAGAGCACCCGGTCGAAGGTGGCGACCGCCTCCAGGGTCTCGAACGGCAGCTCGTCACCCAGGACGTCGGGATTGTCCTTTTTGCGCTGGGCGTCCTCCAACAGGAAGTCGTCCAGCCCCTCCTCCGGGGGCTTGCGGTCGAGCACGTGGTCGCGCTCGGCCTCCAGCTCCGCCGCCAGCCCCATCAGGGTCGGTACCGAGGGCACGAAGACGGACGCGGTCTCGCCTCTCTTGCGGGCGCGGACGAAGCGGCCGACCGCCTGCGCGAAGAAGAGCGGGGTCGAGATGCTCGTGGCGTAGACGCCGACGGCCAGGCGCGGGATGTCGACGCCCTCGGAGACCATCCGGACCGCGACCAGCCAGCGCTGCTCGGAGGCGGAGAACTCCTTGATCTTCTTGGAGGCCGCCGGGTCGTCGGAGAGCACGACCGTGGCGCCCTCGCCGGTGATGGTCCTGATGTGGCGGGCGTAGGCGCGGGCGGTCTCGTGGTCGGTGGCGATGACCAGGGCACCGGCGTCGGGCACGCCCCTGCGCACCTCGGTCAGCCGCCGGTCGGCCGCCCGGAGGACCTGGCGAATCCACTCGCCCTTCGGGTCGAGCGCGGCCCGCCACGCCTGGCCGAGCTGGTCCTTGGTGAGCGGGGTGCCGAGGGTCGCGGCGATCTCGTCGCCGGCGCGGGTCCGCCAGCGCATCTCACCGGCGTAGGCGAGGAAGATGACCGGGCGGACAACACCGTCGGCGAGCGCGGGACCGTAACCGTAGGAGTAGTCGGAGACACTGCGCCTGACCCCGTCGCCGTCTTCGGCGTAGGTGACGAAGGGGATCGGGTTGATGTCGGACCTGAAGGGGGTGCCGGTCAGGGCGAGGCGCCGGGCGGCGGGCTCGAACGCCTCCCGTACGCCGTCGCCCCAGGACTTCGCGTCGCCCGCGTGGTGGATCTCGTCGAAGATCACGAGCGTCTTGCGCGCCTCGGTGCGTGCGCGGTGCAGTGCCGGATGCATCGACACCTGGGCGTAGGTGATGGCCACCCCGACGTAGTCGCGGGAGGTCGCGCCCTGGCTGTTCTTGAACTCGGGGTCGATCGCGATGCCGACCCTGCCCGCGGCGTCCGCCCACTGCTGCTTGAGATGCTCCGTCGGTGTGACGATGGTCACAGCCCGGATCATCCCTCTGGACAGCAGGTCGCTGGCGATGCGGAGCGCGAAGGTCGTCTTGCCCGCACCCGGCGTGGCGACCGCGAGGAAGTCACGCGGCTCACGGCTGGAGTACAGGTCAAAGGCCTCCTGCTGCCACGCGCGAAGCTTCGGCGCGGTGCCCCAGGCGGCACGGTCCGGATATGAAGGCGAGAGGTGGGATGCGGCGAAAGTGCTCACAGTGTCACCAGAGTAATCTGCGTCGCCGACAAGACGTGCCGATCGGCCGAGATCCTCGCCAAGGTCGCCTCCACGTGCTAGGGGTTCCGTCCCCCGGATCCTTCGCCCGCCGCGTCGCCGCCGATCGACGGGGCACGCCGCGGCTCACGGAGGCCAGACGTCAGCCCAGACCTGCGATCACTGTATCGATCTTGGCCCGCGACACGGGATCGTCCGGCTGGGCCACCCCGACCACGACCACCGGGCGCCCGCCGCCACCTGTGAGAAAGACCACGCGAAGGTAGGCCGGCCGGTTCACGATGTCCAGGTACTCGGCGCGCAGCGAGCGGGCGTGCCCGGTGCGCGCCCCCACGGCGATCTCCGTGTCGTCCACGACCTTCACCTTGTCGCCGTGGAGCAGGAGCCGCCCGTACAGGTCGCTGAGCTCGGCCGCGGCGGCGCGCACGTCGGCCGCGGGCTCCGCCGGCCTGACCATCACCGTCGTGTTGACCCCGTCGCCCGCGATCGAGGTGAACCCCGTGACGGGCGGCACCGTGCCCGCGAGCCAGCCCTCCGGCAGCCGGTAGCCGACCCCCGCGACCGGATCGGTCACCCGCCCCGGCGGCGGGTCCGGCACCGACCGCAGCACCAGCACGACCGCGCCGGCGATGACACCGCCGCCGACGACCAGGGTGAGCAGTACGAGCAGCAGGCCGCGCAGGCGCCCGGGGCGGGGCTGGGGCGGGGCGATGGGCGTGCCGTACCAGCGGGCCGAGGGCGGGAGGTCGTCGCCGGGCTCGGGTATCCGGGGAGGCCAGGTGAGGTGGGAGCGGCTGTCGGACGGCTCGGACTCCGGCGGCGGCCAGGGACGGCGCTCGTCGTCGAGGTCCGGGTCGCCGGGCGGCCACCCTTGGTCTTCCGCCTTCCGCGCGGCCTTCTGGGCGGCCTTTCTGGCCCGCCGGGACCGGCGCCCCCCGTCACGACCGGGCTCGTCCAACGGGTCCGACCGGCGAGGTCGTTCGTGCACGGGGCCTCCTCCCGGCGGTCACGGTCCTACCGTCCTACCATGCATCCCACGGCGTGGTCCGGCTATGGGTGATCGCTGTTACAGGAGTGACCAATGAGTCATGAGATGTCCCGCATACGCCGGGCCACGATCACCCCGAAGAGCCCCAGGGAGGCCATCAGGACGACGATCGTGGTGTAGCCGGTGGCGATGTCGTCGTGGCCGATCAGGTTGATCAGGACGCCGGCGAAACCGATGGTGAGAGCACCGCCCAGGGTGTCGACGACCTGGAGCGCGGCGGAGTTGGCGCCCTGCTCCGCGTCGGGTGACTGGCGCATCGCGGTGATGTTGATACTGGTGGTGCCGATGCCCATGCCGAACCCGGCGACGACCCAGGCGGGCACGGTGACCCAGCCGGTGATACCGGGTACGAGCGCGAGCAGGGTCAGCAGGATGCCCGCGGTGATCGCCGCGGAGCCGATCCCGACCAGCAGGGGCCGATCGTATGAACGGCGGCTCTGCAGGTAGGAGCCGGTGGTCCAGCCCAGGGCGCCGGTGGTGAGCGCGACCCCCGCCTCGGCGACGGAGAAGCCTCGCACCTCGGTCAGGAGCAGCGGGATGAAGGAGTTGACCGCGAAGAAGGCCGAGGCGAGCACCCCGCGCATCATGATCGTGGTGGGCAGGCCGCGGCCGAACCTGAGTGCCCCGGGTGGCAGCAGCCTGGGCAGCCCCACGGCGAGGAACACCAGCCCGGCCACGACGGCGACCCCGCCGGGCACCGGGGTGCTCTGCAGGCGGTCCACGCCGTACAGCAGCGCCCCGCCACCGCCCGCCGTGGCGATGGCGGCCAGGGTCATCGCCAGCGGCCTGGACCGGGGCCCGGTGGAGGGCTCGGGTGCCTGGTCCTGCCGGGCCCGCAGCGCGGGCAGGAGCATCACGAGGGCGGGGACGACGAGCGGCACGATGCCGTAGAAGACCCACCGCCAGCCGGCCGTCTCGGCGATGATCCCGCTGAGGGCCGGCCCGAGCAGGGCGGGGAGCACCCAGGCGGCCGACAGCGCGGCGAACACCCGGGGCCTGGTCTCGGGGACGTAGACCCGCGCGATCATCACGTAGATCGCCACGATGACGGCGCCGCCGCCGAGGCCCTGCACCGCCCGCGCCACGATGAACAGTTCCTTGGTCCCGGCGGCCCCGGCCAGGGCCATACCGGCGGTGAACAGTCCCACGCCGAGCAGGAACGGCCAGGCGTGCCCCCTCCGGTCGGACCAGAGGCCGGCGACGACGTTGGCGAGCAGGCCGGAGATGAGGAAGGCCGAGAAGCTCATCCCGTACAGGTCCAGGGCGTCGAGATCCGCCGAGACGGCGGGCATGACCGTGCCCACGGACATGCCCTCGAAACCGATCAGCGTGACGACGAGCAGGATGCCGAGGGAGGCGGTGCGGTACTGGGGGCCGAAGAGCCGGGGGGATTCGTACGGAGCGTCAAGTGCCTTCGGTACTGTCACCTGTCAAGGGTAGTGTCCGCCCCGGCTCTCGGTGTGCGACCCACATCTCCTGCATCCTGAGAGCCTGGCCGGAGGTGAACCCGGACATGCAGCGGTCGTCGGAGTAGTCCATGAAGTTGTGGATCGGGTCGGGCCCGTCCCCCTCGCAGGTGTCCTTGACCAGCGGGCAGCCCTCGGTGGGCTTCCCCTCGGGCGCGGTGTCGGCAACGCCGTCGCCCGTGGCCTCGCAGCCCTTCTCGAAGGTGTGCAGCAGTCCGAGCCAGTGACCGATCTCGTGGACCCCGGTGAACCCCCGGTCGAAGCTGCGCATCGCCCCGCCGGGCAGGCTGCGCCAGTCGACGACCACGCCGTCGAGAGCCGGCTCCTTCCGGTATCCGTAGGGGTAGGTGGAGTAGCCGAGCACCAGCTCGCTGAGCTGGGCGAGGTAGAGGTTGAGCGTCTCGGGGCCACCCCTGCGCATCCGCTTGATCGCCCGCTCGTGGGTGACGGGGTCGCGGAACCAGGCCGGGTTGACGGTGCGGGTGATGCCCTCCAGCCTGAACCGGATCCCGGTGTCCGCCCCGCCGAACTGCCCGGAGTAGGCGGCGTTGAGCGTGGCGAGCTGGTCGCGTACGGCGAAGTCGGGGGCGCCGAGGCGACCGTCGGTGATGACGTGCACCCAGGTGGGCACGGTGACCGGAAGCACGAGCGGAAGCGATCTCGACCGGGACCGTCCGTCGACGGGCAGGCGGGCGGGCGGCGCGACGAACGGCGCGGGGGATGACACCGGGGATGGCATGGGCGGCTCGGGCCCACGCCCCGGCGGCACGGGGCGGACCGCCCCCCGCACCATGACGTGAGCCGCTCCGGAGGCGAGGGCGCACCCGGGCGCGGCGGGTTCTCGGCCGGGAACGGGCACCGCCAACAGGCATGCGGAAAGAACGGCGATCGCACGCCGAAACATGGACTCCCCCGACAGATCCCAGCCACTGGTCGCTCGCCGCCCCCCGGCGACATCCCGACCGTAGCCTCATCGGTGGCGATCACCCACGAGCAACACTCACTCCTTGTTGCCGTCTTCACCCTTCGGCAGACCCGAGTAGATCTCCTTGCACTCCGGGCAGACCGGGAACTTCTGGGGGTCGCGGTTGGGCACCCAGACCTTCCCGCAGAGCGCGCGGACCGGTGTCCCGCTCAGCGCGCTCTCCATGATCTTGTTCTTCTCGACGTAGTGGGCGAAGCGCTCGTGGTCGCCGTCGCCGTGCGACAGGTCCGGCCGGACGTCGCTCTCAGGGAGAATCTTCGTACTCACTCTGGTGATTTTATGCCCGCACCGCCGCGCCCCGGTCACCGACGCGACGCCCCAGGCCCGGCGATCGAGCGCCGGGCCTGGGGCGGGAGCCGTGTTCGAGGGCTTTCAGCCCATGTGGATCGCGGCGCCCTCGCTCTTGCGGCCCGCCCTGACGAAGAGCGCGAGCAGCGCCGCGAGGACCGCCACCCCGGTGCTGACCGTGAAGCCGAGGTGCATGCCGTCCAGGAAGGACGAGTGCACGACGCCGGTGATGGCCTGCATGATCGGCTCGGGCGTGCCGGGGGCCGCACCGGCCTGGGCGTAGGAGGCGCCCTGCTTGACCAGTTCCATCTGCTCGGCGGGGAGTTCCGGGAGCTTGGCGGCCGTCCAGTAGCCGGGAAGCACGTCGGCCACCTTGGCCGCGACGATCGCGCCGAGCACCGCGGTGCCCATCGAGCCTCCGACCTGCATCGCCGACTGCTGCACGCCGCCCGCCACGCCGCTGAGCTCCTCCGGGGCGTTGCCCACGATGATCTCGGTGGCGCCGACCATCACCGGGGAGAGGCCGAAGGCGAGCAGCACGAACGGGATCGCGCTGTCGACGTAACCCGCGTCCATGCCCAGGCGGGAGAGGAGGAACATGGCCACGGCCGTGATCAGCATGCCCGCCGAGATCGTGATCTTCGGGCCGAGTTTGCCGATCGCCAGGCCCGCCAGCGGTGAGGCGACGATCATGCCCGCGCTCATCGGGAGCATCCGCATACCCGAGTCGAGCGGTGACAGGCCGTGCACGCCCTGGAAGTAGAAGGTGAGGAAGAACATCGCGCCGAACATCGAGAACGCCACCAGCACCATCAGCACGGTGCCGATCGCGACCGAGGCGTTGCCGAACAGGCTGAGCGGGATGAGCGGCTCGGTGGCCCTGGTCTGCCAGTAGACGAACGCGGCGCCGAGCACCACGGCACCGGCCAGGAAGCCGAGCGTCCTGGTGTCGCCCCAGCCGTACTCGGGGGCCTTGATGATCGCCCAGACCATGCAGAACATGGCACCGGAGAGCAGGACCACGCCGAGCCAGTCGATCCTGGACAGCGAGGCCGCCCTGCTCTCCTTGATCACCAGGAACCCGACGGCCAGGGCGACGATGCCGACCGGGACGTTGATGAAGAAGACCGACTGCCAGTTGACGTGCTCCACCAGCAGGCCGCCGACGATGGGACCGGCGGCGCTGGACAGGCCGATCACCGCACCCCAGACGCCGATCGCCATGTTCAGCTTCTCCGCGGGGAAGGCCGCGCGGAGCAGGGCCAGGGCCGCGGGCTGCAGCAGGGCGCCGAAGAGCCCCTGCAGGACGCGGAAGGCGATCAGCCAGGTGATGGAGTCGGACAGGCCGATGGCCAGGGAGGTGAGCGCGAAGCCCGCGATGCCGATCACGAAGATCCGCTTGTGCCCGAACAGGTCGCCGAGCTTGCCGGCGGTGATCAGGAACACGGCGAGCGCGAGCAGGTAACCGCTGGTCACCCACTGCAGGTCGGCGAGGGAGGCGTTGAGCTCCTTGCCGATCACCGGGTTGGCGATGGCGACGACGGTGCCGTCGAGCATCACCATCATCACGCCGAGGGAGACCGCCAGCAGCGTCAGCCACGGGTGCCCCTGCCTGGATGATCTGCCCGGATCCGGTGGTGGTGGTGTCGTGGCCACCGTCTTGGCCTGCGCCATGGAAGGGTCCCCCCTGCGATCTTTCGTCCGCCCCCGCGTGGGACGTCAACCGGAGGTAATTTATGACAGTCACTGACAAGTGACAAATTCTTTTATGAGGCAGCAGGTGACTTATGGCAGACTGTGAACTATACGTTTCGAGGTGGTGACGAGCATGCGTCGGCCAGGCCTTCGCGAGCGCAAGAAGCAGAAGACCCGGCTGGCACTGATCGACGCCGCCCTCTCCCTCTTCCTTGAGCAGGGGTACGAGGCGACGACCGTCGACCAGATCGCCGCGGCCGTGGACGTCTCTCCGCGCACGTTCTTCCGCTACTTCGCCACCAAGGAGGACGTCGCCCTGTCCCTGGCCGCCGACGGGCAGGAGACCATGCTCGCCGAGCTGGCCACCCGCCCGGCCGACGAGGCGCCGTTCACCGCGCTCTCACACGCCGTGCGCGCGATGGTCACCATGCTCCAGGAGGGGGATCTCGACGACACCGCCAGGTTCCTCAGGGCCCGCGAAGTGATCGACAGCACCCCCGCGCTCTTCGCGGGAAGCGTGCGCCGGCTGCTGGAGAACGAGCGGCGGCTGATCGCCGAGATCAGCAGGCGCCAGGGCACCGGCCCCGACGACCTCCTGCCCCACTTCGTGGTGGCGCTCTTCACCGCCGTCGCCCGGGTCGGCTTCGAGCTCTGCGAACCCGCCGACATCAACGACGTCAAGGCCCTCGCCGCCCGCCTGGAGTCGACCCTCGCCCTGGCCGAACGCTCCCTGCGCCCCGGCTGGGACCGCCCCGGGCACCCGGTCTAGGTCCTGTCCTAGTTCATCGACGGGTCGTCGGGGCAGGTGGCCACGTAGGCCAGCTCGCCCCGCTGGCGGCGGAGCACGGCCCGCCATAGCGACTCGGGATCGTGGTGGAAGGTGTCGCCGGGCTCCGAGTCCACGACGTACCAGGCGCCCTCGCCGATCTCGCTCTCCAGCTGCCCGGCCGACCATCCGGCGTACCCCGCGAAGATGCGCATCTGGGCGATCTCCCCGGCGAGGATCTCCGGCGGCGCGTCGAGGTCGACGGTGCCGAGCCTGGAGACCGCCGCGGTGCCCGCGTGCAGCCGCCGCCAGCCGAGCGGCTCCTGCCCGCTCGGCACCGCGGCCAGCGCCAAGGCGCTGTCGGTCTGCACGGGGCCTCCCTGGAACAGCACGGACGGGCCGGTGACCATGGTGTCCCAGGTCGGCAGCACCTGGGTCACCGAGATGTCACTCGGTCTGTTGAGCACCACGCCCAGGGTGCCGCCATCGAGGTCGTGCTCCAGCACCAGGACCACGCTGCGCCGGAAGTTGGGATCCTCCAGCTGCGGGGTGGCCACCAGAAGCCCACCGACGTAGATCGCCTCCGCCATACCTCCATCATGAGGGGTGAACACCCCTTCGCGCTGCTCCCCCCGCCCTTCTGATGACCCGGACCTCATGCGCTCGTCACGCGACGCGCACAGGATGGAACTCCATGGAGCGAAGATCGCGGAACGGGACGGTGACGACGGCCTGACGACGGGCCTCAGGCCTCCGTCATGCCCGTACGCGCACGGCCGCCGGCCGACTCGCGCACGGCCGCCGCGACGGCGCCCGACACGTCCGGGTGGAACACGCTGGGGACGATGTAGTTGGGGCCGAGCTCCTCGGTGGTCACCACGTCGGCCAGCGCCTTGGCCGCGGCCAGCAGCATCTCCTGGCTGACCACGGTGGCCTGCGCGTCGAGCAGGCCGCGGAAGACACCGGGGAAGGCCAGCACGTTGTTGATCTGGTTCGGATAGTCGGAGCGGCCGGTGGCGACCACCGCTGCGTGCTCACGAGCGATGTCGGGCGAGACCTCGGGCTCGGGGTTGGCGAGCGCGAAGACCACGGCGTCCTTGGCCATCGTGGCGATGTCGTCACCGTTGAGGATGCCGGGCGCGGAAACGCCGATGAACACGTCGGCGCCCTTGACCGCGCCGCGCAGGTCGCCCGCGTAGCCATCGGCGTTGGTGTGGTCGGCGATCCACCGGAGCGAGTCGTCCAGGTCCTGGCGCCCGCGGTGCACCGCGCCCAGGTAGTCGCAGACGATCACGTTGCGGGCGCCCGCCGCGAGCAGCAGTCGCAGCACCGCCGTACCGGCCGCGCCCGCGCCCGCGAGGGCGATGCGGACCTCACCCAGGTCCTTGCCGACCACGCGCAGCGCGTTGGTGAGCGCGGCCAGCACGCAGATCGCGGTGCCGTGCTGGTCGTCGTGGAAGACCGGGATGTCCAGCAGCTCGCGCAGCCGCCGCTCCACCTCGAAGCAGCGCGGCGCCGAGATGTCCTCCAGGTTGATGCCGCCGAAACCGGGAGCGATGATCTGCACGGTCCGCACGATCTCGTCGACGTCCTGGGTGTCCAGGCAGATCGGCCAGGCGTCGATGTCGGCGAACCGCTTGAACAGCGCGGCCTTGCCCTCCATGACGGGGAGTCCGGCGGCCGGGCCGATGTTGCCCAGGCCGAGCACCGCCGAGCCGTCGGTGACGACGGCGACGGTGTTGCGCTTGATGGTCAGGCGGCGGGCGTCCTCGGGGTTGCGGGCGATGGCCATCGAGACCCGGGCGACGCCGGGCGTGTACGCCATGGAGAGCTCGTCCCGGTTGCGCAGCGGCACCTTCGACCGCATCTCGATCTTTCCACCGAGGTGCATGAGGAAGGTCCGGTCGGAGACCTTGTGGATGACGACGCCCTCGACACCCTCCAGCTTGTCCACGATCGCCTGCGCGTGATCGGTGTCACGCGCGGCGCAGGTGACGTCGATGCGCAGCGTCTCATGCCCGGCCGTGGTCACGTCGAGCGCGGTGACCACACCCCCGGCGGACTCTACCGCGTGGGTGAGCTGGCTGACGGCCTTGCCGCCGGCGGGCACCTCCAGGCGCACGGTGATGGAGTACGACACACTCGGCACGGTGGCCACAGCCGATCCGCTCCTTTGCGACTAACTTAAGTTGGGATGCCTCCATCGTGCCACCACCAGGGGTGTGTACGCACCGGAGGTGGTGAACCCGCACGTGTAGATGCGGTCACGGAACACCTCGTCCCGGCCCATCGTGACGCTTGTCACCAAAGACGGCTCCGGGGGCGGGCCGCCGGGCCGGGTACTCGGAGGCAAGGTGCTCAGAACAGGGCGCTGGCCAGGTTCCTGCGGGCCCTGGCGATGGACGGGTCGTCTCCGGGGAGCGTGTCGAACAGGCCGAGCAGGTGCACCCTGGCCCTGTCCCGCTCGGCCCCCGAGGTGCGGCGCACCACGTCGACGAGCCGGTCGAAGGCCCTGTCCACCTCGCCGGAGAGCATCTCGAAGTCGGCGGCCAGGAGCTGGGCCTCGATGTCCGCGGGGTCGGCCAGCCTGTTCTGCAGGTCGGCCGGGTCGACGTCCTGCGTCCTGCGGATCAGACCGAGCCCGGCCAGGCCCAGCTTCGCGTCCTGGTTGTTCGGCGAGCGGGCCAGCAGCCGCTCGTACGCGGCCACCGCGCCGTCGAGGTCGCCAGCGTCGACGGCCTGCTCGGCGGCGAGCACGTCCGGGTCGACCGGGGGCTCCTGCGGCTGCTCCTGCTTGTCCTGGCCCTCCTCGGCGGGGGGCGGGAGATACTGCGCCAGCGCCTCCATGAGCTGCGACAGCCAGTCACGGAGCTGCGGCTCGGTGGCGATGCCCGGAACCACGGCCACCGGCTGTCCCTGGAAGATGGCGTACAGGGCGGGCACGTTCTGTACCCGTAGCGCCTGCGCGATCTGCTGGTTGATCTCAACGTCGACCCTGGCCAGGGTCCACCGGCCGGCGTTCTCGGCGGCCAGTTTCTCCAGCAGCAGGCTGTACTGTTTGGCCTGCTCGGCGCGGGTGACGGTGAGCTCCAGCAGCACGAGGCTGTTCATGGAGCGTTCTACGACCTCGGTCGCGAAGTTGGCGTCGTCGACATCGATGACCGGCGCCGGAACACCGCCGGTTTCCTGCGCGGCGCTCTCCCGCCGCGCCTGTGCCTCCAGTGCCTGCTTGCGAGCGCCGAGATCGACGGCGCCGTAGAGCGATCCGGGTCGAGTGAAGTCCGCTGGGCTCATGGTTCCAATCCTGCCGTATCCCGGCCGGTGCCCCGACGCGCCCTCACTAGAAACGCGCCGGTTCGGTGTAGACGCCCCACTCACCGCGCAACACGTCGCAGATCTCACCCAGCGTGGCCTCGGCCCTGGCCGCGTCGAGCATGGCGGGGATCATGTTGCCCGCCGCCCCGGCCGCCCGCCTCATCGCGGCCAGGGCGGCGTCCACGGCCGCCTGGTCACGGGCGGCGCGGCGCTCGGCGAGGACGCGGCGCTGCTCGCGCTCGACCTCGTGCCCCACCCGGAGGATCTCCAGCGGCTCGTCGACGGACGCCGTGTGGCAGTTCACCCCGACGATCCTCTTCTCGCCCTTCTCCAGCTTGCGCTGGTAGTCGAAGGCCGCCTCGGCGATCTCGGACATGAACCAGCCGTCCTCGATGCCGCGCAGGATGCCCGAGGTCATCGTGCCGTCGGCGCCCATCTCCCGGATCCTCGTGAAGATCGCCTCGGCCTCGGCCTCCAGCCGGTCGGTCAGCGCCTCCACGTACCAGGATCCGCCGAGCGGGTCGGCGACGTTGACGATCTCGGTCTCCTCCATGAGCACCTGCTGGGTGCGGAGCGCGATCTCCGCCGCCCTCGTGGAGGGCAGCGCGAGGACCTCGTCCAGCGCGTTGGTGTGCAGCGAGTTGGTGCCGCCGAGCACCGCCGCGAGCGCCTCGACCGCGGTGCGCACCACGTTGTTGTACGGCTGCTGCGCGGTCAGTGACACGCCCGCCGTCTGGGTGTGGAAGCGCAGCCACTGGGCCTTCTCCGTGCCGGCCCCGTAGACGTCGCGCAGCCACCGCGCCCAGATCCGCCGGGCGGCCCTGAACTTGGCGATCTCCTCGAAGAAGTCGATGTGCGCGTCGAAGAAGAAGGACAGGCCGGGGGCGAAGACGTCGATGTCCAGGCCGCGCGACAGGCCGAGCTCCACGTAGCCGAACCCGTCGGCCAGGGTGAAGGCCAGCTCCTGGGCAGCCGTGGCCCCGGCCTCGCGGATGTGGTAGCCGGAGACGCTGAGCGGCTTGTACGCGGGCACCTCCGCCGCGCAGAACTCCATCAGGTCGCCGATCAGCCGCAGATGCGGCTCGGGGGCGAACAGCCACTCCTTCTGCGCTATGTACTCCTTGAAGATGTCGGTCTGCAGGGTGCCGTTGAGCCTGGTGACCGGCACCCCCTGCCGCTCGGCGGCGACGACGTACATGCAGAAGATCGGGACGGCCGGACCGCTGATCGTCATCGAGGTGGTGATGTCGCCGAGCGGGATGCCCTCGAAGAGCAGGTCCATGTCCAGCACGGAGTCGATCGCCACGCCGCAGTGGCCCACCTCGCCGAGCGATCGCGGGTCGTCGGAGTCGTGGCCCATCAGCGTGGGCATGTCGAAGGCCACGCTCAACCCGTCACCGCCCGCGGCGAGGATCATCTTGTAGCGCTCGTTGGTCTGCCGCGCGTTGCCGAACCCGGCGAACTGCCGGATGGTCCATGCCTTGCCCCGGTAGCCGGTGGGGTGCAGACCGCGGGTGAAGGGAAACTCCCCCGGCCAGCCGATGCGCTCCATCCGCGGGTCACCGCCGTCCGGACCGTAGACCGGCTCGACGTCGAGCCCGGACAGGGTGCGGAACTCGGCCTCACGCCTGCGAGCCCCGTCGAACCGCGCCTGCCAGCGCGCACGCCCCGCCTCGACCTGCTCAGCGTCCATGGCCAACCCCCTGTACGGCAGCGGCTTACCCCCGGCTTGTGGCCTCCCCCAAATACTAGGACGTCCTACTAATCCCTGGCGAGAGCGAGGCCCCGCCGGCGACCACCCCAAGGATCGCCATACGGGACGAGCCAGGCACACCATCACATGGGACTACCCGTGAGGCCGCGCCGGGGACTGGACTGAGGAGAGGGAGGTTGCGAGGAACGAGCGACCTCCCTCGACGAGGGAAGGAGCCGGATTCCAGCGGCCTCACCGCGACGCGCCAGCGTCGCCGACAACTCGCGAGGAACGAGCGACCTCCCTCGACGAGGGAAGGAGCCGGGTAAGAGCGGCCTCACCGCGACGCGTTAGCGTCGCCAGAGGCAGGCCCGAACCGCGACGCGCAGCGTCGCCATCTAATCGCCATCCATAAAGTCACCGGCGGCGACGCGGAGGGTTCTGAGGAGGTCGAACATCTGGTCCAGCTCATCCTCGCCGTACATGGGCATGGCGAAGTCGGCCTCCATCAGGTCGGCGGTCGCCCCGCGGACGACCTCCCGCCCCCGGTCGGTGATCTCGGCGAGCACCCCCCGGCCGTCGCGGGGATTGGGCATGCGACGTACCAGACCGGCACTTTCCAGGCGGCTCACGGTGTTGGTCACGCTCGTGGGATGGACCATCAGACGCTCGCCGATCCTGGAGAGCGGCAGCGCTCCGGTCTTGCTGAAGGTCAGCAGCACCAGGGCCTCGTATCTGGCGAAGGTCAAGTCATGCGGTTTGAGCAGCGTGTCCAGTTGCGACAGCAGGATCTGCTGCGCTCTCATGATCGATGTGACGGCGGCCATGGCCGAGGAGGGCCCGAAGTGAACGCGCCACGTCTTCGCGGCACGCTCGATGGGGTCAAACGGGAGATTCAGCTGACCTGTAACCACAGGGCTACGGTAGCGCGGCCTCATCCCGATTCGCCCATATACGTAGAGTCACCATCCTGATGGCTTCACCAAGAACCCGGACGCCAAACGTCACGCTCCGTTATGGTTCCCACATCGAATGGTGAGGCCGTGGCCAAGTGGCCACGCTGACTCAGTCCGGCCTGCGGGGGAAGCGAGCCGGACCGGTGCCGAGGGGACCGGCATCCGCACATTCACGGCACGGGGGGTGCTTGATGAACGACAACTTGACGGCGTTCGAACGCCGGACGCACTTCGGCTACACCGGCTCGGCGTGGGTTCTCACCACGCCCACCGGTGCGTGAGCACAGGGGCGTTTCACGCGAGGAACTCCAGCAGAGCGGGTTGATGGCGGTCGCCATCCTGCTCGTGCTCGGGGTGGTCGCGGCGTGGAGCGTCCTGGTTCCCGGTGTCAGCGCGTGGGAGAACATCATCGTCGCGGTGATCGGCTCGCTCCGGTTGACCGGCCCGGTGGCGGCCGCGTTCGCCGCGTGGGTGGCGGTGCGCAGGCGGCGCGGGACGGGGGGCCGATCGATGACCCCGTGGCAGGCGGTGCGGGCGCCGCTGGCGATCCTGGTGGTGACGGGTGGCGCGTTCACCGCCACCGTCATGGTCCTGGCGGTCAGAACCATGATCACCGAGCAGGCCGGGCGACTGCTGCCCAGCGGCCTGGTGATGGGCGTGGCCGGGCTGGCGCTGTACGTCGTCATCGGCTGGGTCACCGGCTGGCTGATGCCGTGGACGATCACGCCGGTCCTGGCCGGACTCGGTTGCTACAGCCTGTTCACCTGGCTGTGTCACGGGCCGACCTGGGCCGACCGGCTCGCCCCCGCCACGCGGGAGCCGTACGACCCGTTCCAGGGGCTGAACTCGGCGGCGTTCACCGACCAGACGCTCTGGCTGGTGGGGATCAGCGCGGCGCTCCTGCTCGGCTGGGCCGCGGTCGTGACGCGCCAGGCCCTGGTGCTGGCCGCCGCGCTGATCGCGGTGCTGGCGGCGGGGACCGGCATGGCCCGCCTGTTCACCGAGGAGCAGCCGGTCTCGGCCCAGCAGATCGTCTACAGCTGCCAGGAGTGGCCGATCATGGTCTGCGTGCACCCGGGGATGCGCGCCGGACTACCCGAACTGGGCTCGGAGTTCATCAAGATCGCCTCCCGGCTGGCCGGGACACCCGGGGAGTTCTCCCGGGTGGAGCAGCACCCCAGGCGTGACGGTTCCGCCCTCTCCGCGGGCGTGATCGCGATCCACGTGGACGATCTGGCCACGGGGTTCGCCGAGAAGGCGGCCGACGAGTTCGTCGACGGCCTGGCCGCGCGGTGTGACGCCACTCCCGCGGCGGGCTACCGCGACATCGTGGCCGCGTGGCTGCGGGGTGAGCCGCTTCCCGGCGGGCCGCTCGCGGAGCACCGGTACGCGGCGGCGTGGTTCTCGGGGCTCACGGACGTCCAGCGGCGCGACTGGCTCCGGCTCTACTACGCGGACTTCACCGGCTGCCGGTTACAAAGCACTCACTTTGGTGGCCAGTCCGGGCAGACCGCCCAGACAGGACAGTACGGCCAGCCGGGGCAGGGTGCGGGAGGCACCTCGACCGGGCCCGAGCCCAGGTCAGGACCCGTCCACCAGGCACCCGGCGGGCCGCCGCCGCCCGGGACGGGCGTCCCGGGCGCCCCGTGGCGTGCCCCCTTCGCCGAAGGCGGCACGCCGCCGTCGCCACAGGGCTGACAAGATCGGCATAGGCTCGGCGTGAGAAGGTCGCCCCCCGGGGAAGGAGAGCTTCGTGAAAGCCTCCCAAGAAGCTCCGCCCGAGACCCCCCAGGCGGCGCCTCGCAGGCGCCGCTGGCGTTTCCTCGCCGGGCTGCTCGTCGTCATGGTTCTTCTCGTCGTGGGTGCTCGCCTGACCTGGTCGTGGCTGAACCCGTTCGGCGAGGCCACGATCGACCGCAGCCAGCCCGTGCTGCTGGAGTCCATTCACAACCTCAGCCGTTTCGAGGCCGCCACCGGCAACTTCCAGGTCGTGGTCGACCTGGAGAAGGACGCCGCCTTCCTGCCCGACGCGATCAAGGGCAGCCGGACGCTCTTCGTCGGTGCCGGTGGCGTCGACGCCTACGTCGACTTCGGCGGCATCGGCAACGGCGGGCTGACGGTCTCCCCCGACCGCACCGAGGTCACGGTCAGGCTGCCCCGCGCCCAGTTGGAGAAGCCGAATCTCGACAACAAGCGCTCCTATGTCTACGCCCAGCAGCGCGGTCTGCTGGACCGGGTCGAGGACTTCCTGTCCTCCTCCCCCTCAGACCAGCAGGAGCTCTACGTGCTGGCCGAGAAGAAGATCGCCGAAGCCGCTCTGGCCAGCGATCTGCGCAACCGCGCCGACCAGAACACCAAGATCATGCTTGAGGGCATGCTGAAGGGGCTCGGCTTCGAGAAGGTCATCGTCAAGTTCGCCGACGAGACCTGACGCCCCTGTCCCGGCCCTCGGCGCTCCGGCCGGTGCGGGGCCCCGCCCACGCTCACCGGGTTCGGCGGCGCGCCGCCGCGGAGACGACCTCGCCCGCCCCCTTGGGACACCTTGGAAACCATGGAAGCGCGGTGAGGGTTCGCGGGCGCCGCTAGGTGCCGGGGGGTCCCACCGCCGTCAGAAGCTCGTCAGCCGCGGTGTAGGGGTCGAGTTCCGCGTCCAGAACGCGGGTGGCGAGGGCGTCGAGGCGCCGGTCTCCGTGCAGGTCGGCGAAGCGGGAGCGCAGGGTGGTGAGGGCGATCGCCTCGATCTCGTCCCGGGCCCTGGCCTGGCGGCGGCGGACGAGTTCGCCCGACCCCTCCAGGTAGGCCAGGTGGCCGTCGAGGGCCGCGACCACCTCCTCTGCGCCCTCCCCCCGCAGGGCCACGGTCGGCACGATCGGCGGTCTCCAGGGCCGGTCGACCAGGGCGATCATGTTGCGGAGCTCGCGGATCGCGGCCTGGGTGCCCTCTCGGTCGGCCTTGTTCACCACGAACACGTCGGCGATCTCCAGGATGCCCGCCTTGGCCACCTGGACGCCGTCGCCCATCCCCGGGGCGAGCAGCACGACCGTGGTGTCGGCCAGCGAGGCGATGTCGACCTCCGCCTGGCCGACACCGACGGTCTCGACGAGGATGACCTCGCAGCCGGCCGCCTCCAGGACGCGCAGCGCCTGGGGCGTGGCCCAGGACAGCCCGCCCAGGTGGCCCCTGCTCGCCATCGACCTGATGAACACGTCCGGATCGGTGGCGTGGTCCTGCATCCGGACCCGGTCGCCCAGCAGCGCCCCGCCGGTGAACGGCGAGGAAGGGTCGACGGCGAGCACGCCGACCCTCACGCCACGCCTGCGGAACGCGTGGACCAGCATCCCCGTGGAGGTCGACTTGCCGACACCGGGCGGGCCGGTCAGGCCGATGATCCGGGCCTGGTGTGGCCGGTCGGCGCAGAGCAGCGCGGCGATCTCCCTGAGTCCGGGGGAACCGTTCTCGACCATGGAGATCAACCGGGCCACGGCCCGGGGTCGGCCCTCCCTGGCCAGCGCGACCAGGTCGGAGACCTCCAGGGTCATGCCGAGGGAACGCGGATGATCAGAGCGTCACCCTGCCCGCCACCGCCGCAGAGGCCGGCCGCGCCGAGGCCGCCGCCCCTGCGCTTGAGCTCGTAGGCGAGGGCGAGGACGATGCGGGCGCCGGAGGCGCCGATCGGGTGGCCGACCGCGATGCCGCCGCCGTTGACGTTGACCTTGTCGAGGGGGACGTCGAGCTCCTTGACCGACTGGAGGACCACCTGGGCGAAGGCCTCGTTGATCTCCACCAGGTCGAGGTCACCGGCGACGAGTCCCTGCTTGCCGAGGGCGTGCTTGATCGCGTTGGCCGGCTGGGACTGGAGCGAGTTGTCGGGCCCGGCGACGTTGCCGTGGGCGCCGATCTCGGCCAGCCACTCAAGACCGAGCTCCTCGGCCTTGGCCTTGGACATCACGACGACGGCGCAGGCGCCGTCGGAGATCTGCGAGGCGGACCCGGCGGTGATCGTGCCGTCCTTGGTGAACGCCGGTCGCAGTCGCGACAGGACCTCGACTGTGGTGTCACCGCGCACGCCCTCGTCGGCGGAGAAGACCGTCGGCTCGCCCTTGCGCTGCGGGATCGCCACCGGCACGATCTCGTCGTCGAAGGTCCCGTTCTTGATCGCGGCGGCGGCGAGCGTGTGGGAGCGGGCGGAGAACTCGTCCTGCTCCTCGCGGGTCAGCCCGAAGCGCGCGTTGTGCCGCTCGGTGGACTCGCCCATGGCCACCTGGTCGTAGACGTCGGTGAGGCCGTCGAAGGCCATCGAGTCGATGATGCCGGCGGCACCGTACTTCACGCCCTTGCGCAGGCCGGGCAGCAGGTGCGGGGCGTTCGACATGGACTCCATGCCGCCCGCGACCACGATGTCGAACTCACCTGCCCGGATGAGCTGGTCGGCCAGGGCGATGGAGTCCAGGCCGGAGAGGCAGACCTTGTTGATCGTCAGGGACGGCACGGACATCGGGATGCCCGCCTTGACGGCGGCCTGGCGGGAGGGCATCTGCCCCACACCCGCCTGGAGCACCTGCCCCATGATCACGTACTGCACCGCCTCTGGAGCGACGCCGGAACGCTCCAGCGCGGCTTTGATCGCGATGCCGCCGAGTTCGACGGCCGACAGGCCGGACAGCGAGCCGAGCAGTCGGCCGATGGGGGTTCGAGCCCCGGAGACGATGACGGAAACGGACATAACAGGGGGCCTCCCTGACAGGGCTTGGAGCGACTTTGCCACCATACCCATGGGCACATCGGTGACCTTGAAGGAGGATGGCTCTATGTTCATGCGCATCGACCACGTGGGAATCGCCTGCCACGATCTTGAGGAGAAGATCGCTTTTTTCGAGCAGACCTTCGAGCTCACGGTGGTGGCCCGCGAGGTGAACACCGAGCAGGGGGTGAAGGAGGCGATGCTGCACATCGCCGACGGGGAGGGCGGTGGATCGTATATCCAGCTCCTCGAACCGCTCGGTTCCGACACGCCGGTCGGTAAATTTCTCGCGAAGCGCGGGGAAGGCGTTCATCATGTCGCCTTCGGTGTTCCGGACGTCGTGCGTGCTCTGGACACGATCGGCGGCAGGGGCGTCCGGCTGCTCGACGAACGGCCGCGCCACGGCTCCATGGGTTCGTCCATCGCCTTTCTTCACCCCAAAGACGTGGGGGGAATGCTTACCGAACTCGTACAGGCTCCGGAAAGGCAAGCTGAGACCACGTCGAATGCAAGAAACGCCGATACGTAACAAGTCGCGCATAAAGTCGGACGAGACCGCCAACTCGGCAACGGCGGAGTACGCTGGCGTACCACCGGACGTGGATCCCGCCCCGGCTCCCGCTTCGGATGCCTGAAACCCCCGTCCGGCCCGTGTAGCCGTCTCGACAACCCAGGATCGAGCCTCCATGCAGTCCGACATCGACGCCCAGCTCAACAACTTCTTTGAAGACGCCCCCGCTCGGGAATTCGACGTGGTGCTCCGGGGCTATGACCGGCACCAGGTCCACGACCATCTGAAGCAAATCGACGGTGAGCTTCGGCAGTCCCGGGAGCAGGTTCAGAGCCTGCAACGGGATCTGTCCGACTCCCAGCGCCAACTTCAGGAGCAGGAGCGCCCGACCTACTCCGGCCTCGGCGCCCGGATCGAGCAACTGCTCCGCCTGGCTGAGGAACAGGCGACCGAGCTGGTCCAGGCAGCCAGGTCCGAGGCGAACGAGATCAAGGCGGCCTCCAAGGTCGAGGCCGCCGACCTGCGTGCCGCCGCGGAGAACGAGGCCGCGGAGAAGCGCGCCCTCGCCACCCGCGAGGTCGACGAGATGCGCACCACCGCGGAGCGCGAGGCCGAGGAGATCCGCTCGACCGCCCGCCGCGAGGCCGACGAGCTGACCGCCACCACCGAGCGCGAGGTCTCCAAGCTGCGGGCCACCGCCGACCACGAGGTGGCCGAGAAGCGCGCCGACGCCGAGCGCGAGATCGCCAAGCTGCGCACCACCACCGAGCGCGAGGTGGCCCAGCTGCGCGCCTCGACCAAGCGCGAGCGTGACGAGGTCCTCACCACCGCCAAGCGCCAGGCCGACGAGATGCGCGCCCAGGCCCAGCGGGTGCTTGAGGAGTCCGAGGCCAAGCGGGCCCAGGACGAGGCGGAGTTCGAGATCCAGCTCGCCGCCCGGCGCGAGGAGGCCGAGCGCCAGGAGGCCGAGCGCCACGCCACCGCGCAGGCCGCCACCCAGAAGCTGGTCGCCGAGGCCGAGCAGCGTGCGGCCACCGCCGAGCAGCGCGCCACCAAGGCCACCCAGCAGGCCGAGCAGACCCGCCGCGAGGCCGACACGCACGCCAAGCAGCTGCTGGCCAACGCGCGCAAGAACGCCGACCAGGTCGTGTCCGAGGCCAAGTCGAGCGCCGAGTCCATCGTCTCCGAGGCCAAGGCGGAGTCCGAGCGGAGCCGCTCTGTCGCCCAGCGCCAGGTCGACGAGCTGACCCGCCAGCGCGACAGCATCACCAGCCACCTCGCGCAGCTGCGCCAGCTGCTCGGTGGCGCGCCGCTCCCGGCCGCCGACCCGGAGCCCGCGATCGCCGCGGCCCCGCCGAAGCCGGCCATCCCCGCCGCCACCAACGGTGCCGAGAAGCCGGTTCCGACTCCCGCCAGGGCGGAGAAGGACGACGACGCGGAGTGGTGGCAGGAATAGGCGGCCGCTGACTCCGGGGCGTTGACGACGGCTGACGAGAGAGCCTGGTGACCTTCACGGTCACCAGGCTCTCTCGGCGCCGTGGGGCTCGACCCGGTCGTCGAGGCACTGCGACGGCGCCGGTCGATCTCGATTGACCGCGGCGATCGCCCTGCTCATCCGCGAGGTGATGATCCCCCGGCAAGCTCGGCGATGAAGTCCGACACCGCCCGGTTGAACGCCTCGGGCTGCTCGATCGCGCTGAGATGGCCGGCCTTCTCGATGACGGCCAGCCGCCCGTCGGGCACCGCCTCGACCATCGCGCCCGCTTCCGCGGGCGGGGTGATCTCGTCCTCCTCACCCACGATCACCAGGACCGGCGCCTTGATCGCCCGCAGCGTGTCAAAGGAGTCGGGACGGTCGGCCATGGCCCGTTGCGCCCAGGCCGCGGCCGTCGGCGGAGCCGACTGGACCAGCCCGCGCACCCGGCCGAACACCATCGCCCTGCTCCGCACCGTGGTCTGCCCGACCAGCCCCGGCAGCAACTCCTTCAGCAGGACGGAGGTGCCCTCCTGGAGCACCGCAGCGGCGATCCGCTCGCGGTTGGATCTCGCGGCCTCCGGGTCGGCACCCGCCTTCGTGTCGGCGAGGATCACCCCCAGCAGCCGGTCGGGGTGGCGGCGGCACAGGGCCATCGTCACGTAGCCGCCCATGGACAGGCCGCCGACGACCGCGCGGTCGACGCCCTCGCTGTCCAGCAGGCGCACGACATCGTCGGCCATCACGTCGAGGGAGGGAACGTCCCCGCCCAGCACCGAGCCGCCGAAACCACGCAGATCGGGGGTGATGACCTTGCAGACCTCGGCCAGGCCCTCACGCTGGGCCAGCCACATGGCCGATGACAGGGGGAACGCGTGAAGGAGGACGACCGGAAGCCCCTCTCCAGCCGATCGCGTGTACAGCCGCACGCCGTCCACCGTATTCCCGGAGCCCCCGTCTGGCACCCCCGGTTCCACAACCGTTTATGACGTTGTGGTAACTCCGCGGTCAACGAATGGGACCCGGCAGGCGATACGGCGACGAGGATTCCGGGACGGGCCCGAACCGGACAGGGTACCTACGAGTCGGCGACCTCGGTGGGGAGGGGGTGGGCGGCCGGATTGACCCGCAGGACGATCTCGTTGAGGACGATCCGCACGTACGGCTCGCCGACCCACAGGTGCTTGGCGTCGTCCACCCCGACGACCTCGGCCTGGGGCACCCTGGCGAAGCGCTCGCGGGCCTGCTCGGGACGGAGGTAGTCGTCGAACTCCGGAACCAGCGCGGTCAGCGGCCGCCCGAACTCCGCCCACCCGTCGAGGTCGGCGTCGGTAGCCCTGTGCAGCGGCGGGGAGAGGAGGATCGCCCCCTCCACCAGCGGGTCGCGGCCCCACTTGAGCGCCAGTTCGGTACCGAAGGACCAGCCGAGCAGCCAGACCCGGGGCAGGTCGTGGAAGTCGGCGTACTCCAGGGCCGCGGCGACGTCCAGGCGCTCGTCCTCACCCTTACCGAAGGCCCCCTGGGACGTTCCCCGCTCGGAGGTGGTGCCGCGCGTGTTGAACCGCAGCACCGCCAGGTCGGCGAGGGCGGGCAGCCGGTTCGCCGCCTTCTTGTAGACGTGGCTGTCCATCATGCCGCCGTGGGTGGGCAGCGGGTGCAGGCAGACCAGCGTGGCCACCGGAGGCCGTTCCGCGGGAAGGGCCAGCTCACCGACAAGTGTCAGCCCGTCACCGGTGTGCAGCTCGATCGGCTCCCTGCGCGCGGGCAGCACCGTAGAGGCCCGGATCTCCATGTCTCTCCTCACCACGACCGGCGATCCACGCCGGTCAGTATCTGCTTCTGCCAGGACCGCGCCTGACCCGGTTGCGCCAGCACGCGGTGTGCCAGTGCCTGCGCTCCTCCTCGCCGCCCTGCCAGGCGGGCCAGCTGACCAGGTGCGGCAGGCCCGGCCTGATCTCCTGGTCGCAGCCGGGGCAGCGGTAGACCTTGTCCGCCGCGCCGCCGGTGACCCGGCGCACCTGCCAGTCTCCGTCGGGCCACTCCTCCGTCTGGTCGACACCGGGCACGGAGCCGCCGAGGGGGCGGGCCGCACCCCGGTTGCCACCGCGGTCGAACGGGTCGGCCCGACGGGCCCTGCGGGGGCTCACGGCAGGTCTCGGAAGCTCCGGACCCCCGCCGCGACGAGCTGCTCCAGCAGCGGCGCGGGCGCGAGGAACGGTTCGCGGTACTCCGCGTACAGGGCGCGCAGGCCGTCGCGGACGGTCTCCAGGCCCAACTCGTCGAGCATCTCGAACGGTCCCGCCTGGTAACCGCAGCCGAGCCGCATCGCGTTGTCGATGTCGTCGCGGGTCGCATAGCCGGAGTCGTACATCCGGACGGCGTCGTTGAGGTACGGGTACAGGAGCGCGTCGACCACGAACTCGGCCCTGTCCCGGCACGGCACCGGGACCAGGCCGATGAGCCGGACCAGCCCCTCCACGGCCCGCGCGACCTCGGGCCGGGTGAGCGCGGTGGAGGCGACCTCGGCGACCTGGTCGCCCACCAGGTGCAGGCCGACCAGGCGCTCGGGGTGCGGGAGCCCGGGGGCCAGCTCGACGACGGGAACGCTGGACAGCGCGACGACCAGCTCCGCGTCCTGCACGGGCACGATCTTGAAGCCCGCGGCGGAGAGCCTGGCGGCGAAGGCGTCACCCCCCTCGCCCAGCACCGCGACCAGGCCGGTCGAGGGCTCGTCCGCCGTCGGTTCCGGTTCGGCGGCCCGGTGGAAGCCGCCACCCGACTTGCGGCCGAGCAGTCCGGCCGCGACCCGCTCGCGCAGGATCGGCGCGGCGGCGTGACGGCGGTCGTGGCTCTCCCTGAAGAGCACGCTCAGCACCTCGTACGAGGTGTCCAGGCCGATCAGGTCGAGCAGGGCGAAGGGGCCCATCGGCAGCCCGGCACCGAGCCTCATCGCGGTGTCGATGCCGTCGCGGGTGGCCACGCCGTTCTCCAGCAGGACCGCGGCGTGGTTGAGGTAGGGCAGTAGCAGCCGGTTGACCACGAACCCGGCGCGGTCGCCGACGGTCACCGAGGTCTTGCCGAGCCGGCGCGCGAGGTCGGCGACCTCGCCGGCCAGGCCGTCGTCGGTGATCAGCGTGTGGATCACCTCGACCAGTCTCATGACCGGGGCCGGGTTGAAGAAGTGCATGCCGATCACCCGGCCGGGGCGGCCGGTGGTGGCCGCGATCTCGGTGACCGAGAGCGAGGAGGTGTTGGTGGCGAGCACCGCGGACGGCTTGCAGATCCGATCCAGGTCGGTGAAGAGCGCCCGCTTGAAATCCATGACCTCCGGAACGGCCTCGATCACCAGGTCGGCGTCCGCGAGATCCTCCAGCGAGGTGGTGAGGGTCACCCGGCCGAGGATCTCCGACCTCTCGGCCTCGCTCAGCCTGCCCTTGACGACCGCGCGGCCCGTGGAGTCCTCCAGATGGCCCCGGCCTCGCGCCAACGCCTCAGGGCCGGCCTCCACGCCGATCACGGCGATGCCGGCCCGGGCGAAGCACTCGGCGATCCCGGCGCCCATCGTGCCGAGGCCGACCACGCCGACCGTCTCGAAACTGCCCGCCATCGTTCTCCCCACCCTGTCCGCGGATCCCGCGCCGCGCGACAAACCGCCCGTTCCTTGAACCGCAACAGTCTCCCAGAGAGGGATCGGCTACCCAAAAGCCGGTCGGACATCCCGGGAGCTGAAAGAAAGTACTTGAATGGGAGTTGAGTAGTAATTAGTATTTGAGTACATGAAGACTGGAGGGGGCATGGGAGACGACCTGACACCGGAGGAGGCACTGCGGCAGATCGGCGAGGTCGACCGGCGCACCCGGCGACCGGCACGCGTCGTCGGCCTGCTCTACGCGATCCTCGGCCTGGCCACGATCGCGTACTGGCCGATCATGTATCTCGGCCCCGGCTGGTCCCGGGCCGTGGTCGGGGTGGCATGGGTGGCACTGACCGTCGTGTTCACCTGGTACCTCGGCCGTATGGGAATCCAGGACCGCGAGGTCACCTGGGCCAACAAGTCCACCGGGCCGGTGACGGTCACCTACCTCGTCGCCTTCCTGACCGTGTTCGTGTTCGGGATGTTCTTCCGCCCCGACGACCCGGGTCCCGGCTGGATCGCGACGCTGGTCACACTGACGGTCTGCGCGAGCGTCCCGCCCTTCTACGCGGCGTGGCGCGTGCTACGGGCGGAGCGGTGAGCGGCACGGGCGGAGCCGGAGGTGGTACGGGCTCGCACCCCCGGCACGACCTTGACGACGTCATCCACGCGCCCGTCCGACTGTCGATCATGGCCGCTCTGGCGGCCACCGACAGGGCCGAGTTCCGCTTCCTCCGCGACACCATCGAGGTCAGCGACTCCCTGCTCTCCAAGCATGTCATCACCCTGGAAGAGGCCGGCTACGTGCGCGTGGAGAAGGCCTTCGTGGGTAAACGCCCACGCACCTGGCTGGCCCTCACCGACGAGGGCCGCCGGGCGTTCCACGACTACGTCTCCGTGCTGAGACGCCTTACCGAGGGATCCCCCCCATGATCGAGATAAACGATCTACACAAACGATACGGCGACAAGACCGCTCTGAGCGGGGTGACGTTCTCCGTGAAACCCGGCGAGATGTTCGGCTTCGTCGGAGCCAACGGCGCGGGCAAGACCACCACGATGCGCATCCTGATGGGCGTGCTGACCGCCGACTCGGGCTCGGTGCTCCGCGACGGCCGGCCCCTGACGTTCGAAGACCGGCGCCGGTTCGGTTACATGCCCGAAGAGCGTGGCCTCTACCAGAAGATGCGGGTCACCGATCAGATCGAGTACTTCGGCAGGCTCAGCGGCCTGACCGCGAGCGGGGCGAAGAAGGCCACCGGCGACCTGCTCGAACAGCTCTCGCTCACCGAACGCGCGACCGACACGGTGGACGCGCTCTCCCTGGGCAACCAGCAGCGCGTGCAGCTCGCGGTGGCGCTGGTGCACACCCCCGAGGTGCTCGTGCTGGACGAGCCCTTCTCCGGGCTCGACCCGCTCGCCGTCGACGCGCTGGCCGGGGTGCTCGTCGCACGGTGCGAGGCGGGCGTGCCCGTGCTCTTCTCCAGCCACCAGCTGGACCTCGTCGAGCGGCTCTGCCACTCGGTCGGCATCATCTCCGCCGGCCGCATGGTGGCCAGCGGCACCGTCGACGACCTGCGCGACCGGGAGGGACGCGGCCGGCTCAGGGTGGTCGTCAGGGACGCCTCCCCCGGCTGGGCCGCGTCCCTGCCGGGAGAGGTCGTCGAGAAGGGCGACGAGGTCCTCGTCGCGGACGTGGACGGCGACGGCCAGGACATCCTGCGCCTCGCGGTCAAGGCCGGAAAGGTCGAGCACTTCGGCTGGCAGCGGCCCACACTCACCGAGATCTTCAGGGAGGCGGTCGCGTGAGCGGGCTGCTGCTGGTCGCGCGGCGGGAGATCATCACGCGCGGCCGTACAAAGGCGTTCGTCATCGGGCTGGTGGTGAGCGCCGTGCTGGTCGGCGCGCTCGCGTTCCTGCCCAAGCTCTTCTCGGGGCCCGACTCCTACACCGTGGGCCTCGTCGGACCGCAGTCGCAGGCGCTGCAGCCGGTGCTGACCGGCACGGCCAAGGACGTGACGATCGCCGTCAGGGAGTTCCCCGACGAGGCCGCCGCGAGCGACGCGGTCAACGCCGGCGACGTGGACGCCGCGGTGGTGGACGGCCGCAGGGTGCTCGCCGACGGCGAGGTCGACCGCGAGCTGGGCCTGCTGCTGGAGAACGCGCACCAGACCGTCCAGACCCAGAGTCAGCTGGCCGACGCGGGCCTGGACGCGGCCAAGGTCGCCCAGGCGATGCAGGTCGCCCCCCTGGAGCAGGTCTCGGTCGGCGCCGACGCCCGCTACGCGAGCGTGCGGGTGGGCATCGCGTCCCTGCTGGTCATGGTCCTGTTCTTCCTGCTCATCTACTCCTCCATGTACGTCGCCATGGGAGTGATCGAGGAGAAGGGCAGCCGGATCGTGGAGATCCTGCTGACCTCGATCCGCCCATGGCAGCTACTCGGCGGCAAGATCCTGGGGCTGGGCACCCTCGCGCTGGCCAATCTCGTCGTGATCATCGTGGCCGGTCTCGGCGCGGCGATGGCGACCGGCTTCGTGGCCGAGCTGCCCCCGGGCATGACGGGCATCGTGATCAGCACCCTGTTCTGGTTCATCCTCGGTTACGCGTTCTTCGCCGCGCTGGCGGCGGCGCTCGGGTCGCTGGTGTCCAGGCAGGAGGACGCGAACAGTGTGCTGACGCCGATGACGATGCTCATGACGATCACCTACCTGGTGGCCTACTTCGCGGCGGTCCAGCCCAGCAGCGCGGTGGCCAGGATCCTGTCGATGGTGCCGCCGTTCTCCTCGATGGTCATGCCGGTCCGGATGGCCGGGGGCGAGGTGCTCGCCTGGGAGATCGCGACGGGCTCGGCCCTGATGCTCCTGGCCACGGTGGGCACGCTCCTGCTCGGCGCGCGCATCTACCAGCGCGCGGTGCTGCGCACGGGCGCCCGCGTCAAACTCTCCGAGGTGGTCCGCTGACCGTGCTCGCCAAGCCGTACGCGTGAGCCGGGGCGCGGCTCACGCGTACGGACGCGGGCGGTGCGGTGGAGCCGCCGCCGTGGCCGGATCTCGGGGATCGGGGCGCCGCCGGGCCGATAGGCTTCGGTAATGCGTCTGGTCATCGCGCGGTGCAGCGTGGATTACGTCGGGAAGCTCACCGCCCATCTTCCGATGGCGCCTCGGCTCATCCTCATCAAGGCCGACAGCAGCGTCTCCATCCATGCCGACGACCGGGCCTTCAAGCCGCTGAACTGGATGAACCCGCCGTGCAAGCTCCGCGAGGAGGAGGGCACCTGGACGGTGACCCACGGCAAGACCGGTGAGAAGCTCGTCCTCACCATGGAGGAGATCATCCACGACACCAGCCACGAGCTGGGCGTGGACCCGGGGCTCATCAAGGACGGGGTCGAGGCCCACCTGCAGGAGTTGCTGGCCGAGCACATCACCACACTGGGCGCGGGCTGGACGCTCGTCCGCCGCGAGTACATGACGGCCATCGGCCCGGTGGACATCCTCTGCCGCGACCACACGGGCGCCTCCGTGGCCGTGGAGCTCAAGCGCCGCGCCGGCATCGACGCCGTGGAGCAGCTCACCCGCTACCTGGAGTTGATGAACCGCGACCCCCTGCTCGCCCCGGTGACCGGCATCCTGGCCGCCCAGAGCATCGCCCCGCAGGCCAAGACGCTGGCCGAGGATCGCGGAATCCGCTGCGTCACCCTCGACTACGACGAACTACGCGGCATCGAGCGCAACGACACGCTGTTCTAGCAGGACTTACGGGCGAGCCATGCCCGCACCGCAGGTGGCGGCGGAAGGTCTCACGTCGTGCGGGTCGTCGATGACGTCTTCTTCGAATGGCTCCGCAGAAGAGGCGGCGCGGCGCCAGCACAGCGGTCAGGCCGTCCAGTGCGCTGAGCGAGTCCGGTGCGGCACGTCGCGCACCCCGGCCGTCAGGGTGACAGCAGCCCGTGACACAGCTGGTCGGCACTCCAGTCCTGCCACCGTGCCGTGCTCCACCCGCATTCGCGGGTCATCACCAGAAACAGATCCGGCGACAGCAGCCCGACCGTGATGTCGGTGGCTTGCCCCTCGGTCAGGCCGGGCCGCAGGGCCTGCAGGCGGGCCAGGATGGCGACGACCTCCCCGTGAGCGGTGTGCCGCTGCTCGCTGTTGGCGGCCCATTGGGCGGCCATGTCGGGGTCGCCGGCCGCCGCGTCGCGAACCACCGCTAGGACGAGGGCGACCCGGTCGAGGATGACGCCGCTCTGGTGCACCCATCCCCGCACCACCGCCATCGGGTCCTGCGCCGCCTGCAAGGCGGCGAACCAGGGCCGTTTCAGCAGCGGCACGGGTTCGTCGTCTCCGACAGAGGCGACATCGACCACGTGCTTGAGCAACTGGCTCTTGGTTCCGTAGTGGAAGTAGACCGTCTGCACCGACACCTCGGCCGCGTCGGCGATCTGCTGGAAGGTCGTCCCGGCATAGCCGCGCACCACAAACAGCCCTTGCGCGGCGTTCACGATACGGCTTCTGGTCTGTGCCGAGCGCCGCTTGGGGCTCTTGACGTCTTCCATCGATTTAGAGTATCACTTTAGAGCGTCACTTTAGAGTAGCACTACAAGAGAAGATGATTCATGACCGTCCCGGGCGGGTTCCACCACGTCAAGCTGCCCGTCTCGAGCGTGCACAAGAGCCTGGAGTGGTACCGGCGCCTGCTCGGCCCCGAGGTGGCGATCGAGTTCGTCGAGGACGGCGTGCTGCGCGGCGTCGCCAACGTGGCCGACAGAACGAAGGGCGAACCCTCCGGCGAGCCCTCGGCCGCCCGGCTCCAGGGCTCCGGCAGCGCCGCCGGGGCCGGCCACCGACGCATCCCCACGTCACAGAAAGAGGACCTACCGTGATCGGCACCCCCCTCCTTGCCAGGCTCGTCATGGCCGCGGCCATCACCGCACCCGCGCCTGTCACCGCCCACGCGGACGCGCGGCGTCCGGCCACGGCGGCCGACTGGCCGGAATCCGGCTCGTTCCTCAGATACGACTACGATCCCGCCACGGGCAAGTTCGAGGCCTCGACGAAGGGCACCTACGAGATAACCGGCATCCACCCCGACCTCTTCCAGCCGGTCGGTACCGCCCACGTGAAAGGCAATGTCACCAACCACGCCACGGGCGACTTCCGCTGCGCCTTCGGGCTCTTCCGCATCACCTATCGCACCGCCGACGGAAACCTGCTGCCCACCATGAAGTACTACCGGAACTGCAAGGGCAAGACCGCGCTGACCTTCGAGTTCTCCTACCCGAATGTCCACCGGCTCGAAGTCAAGGCGTGCACCGACGGCAAGCGCCCGGAAGGCACCAGGCCATCGCTGCACTGCGTGGAGAGCGGCGGGTGGAAGGTCCTCTACGTGAGCTACCCCTGAGCGGTTCGGGGCTGTACGGTTTTCGGCTCTGTCGCAGATTCGGCGGTGACGGAACGTCCCTCCGCGTCACTGTGAGCCGCGCGCGCTGTCAACGAGCTCGCGGGGGTGGTGTTCTCCGGGTTATCGCCGCCGGTCGTGGAGAACGTGGCGGACGAGGGCGAGCGGTTCCGGGTACGGGCGCGAACCCCGGACGGGTCGGTCGCCTGTCCGCAGGAGGAATCAGAGTCACCGATCAGAACATCCGGATCGGCTGTGCCCGAGGATCCGGTCGGCGGGCCGATAAGTCAGGGGCAGTTTTGAACACCGCGCAGACCTTTGTCAGGGGTATGGACCCGGCGGAGTTTCCCACCACCGCCAGACCCGGCCCGCCACCGGAAATCCCGCCTTCGGCCTCATTTCAGCCTGCCCTCAAACGGTATTGCGCCCAGACCTCATCCAGAGACGCGATTTCCGGCACCGAGAACAGGCAGTCCGTCCCCACCATGCCGCATCAGCAGAAGAGAAGCGCATGAACAACTGAGAAAAGGCCGCCGTCGCACTTGTGGCCATGGTCACGTTGACCGGACTCACTTTCATCCCGGCAACCGCCTCCTCCACCCGGAAGAACGCCAAGATCTGCCAGCAGGCGAGCAGGTCCGTACGGTACCTCTTCTACAGATCCGACAACAGCGGAAGAACGTCGACGACCGGTGGAACCGGGCGGCGGACGCCCCGGCAGGTGGACAGCCCAGCTTGTAAGTAATGGTTTACTGTGCAACGACTTCCGGTCTATCGTGAGCGGAACGTGCCCGTACCGCCCGCTGCCGGGGCGGCGGGCGCCGCGCATCTCGCCTTTCCGGCGGGCGCCGACCTTCCCCGAGCGGCGTTTCGCCTTCCAGGGCATCCGTCACGGCACAGAGGAGACGACCTTGACCACGGCGACCGGACAGCGCACCTTCGACTCCCTCGACCCGGCCACCGGCGCCGTCGTCGGCACCCACTCGATCCAGGACGCCGCGGCGGTGCGCGCCGCCGTGGCGGAGGCCGGGATCGCCGCCGCGTGGTGGGCCGGGCTGGACCGGGCCGAGCGTCGGCGTCGGCTGCTCGACTACAAGGCGATCCTCGCGCGTGGCCTGACCAGGATCGCCCGCCTGGTCCATGAGGAGACGGGCAAGCCGGAGGCCGACGCCACCCTGGAGGTCGTCCTGGCCATCACCCACCTCGACTGGGCCGCCAGGAACGCGCACAGGGTGCTCGGGATGCGACGGGTCTCCCCCGGACTGGTCGGCGCCAACATCGCGGCCACCCTGGAGTACCTGCCGCTGGGGGTGGTCGGGGTGATCGGGCCGTGGAACTACCCGGTGTTCACCCCGATGGGATCGATCGCCTACGCGCTGGCCGCGGGGAACGCCGTGGTGTTCAAGCCCAGCGAGCTGACCCCGGGCGTGGGCGTGCTACTGGCCGCGCTGTTCGCCGAGGCGGTGCCGGAGCACCGGGTCTTCCAGACCGTCACCGGGCTGGGCGAGACCGGCGCGGCCCTGGCGGGGGACCCCGGGGTGGCGAAGATCGCCTTCACCGGCTCGACCGCCACCGCCAAGCGGGTGATGGCCGCGTGCGCGACGAACCTGACGCCGCTGGTCGCCGAGTGCGGCGGCAAGGACGCGCTGATCGTGGACGCCGACGCCGACCTGCCCGCCGCCGCGGACGCGGCGCTGTGGGGCGCGCTGTCCAACGCGGGCCAGACCTGCGTCGGGGTGGAGCGGATCTACGTGGTGGACGCGGTCTACGACGCCTTCATGAAGGAACTCACCGATCGGGCCGGTCAGGTGAAGGCCGGGCGCGACTACGGCCCGATCACCATGCCCGCCCAGCTGGACATCATCCGGCGGCATATCGACGACGCGGTCGCGGGCGGCAGGGCCGTGCTGGGCGGGACCGGCTCGGTCCGGGCGCCCTTCGTCGACCCGGTGATCGTCGAGGACGTGCCCGAGGACTCCCCCGCGGTCCGCGAGGAGACGTTCGGCCCGACGGTGACGGTGAAGCGGGTCGCCGATGTGGAGGAGGCGCTGGAGAAGACCAATGCCACCGCGTACGGCCTGGCCGGGACCGTTTTCTCGGGAAACACCCGGCGGGCTCTGGAGCTCGCTCGCCGGATGCGCGGCGGGATGACCGCCATCAATTCGATCATCTCCTTCGCGTCCATCCCCGCGCTGCCGTTCGGCGGGGTCGGAGACTCCGGATTCGGCCGTATTCACGGCGCGGACGGGCTGCGGGAGTTCGCCCGCCCCAAGGCCGTCTCCCGCCGGCGCTTCGCGCTGCCCGGGATGAACATCACCTCGTTCACCCGTAGCCAGAAGGAACTTGACCGGCTAGTCAGACTTGTTACCTTCTTGCATGGACGACGCAGGTAATAACACAATGCCCCTTCCACAAAAAGGATCTTGCACCCATAATGGTTGATTCTGGGGGCCAGAGCCATGAGGTGGAAGTGATAAAGCGATTATTTGTCAACCCCATATCGACGTTCAGGTACTTGACATGAACGGACGGTCATATCGGGGAATGTCAGCGGAGGAGCGACTGGCAGAACGCCGGGAACGTCTGATCTCCGCGGCGTACAACCTCTACTCCGATCCAGGATTCCCCGAAACCACGATTGAGAGGCTGTGCGCCGCGGCACGCATCTCCAACCGCGCCTTCTACGAATGCTTCTCCGGACGCAACGAGTTGATGCGGGCCGTGCACGACCGATGCGTGCACGAGACGCTGCAGTCGGTGGCGAAGTCCATAGAGCAGGCCCCTGACACCCTGGCCGCCCGGGTCGAGGCGGGAATCTCCGGATACATCAATTTCGTCACCGAAGACAGGCGCCGTGCCAGGATCATGCATCTGGAGGTGCGCAGAGCAGGTGACTGCCTCGTCACCTCACGGCAGCTGGCCGTCACGGCCTTCACCGACATGATCGAGCTGAACGTCGCGGATCTGCCGGAGGCGGTCAAGGCCAACCGGCACCTGCTCGCGCTGGGCATGATCGGAGCGATCCAGGAGCTGCTCATCGAGTGGGTGCTGGCCGACGACCCGCCCTCGACCGAGAGCATGATCAGCACTGCCGTTCACATCTTCTACCGGTCTTTCACCGGGTGACCCGGTCACCTCGGTACGACCTCGACGAGGCGGAGACGAGGACGGGCCTCAGCCGGCCCGTCCTCCGATATGTTCCGGTGCCGCCGGTGTCCCGAATTCCGGCGGGCGACCGGATCAGGCCACCGCGGCCATGGGGTGCTCGACGGTCAGGACCCGGTTGAGCCGGGTCACCGCCAGCACCCGCATGATCCTCGGCGGCACCCTCCTGAGAATGAGGCGGCGTTCCGCGCCCACAGCGCGGCGATGCGTGCCCACCAACACCCCCAGCCCGGTGGCGTCGATCATTTCCAGCCCGGAAAGATCTACGATCAGGTCGCCGCGCCCGGAGTCGACCGCCTCGTGCAGCCGCGGGCGCACTCCGGTGACGGTTCCCACGTCGAGACGGGCCCCGACGCTGACCACCTGGGCCTGGGGGTTACCAGGGACGCGCATGCCTCCTCCTCACACCTGGCCACAAAAGAGACGTGACCAGGCACAACGGCGGTGCGTCACCGCAGCCAGTCGATCACGCACCGCATTCATATGCTGCCACAGCGTGTAAGAAGGCGCGAACTTCCTCCGCGTCAGAATTCCCCCTTCTTACCAACACAGGAACCTCTTGCCCGAATCAACGGATAAAACGCGGTTCAAAGCCAACCTTTTTGTTGAGCCGCCCGGATGGCGGTGATCCGGTTGCTCGCCCCCAGCTTGGTGATGGCACTGGACAGGTAGTTGCGCACGGTGCCCTGGGTGAGGTGGAGCGAGGCGGCGATCTCGGCGACCGAGGCTCCCCGCGCGGCCAGCTCCAGGGAGCCGCGCTCGCGCTCGGTGAGAGGACTCTCACCGGCCATCATCGCCGAGGCGGCCATCTCCGGGTCGAGGTAGCGCCCGCCCGACCAGACCTTGCGGATCGCCTTCGCCAGCTCATCGGCGGGGGTGTCCTTGGGGATGAAGCCACGCACCCCGGCGGCGAGCGCCCGCCGCAGGTAGCCGGGCCTGCCGAAGCTGGTCAGCACCAGCACCGCGTGGCCCGGCAACGTCTCGGCGACGCTCAGCCCGTCCATCCCCGGCATCTCGATGTCCAGCACGATCACGTCGGGCCGGTGTTCCCTCACGGCCTCGGCCACCAGGTCCCCCCTGGCCACCTCGGCCACCACCTCGATGTCCGGCTCCAGGCCCAGCAGGGTGGCGATCGCCCCTCTGACCAGGTGCTCGTCATCGGCCAGCAGTACCCGGATCATCGTGCTTCCTCCAGCGGAACCGTCGCCCGCAGCCTGAACTCCCCCGGGCCCCCCGGGCCTACCGTGACGGATCCTCCGGTGGCGGTTACCCGCTCCGACAGCCCGATGAGACCGGTGCCGCCGACGCCGTCCATCTCGGCCACCCCGTCGTTGGTCATCTCCAGCACGGCGTTCCCCTCCTGGATCGTGATCGCGATCCGGCACCTGGTGGCGAAGCTGTGCCGCAGCACGTTGGTGGTGCCCTCGCGCACCACCCAGGCCAGCAGCGTGGCCGCCTCCTCAGGCACCTGATCACCCGGCTCCTTCAGCGTGCAGCGGACACCGCCCGCCTCCAGCACCGCGATCATCCCGCGCAGCTCGGCGGCGAGATCGACGGTCCGGTAGCCGCGCACCGCCGCGCGAATCTCCTTGAGCGCCTGCCGCGCCAAGGTCCTCACCTCCTCCATCTCCCCGGTGGAACGCCCGATGTCCACTCTCGACAGCTTGACGGCCACCTCGCTCTTGACCGCGATCGCGGTGAGGCTGTGCCCGACCAGGTCGTGCAGGTCGCGGGAGAAACGGAGCCGCTCCTCGGTGACGGCCAACCTGGCCTGCGCCTCCCTGCCCTCCTCGGCGGCCCTGACCACCTGCCAGAACCAGAGCTGGAACCGGTTCGTCCACGGCGCCACCACACTCACCACGAGGTAGATGATGAGGAGGGGGCGGGGATCGTCCGCGTACGGCGGCGCGAACACGTTGGCGAGATCGGCGACCGGTGACGTGAGAAGCGGGCCGACGACGGCCGCGGCGACGCAGGCGGCGATCGTGGCGGACCTGTTCAGCAGCAGCGCGGCACCCGACGCCCATGCCGGGGCGAGCAGCCCCCAGGACCAGAGATGGCCGTCCTGGGTCAGCATGAGGACCACCGCGACCATGGCCGAGGTGAGGATCGCGCCTCCGGCGGTGCTCCCCGCGACCGCCGCCTGAAGGATCCTCAGGGAGAGGACTGTGAAAACCACCAGGCCAAGCACCCCGACAAGCAGTGGGGTGAGCGGGAGCCGCCCGTCCACCTTCGCCAGCGCGCCCAGGGGACCGGCCCAGGCCATGACGATACCCATGCTCAGGGAGAGAACGGTCATCCGGCGGAGCCGCTGGAGGTGTGACCGCTTCCTCCCCCGGGGAAGCGCGAAGGGGATGAGGCGTCCGAGACGCCTCATCCCTTTCCTGCTAATTTCGGATGACATTTCGTAATCAACGCTATCCGCGCCGGGGCTCCCAGCGGAACAGCCACCGGGCCAGCAGCCCCGCCACCGCGATCCAGGCCAGCAGCATCGCCAGTGAGGGCAGTGCGGCCGCCCACTGCCCAGCCGTGCTCAACGCCTCCCCACCGCCGGAGACGTGGTCCCCGCCCAGGAAGGCGGTGCGTACGATCTCCACGACCGGGGTCGCCGGGAGCAGGGCGGAGACGGTGCCCAGCGTGCCGGGCAGCGCGTCGGAGGGAAAGGCGATCGGGGCGCCGACGAGCACGATCAGGAGCACCGGAAGCACCGTGACCTGGGCGACCTCGGCGTTGGGCGTGATCCCCGAGAAGGCGGCGCCCAGCAGGCCGAACAGCAGGACCCCCAGGACCACGGCGGTCACGAGCAGCGGCACGTTGGCCACCGTGACGCCCTCGGACCGCTGGATCCAGATGGCCAGCAGCAGCACCTGGCCGAGATAGAGCACCAGCGCCCCGAGAGCACTGCCACCGAGGATCGCCAGACCGGACGGCTGGCCGGCGCGCAGCCTTTTGAGCACCAGTTCCTCACGCCGGGCGGTGAAGGAGTTCACCAGGTTGACGAAGACCGCGAAGGCCAGCATCAACCCCGGCACCCCGGTCAGCACGAACAGCCTTCCGGCCACACCGTCGATCTCCGCGTCACCGACGGTCTGGGTGAACGCCCAGGCCATCAGGAACGGCAGCAACAGTACGTTGAACAGGACCGTGGTGTTCCTGCCTATCAGGGTCAGGTCGAGCCTGGCGAGCCGTACCGCGTGCAGAACGTCGATCCTCATGACTACTTGACCTCTCCGGCGACTCGCATGAAGGCGTCTTCCAGGGTTCCGCGCCGTACGGCCAGCCGTTCCAGGCTCTCGCCCCGTACGTCGGCCCAGGCCAGGAGGTGCCGGACCGCCTCGTGCGCGCGGGTCTCCGGCCGCCCGACGGTCAGGGTGTAGGCGACCTCCGTGGCGCCGCCGTAGGTGAGCACGGGGGCCGCGCCGTCCAGCCGAGGGAGATCGTCGAAGTTCCAGGCGATGCCGGGAAGGCGGAAAGAGACCCGGTCACCGGCCCCGGCCACCACCTCCTCGACGGTGCCGTGCAGGTGGATCAGGCCCTCGTGCATGATGGCCAGCCTGTCGGCGAGACGCTCGGCCTCCTCCAGATAGTGGGTGGTGAGCAGCACCGTGGTGCCCCCCACCCGCAGGTCCTCGATCACCTCCCAGGTGGCGCGGCGCGCCTCGGGGTCCATCCCGGTGGTCGGCTCGTCCAGGAAGAGCACCTCCGGCCGGGAGATCACCGCCAGCGCGAGGTCGAGCCTGCGCCGCTGGCCGCCGGAGAGCTGCCGGACCTTCGTCCTGGCCTTCCTCTCCAGCCCGGCCAACTCCAGCGCGCCCATGGTCTGCCGGTCCACGCCCCGAAAGCGCCCCAGCAGGCCGGAGCCCGCCGGCGGCTCTGTGGTGCCGGAGAGGGTGACCGGCCGGCCCGCGTCCTCGCTCAGCCCCTTCCACAGGCCGACGGTCTCGGCAACCGTGAGGTCACCGATGAACCCTCCCTCCTGCAGCATGATCCCCACCCGGGGCCGCAGTTGGCGGCGCTGGCCGACCGGGTCGAGTCCAAGCACTCGGACGGTACCGCCGGTCGCGGCTCTGAACCCCTCCAGGACCTCCACGGTGGTGGTCTTGCCCGCGCCGTTCGTGCCGAGCAGGGCGAACAGCTCGCCCCTCGGAACGCTGAAGGAGACGCCGCGCACCGCCTCGAAGTCGCCGTACGCCTGCCGGAGCCCGCCGACCTCGATCACGTTGTCGAGGCCGGCGGTCGCGGCGCCGGGCGGATCCGTCACCTGTGGTGTTGTCATGGCGACAATCGTCGTCTTCCCGCGTTTGAGCAGGTAGTCGCCAATATCACCGGAAAAATATGATCTTTAAGATCTTTTAGATGACAAATGTCAACTACGGGCGGGGCGGCAGCGCGGGGCGGCGACGGGACGGCCGGGTGGAGGCGTCGGGCGGGGTCGCCGCCGGGCGCTCGTCCAGCGCGGCCAGCGCGAGCCGTACCGCCTCCTCGATCTGCGGATCCCTGCCCGCCGCCCAGTCGTCAGGGCTGATGTCGATCTCGACGTCCGGATCGACGCCGTAGTTCTCCACCCCCCAGCCGAGCCCCTCGAACCAGAAGGAGTACCTGGGCACGGTGATGTGCGACCCGTCGACCAGCCGGTGGCTGCCCTCGATGCCGATGACGCCACCCCAGGTGCGGGTGCCCACCACCGGCCCGAGCTTGTAGATCTTGAAGGCCGCGGTGACGATGTCGCCGTCGGATCCGGCGTTCTGGTTGGCGATCGCGACCAGCGGGCCGCGCGGCGCGTCCTCGGGATAGGTGATCGGCGTCATGCCCCTGGGCAGGTCCCAGCCGATGACCCGGCGGATCAGCCTCTCGATGACCAGCTCGGAGGTGTGGCCACCTCGATTGCCCCGTACGTCCACCACCAGCCCCTCGAAGGTCATCTCCCTGCGCAGGTCGCGGTGGAACTGCGCCCAGCCCTCGGCGACCATGTCCGGGATGTGCAGGTAGCCGAGGCGGCCGCCGCCGAGCTCCCTGACCCGCGCCCGGCGCCCGGCCACCCAGTGCTGGTAACGCAGGCGCCTGTCGTCGCCGAGCGGCGTGACGACCACCCTCCGGCCACCGCCCAGGGTCAGCTCGACCGGCTTGTCCGCGGCGCCGACCAGCAGCCGGGCGGGACCCTCCGGTGGCACCGGGCGGCCGTCGACCGCGAGCAGCGTCTCTCCCTCCAGGACCGCCGCCCCGGGCCCGGCCAGCGGCGAGCGGGCGTGCACGTCGGAGGACTCGGCGGGCAACACCGTGTCCACCTGCCAGCGGCCGTCGGCCCCCCTGGAGAGATCGGCACCGAGCAGGCCGACCGGCTCCGAGGCCGGGTAACCCCAGGCCGCCCCGTCGACATAGGCGTGCGAGCTGCCCAGCTCCCCCACGACCTCCCAGAGCAGGTCGGCGAAGTCGTCGGCGGTGGCGACACGGTCCACCAGCGGCCGGTACTCCTCCAGCACGGCCTCCCATTCGACGTCGGCCATGTCCTCGACCCAGAAGTCGGCGCGCATCCGGCGGCCCGCCTGGGCGTAGGCGTGCCGGCGCAGGGCCTGAGGATCTCCGGTGATCCGGATCCTGGACAGGTCGACGGTCGTCTCGTCGCCGTTCTTGGCACCCGGCTTGCCACTGGCCGGCCGGACCGTGAGCGTGCCCTTGTCACTGACGACGAGCTGCGTGCCGTCACCGCTCACCCGGTACCAGTCGAGCTTGTCGACCACCTCCTCCCACTTGCGCTTGTCCAGGTCGTAACGGTCCAGCGCCGCCCGGGGCGCCTCACTCCCCACCTCGTCCCGGTCCTCGCCGAGTTCCCCCGCCAGCGGCTCGCGCAGCCAGACGAACCCGCCCTTGACCGCCCGCAGGTTCGAATACCGTCCCTCGGGGACCGGCACCCGCACGACCCTGGCGGAGATGCCGTCCAGGTCCACGGTGATCGCGGCCTCGTCCCGCTTGTCGTCGTCACCGGAGTCGGCGACGGGCCGCCCCGCGGAGCTGGGCGCGAACGGGGACGGGGTGGAGGCGGCCAGCGGCACCAGATAGGGCCGGTAGCCGAGCGGGAAGGACATGTCGAAGGAGTGCGCGTCATAGATCGGGTCGAAGCCACGCCGCGACAGGAACGCCAGGTGGTCCCCGGCGAACGCGGGCGAGATGTCCGCGAACCTGCCATCGGTGACATCGGTCACCACCCGGTCGGCCACCCTGGCCAGCCTGATCCTGCGCAGATGCTCGCTGTCCGGGTGTGACCAGGCCAGCCAGCCGGAGTCCGGCGACCAGGCGAGGCTCTGGATCTCACCGGCGGCCCTCGCCAGCTCCACCACTTCGCCGGAGGCCACGTCCACCAGGAGCAGCCGCCCGTCCCTGGCGCTCACCGCGATCGTGTTCCCGTCGGGTGCGACGGCCAGGTCCGCGACCTCGCCCAGCTTGCCCGCGGCGATCCTGCGGCTCTCTCCGCCCCCTGCGGGGACGATCTCCAGTCCCTGGGTCTCGCCGTCGTCAAAGACCCACACCACCCGGTCGTCGCCGAGAAGGCGGGGCCGCCCCGCCGACAGGCCGGTGCTGAGCTGCCGTGCCGGGCCGTCCCGATGGGTCACCCAGTGCACCGTCCCGGCGACCTCCACCACGCTGGCCCGCCCGGTGGCGTCCACGGCCAGGTCGTGCAGCCGCCTGCCCGCGTTGACCTGGTAGGGCTGCCGCCCCCGCAGCGGGGAGCCGAGCGTGACGTCGAGTTTGCGGGCCTCGGCGTCAAGATCGTCCAGGAGGTAGAGGTCACCGGCGTTCTGGTAGACGATCCGCCTCCCGTCGGTGGTGGCGTGCCTGGCGTAGAAGGCCTCGTGGTCGGTGTGGCGGCGCAGGCCGGTGCCGTCCAGCTCGCAGGAGTAGAGGTTGCCGACGCCCTCGTGGTCGGAGAGGAAGGCGAGCCGTCCCCCGACGAGCATCGGATCGGCCAGCTGGCTGTTCAGATCGGTCAGGATCCGGGTGAAGTCACCCTCTCCCCGCCGCACCCACAGCCGGCCCGCCGTACCGCCCCGGTAGCGTTTCCAGGTCGCCGGATCGCGGGCGAGCGCCGCGGTGAGAAGTGCCACCGCGTCTTCCGTGACCGAGAGGTCGTTGACCGGACCGTACGGCAGCCGCTCGACTCCGTCGCCAAGCGCGTAGGCCCAGGTCTGCCAGAGGAACGGCTGGCCGGTCGCGCTGATCGCGAGGACCTCTCCCTCCGGTGTCCAGCCGCGCGCGCGGGTCCGCGCGTTCCCCCAGTAGGTCAGCCGCTCGGCGGATCCGGAGTCCAGATCCGCCAGGTAGATCTCGGGGGCGCCGTCGCGAACGCTGGTCCAGGCGACCTTGGTGCCGTCAGGTGAGAGACGGGGATGGCTCGCGGGAGCCCGGTCGGCGGAGAGGCGCCACGCCCGGCCGCCATCCGCCGGAGCCACCCAGACGTCGTCGTCCGCGACGAACGTCAGTGTCTCGTGGGAGAGGTGTGGGAATCGCAGGTAGAAACCAGAAACCATTAACAAATCATATTGTCGACTATCGGGTGAATCGGGGGCAATTTTCGCCCCCCGATAAGCTGGACGGCATGACGCGAGCTGACAGAGACAACCCGGTGGTGCTCTCCAAGATCTACACCCGTACCGGGGACGACGGCACGACCGCGCTCGGCGACATGAGCCGTACCCGCAAGACCGACCCGCGCCTGGCCGCCTACGCGGACGTCGAGGAGGCCAACGCGGCGATCGGCGTGGCACTGGCCACGGGTTCCCTGGAGGCGGACGTCACCGCCGTTCTCACCCGGATCCAGAACGAGCTGTTCGACGTCGGGGCCGACCTCTGCACCCCGATCACGGAGAACCCCGAGTTCCCGCCGCTGCGGGTCGAGCCCTCCTACATCGAATGGCTTGAGGCGCGCTGTGACGAGTTCAACGAGCGCCTCAAGCCGCTGCGCAGCTTCATCCTGCCCGGCGGCACCCCGGCCGTGTCCTGGCTGCACGTCGCCAGGACCGTGGTCCGGCGGGCCGAGCGGACCGTCTGGTCGGCGCTGGAGGCCCACGACGACGTCAATCCGCTGACCGCGAAGTATCTCAACCGGCTGAGCGACCTGATGTTCATCCTCTGCCGGGTGGCCGCAGGTGGCGACGAGATCCTCTGGAAGCCCGGCGGCACCCGCTGAGGGGGCCCGCCGCCCGGTGACAGGGCGCGGAGGATCAGGCGACGTCGAGATGGGCGCTGGGCGGGGCGGACTCCAGCCAGGCCACGAAACCGGTCAGTGCGCGGTATCCCATGGCGAGTTCGAAGGCGCTCTGCCCGTTGCGGCACTCAAGCGCCGTCACCCCCTCGATGAACCCGAAGAACTCACCGGAGCCGACCTTACGACGGCCGGAAACGACAAGGCCGCGCCTCACGATGACGTGGCGCGGCCTTGGAAGCAGACCTATGAGCGGGATCCAGTTGAGGTGGCCGTCGGCATAGCGGGCCACTCCGACCCGCCACCCCCGCTCCCTCGACATGGGGCGCAGGCAACACAGCACCGACCCTCGGAAGCGGGTCAGGATGAGCACCCTGAGCGCCAGGAGGGCGACGAGCAGCCCCACCACGATGAGTACGTCCAGCACCACCATGTCTGCCCGCCCCCCAACAAGCCCTTACCGCTAAGAAGCCGAATTTATCCGACTTCTTCTCCGGCCGCGCGCAGCCGGGCCCTGGCACGCTTGGCCTCGGCGGCGGCCTCGGCGGCCGCGTCCGCGTCTTCCTGGCCGGACTCGACCGAGGCCTGAGCCCGCTCCAGCGCGCTTCTGGCCCGGGCGATGTCGATCTCGGAACCAAGCTCGGCGATCTCGGCCAGGATCGACACCTCGTCGTCGGCCACCGAGAGGAATCCTCCGTGGACGGCGGCGACGAGATCGGCCTCGCCGTCACCTCGCTTGATCTTCAGCAGCCCGCCCTCGACGAGAACGCCGAGTACGGGTGCGTGTCTAGGCATGATACCGATCTCGCCGTCGACGGTCTTGGCAATCACCATGTCGGCCTCGCCGGACCAGATCTCCCGCTCCGGGGAGACGACGCCTACTCGCAGCTTCGCCACTTTCTCTCCAGTTCCCTATCGAACCAGGTGCCGGTACGACCGCGTGACCGTACCGGCACCGAAGGCGACTAGCGGGCGAGTTCCTTGGCCTTGGCCACGGCCTGGTCGATGCCACCGACCATGAAGAACGCCTGCTCGGGCAGGTGGTCGTAGTCGCCGGCGCACAGACCCTTGAACGAGGCGATGGTCTCGTCCAGCGGCACGTTCTCTCCGGGCTGACCGGTGAACGCCTCGGCGGCGTACATCGGGTGGGACAGGAAGCGCTCGATGCGACGGGCCCGGTTGACGGTGACCTTGTCCTCTTCGGAGAGCTCGTCGATACCGAGGATCGCGATGATGTCCTGCAGTTCCTTGTACTTCTGCAGGATCCGCTTGGTCTCCTGAGCCACGCGGTAGTGCTCCTCGCCCACGATCAGCGGGTCGAGGATCCGCGAGGTGGAGTCGAGCGGGTCCACCGCGGGGTAGATGCCCTTCTCCGAGATCGGCCGCGAGAGCACGGTCTGCGCGTCGAGGTGCGCGAACGCGTTGTGCGGGGCCGGGTCGGTGATGTCGTCCGCGGGGACGTAGATCGCCTGCATGGAGGTGATCGAGTGACCGCGGGTCGAGGTGATGCGCTCCTGCAGAACACCCATCTCGTCGGCCAGGGTCGGCTGGTAACCCACCGCGGACGGCATGCGGCCGAGCAGGGTGGACACCTCGGAGCCGGCCTGGGTGAACCGGAAGATGTTGTCGATGAAGAGCAGCACGTCCTGCTTCTGCACGTCACGGAAGTACTCCGCCATGGTCAGCGCGGAGAGCGCGACGCGCAGACGGGTGCCCGGGGGCTCGTCCATCTGGCCGAAGACGAGCGCGGTGTCCTTGAGGACGTTCGCCTCCTCCATCTCCAGCCAGAGGTCGTTGCCCTCACGGGTACGCTCACCGACACCGGCGAACACCGAGGTGCCACCGAAGTTGCGGGCGACCCGGCGGATCATCTCCTGGATCAGAACGGTCTTGCCCACGCCCGCGCCGCCGAACAGGCCGATCTTGCCACCCTGCACGTACGGGGTGAGCAGGTCGATGACCTTGATGCCGGTGGTCAGCATCTCGGTGCGCGACTCAAGGGTGTCGAAGGCGGGCGAGGGGCGGTGGATGCCCCAGCGCTCCTCGATCTTGAGCGACGCGGTGGGCACGTCCAGTGCCTCACCGAGCGTGCTCCACACGTGGCCCTTGACGACGTCGCCGACCGGTACGGAGATGGCCGCGCCGGTGTCGGTCACCGCCGCACCACGGGTCACACCGTCGGTGGGCTGCATGGAAATGGCCCGGACCAGGTTGTCACCCAGGTGCTGGGCGACCTCCAGGGTCAGCAGCCTGGTCTCCCCGCCGAGGGTGACCTCGGTGGTGAGCGCGTTGTAGATCTCGGGCATCGCCTCGACGGGGAACTCCACGTCGACGACGGGACCGGTGACCCGCGCGACGCGGCCCACGCCGGTCTCAACAGTCTGTGCAGTCATTTCACTCTTTCCCCGCTGCGGAGTCAGCCAGCGCGCTCGCGCCACCGACGATCTCGCTGATTTCCTGGGTGATCTCGGCCTGGCGAGCTTGGTTCATCTGCTGGGTGAACGTTCGGATGAGCTCGTTGGCGTTGTCGGTCGCCGACTTCATCGCCCGGCGACGCGACGCCTCTTCCGAGGCCGCCGACTGGAGCAGCGCACTGAAGATGCGCGACTCCACGTAGCGCGGCAGCAGCGTGTCGAGAACATCGGCCGCGCTGGGCTCGAACTCGAAGTACGGCAACGGCGTGCTGTCCACCGGCTCGACGGTCTCCTCGACCTCCAACGGCAGGATTCGCTTGATCACGACCTCCTGCGTCAGCATCGAGACGAACTGGGTCGAGACGATGTGGATCTCGTCCACCCCGTCCTCGGCCGAGAACGAGTCGATCAGCACACCGGCGATCTCCTTGGCGTCCGAGTAGGAGGGCTTACGGGAGAACCCCGTCCACTGCCCGCTCATCTCGCGGCCACGGAAGCTGTGCCAGGCGACGCCCTTGCGGCCGGTCACGAAGGGCACGGGCTCGATGCCCCTGTCCTTCAGCAGACCGCCGAGGGCCTCGGCCTCACGCAGGATGTTCGCGTTGAAGCCGCCGCAGAAGCCGCTGTCGCTGGTGACGATGAGCACGGCGGCCCTGGCCGGCCGCTCCTTCTCCACGGTCAGCGGGTGGTCGACGCTGGCGGTGTTGCTGACGACGCCCGTCACGGCGCGAGTGATCTCGCGCTCGTACGGCACCGCCGCCTGCATCCGCAACTGCGCCTTCACGATGCGCGATGAAGCGATGAGCTCCTGGGCGCGCGTGATCTTCGCCGTTGACTTGACCGACTTGATCCGCCGCCGCAGCAGTCTTAGCTGGGCACCCATCGGCTACTTCTTCTCAGCCGTACGGACGCGCTTGGTGATCTTTTCCTGGCCGACCTCTTCGGCGCCGAGCGCCTCGACCGGCTCCTCGTTGACCAGCAGCTCGCCCGCGGAGGTCTCGAAGGTCTTCTTGAACGCGGTGACGGCGTCCTTGAGAGCGGTGACCGTGTCCTCGGACAGGGCCTTGGTCTCTCGGATGCTGTCGAAGATGCCCTTCTTCTCTCGACCGATGTAGTCCAGGAACTCCGCCTCGAAACGGCGGATGTCCTCGACCGGGACCTCGTCGAGCTCACCGGTGGTGCCGGCCCAGATGGAGACGACCTCGTGCTCGACCGGGAAGGGGCTGTACTGCGGCTGCTTGAGCAGCTCGACCAGGCGCTGACCGCGCTCCAGCTGAGCCTTGGACGCCGCGTCCAGGTCGGAGGCGAAGGAGGCGAAGGCCTCCAGGTCACGGTACTGGGAGAGCGACAGGCGCAGCGTTCCGGCGACCGACTTCATCGCCTTGGTCTGGGCCGAGCCGCCGACTCGGGAAACCGAGACACCGACGTTGATGGCGGGACGGACACCGGCGTTGAACAGGTCCGTCTCCAGGAAGACCTGGCCGTCGGTGATGGAGATGACGTTGGTCGGGATGAACGCCGAGACGTCGTTGCCCTTCGTCTCGATGATCGGCAGACCGGTCATCGAGCCGGAACCCATCTCCTTCGACAGCTTCGCGCAACGCTCCAGGAGGCGGGAGTGCAGGTAGAAGACGTCACCGGGGTAGGCCTCGCGGCCCGGCGGACGACGGAGCAGCAGGGAGACCGCGCGGTAGGCGTCGGCCTGCTTGGTCAGGTCGTCGAAAACGATGAGAACGTGCTTGCCCTGGTACATCCAGTGCTGGCCGATGGCCGAACCGGTGTAGGGGGCGAGGTACTTGTAACCGGCCGGGTCGGACGCCGGAGAGGCGACGATGGTGGTGTACTCCAGCGCGCCCGCCTCCTCAAGGCGAGCCTTGACCTGGGCGATCGTGGAACCCTTCTGGCCGACCGCGACGTAGACGCAGCGGACCTGCTTGTCCGGGTCGCCGGAGAGCCAGTTCTCCCGCTGGTTGAGGATGGTGTCCACGGCGATCGCGGTCTTGCCGGTGCCACGGTCACCGATGATCAGCTGGCGCTGGCCACGGCCGATCGCGGTCATCGCGTCGATCGCCTTGATGCCGGTGGCGAGGGGCTCCTTCACCGGCTGGCGCTGCACGACGGAAGGCGCCTGAACCTCGAGGGGACGAACACCCTCGGACTCGATGGCACCCTTGCCGTCCAGCGGAATGCCCAGCGGGTCGACCACTCGGCCGAGGAAGCCGTCGCCGACCGGCACGGACAGGACCTCGCCTGTCCGGCGGACCGACTGGCCCTCCTCGATCTTGCTGAAGTCGCCCAGAACAACGACACCGATCTCCCGGACGTCCAGGTTCAGTGCCAGGCCACGCGTGCCGTCCTCGAACTCAAGCAGCTCGTTCGCCATCGCCGAGGGAAGGCCGGAGACATGGGCGATACCGTCGCCGCAGTCGACGACGGTCCCGATCTCCTCACGCGCGGCGCCTTCCGGCTCGTACGCCTGGACGAAGCGCTCAAGTGCGTCCCGGATCTCGTCCGGCCGGATCGTAAGCTCCGCCATCTCTCTTCAGTCTCCCTATTCGCCTAGCCGGCCAACCGGCGGCGGACTTCTTCGATTCGTCCCGCGATGGTGGTGTCGATGAGATCGTCCCCGATGTGCACCGAGAACCCTCCCAGCACCCGCGGATCCACCTCGACGTTCAGATGAACGTCGCGGCCGTACGAGGTGCGCAGCCACGTGGCGAGACGCTGCTTCTGCTCCTCTGAGAGCACGATGGCGCTCCGCACCACCGCGACGAGGCGCTGCCGCTGGGCGGCGACCAGCTTTCCGAACTCCTCAAGGCCACTGTCCAGGCTACGTCCTCGCGGGTGTACCACGAGCTGCGTGACCAGGCGGAGAGTGGTGGGGGCGACCTTGTCGGCGAGCAGGGAGCCCAGCAGTTCCCGCTTGGCCTGCTCCGGTGCCGTCGTGGAGGTCAGGGTCCGGTGCAGTTCCAGGTTCGAGGCGACGATGCGCCCGAACCTGAACAGCTCGTCCTCGACGTCGTCGAGCCTGCTCTGCGCCTCGGCCTCCGCGGAGGCGGCGATGACGCCGAGACGCTCAAGGGCGTCGGCCAGGTCGCCGGATCGGGCCCACCGCGCGGACACGGCCGCGGCGACCGTCTCCAGCGCGGCATCGCTGACCTTGCCCTCCAGCAGCACCCGTATGACCTGCGCCTTCTGGGCCGCGGGCCGGGCGGGGTCGGAGAGGTTGCGGCGGAGCCCGTGCTCACGGTCGAACAGGTCGGCGACCGAGAAGAGCTCGTCGGCCAGCGTGCCGAGGTCGGCGCTTCCCGCGACGGCGTTGAAGCGCTCTTCGACCTCGGCCAGCGAAGCCCTGCTCAGACCTCTCATCAGCGGACCGCCGCGCTGCTCGACTCGAGCTCCTCAAGGAACCGGTCCACGGTGCGGCGCTGGCGCGCCTCGTCCTCAAGGGACTCGCCGACGATACGACCGGCCAGATCGATCGACAGACGACCGAGCTCCGCGCGGAGCTGGGCGAACGCCTGCTGACGGTCGGCCTCGATCTGCAGGTGCGCAGCCTCGACGAGACGGCGGGCCTCGGCCTGCGCCTCCTCGCGGAGCTCGGCCTTGATCTGCGCACCCTGCTCGCGAGCTTCCTCACGGAGGCGGGAAGCCTCGTGACGAGCCTCGGCGAGCTGGTCCTTGTACTGCTTGAGCAGCGCCTGGGCCTCGGCCTGGGCGTCCTCGGCTCGCTTGATGCCGCCTTCGATCGCATCGGTCCGCTCGGCCAGGGTCTTCTGGATTCGCGGGGTGAGGATCTTACCGACGACGAAGAGGACGACGAAGAACGCGAAACCGCCGACGACCAGCTCGTAGAGGTGCGGCATGATCGGGCTGGTGCCGCCCTCGGCCGCCAGGAGCTTAGCTGCGGTAGTCATCGATGCAGCCTTCCGTCAGGGTGTCTTCGATCAGTAGATGAACGGCGCGACAAGGCCGATCAGGGCCAGCGCCTCGACGAGCACGAAGCCCAGCAGCATGTTCTGGCGGATCAGACCGTAGGTCTCGGGCTGGCGGGCGATGGCCTGCAGACCGTTACCGAAGATGAGACCGACACCGATGCCGGGGCCAAGCGTGGCGAGCCCGTAACCGATGGAGCCGATGTTGCCGGTGACCTCAGCGAGGATGCTCATTGCTGTTTCCTTTACAAGATGGCCGGTGAACGGGTCTCACCGGTCTGAACTGGAGGAGAAGGGTCTTAGTGCTCGGCGTGCAGCGAGCCGCCGATGTACATCGCGGCGAGCAGCGCGAACAGGAAGGCCTGCAGGAACTGGATGAACATCTCGAACGCGGTCATCGCGATCGTCATGATGACGGCGACGACACCGACCGGGGCGCCGAGCGGCGTGAGCTGCTCGAAGAGGAACCAGAAACCAACGGCGCTGAAGAAGGCCAGGATGATGTGGCCCGCGAACATGTTGGCGAAGAGTCGCACCGCGTGGGTGAACGGCGCCACGATCATGTTGGAGAGGAACTCGATCGGCGCGAGCAGCACGTAGATCGGCTTGGGCAGGCCGGGGGGGAACATCATGTTCTTGAAGTAGCCGAGCCCTCCCTGGTGCTTCATGCCCAGGTAGATCTTCAGCACGTAGACGCTTACCGCCAGCACGATCGGGAAGGCGATGTGCGAGGCGATCGGGAACTGCAGGAAGGGGACGACCCCCATCAGGTTCCAGATCCAGACCAGGAAGAACAGGCTCAGCAGCAGGCCCATCCAGCGGTCGGCGTCCTTGCCCAGAAAGGGACGAGCTACCTGATCGCGGACGAACATGTAACCGTACTCACCGATGTTCTGGATGCCCCGGGGCACCAGCTTCGGGTTGGCGAAGGCCGACCAGCAGAAGGCTATGACCACGAGCGAGCTCAGCAGGGCGAGCAGCACCGGCTTGGTGAACCAGGTGACGCCGGGAATGATCGGGGGGAGATCGAACAGCTCAAGCCCCGGGGCCTTGAACTCGTCGGCGGCGAGGACCGTCAGCGCCTTCACGCGGCGTTCCCTTCAACGTGGTAGTGGATCAAGACTGCTTCCTCAGCGAAGCGACCGCCGCGCGAGGTCAGCGACCGTATTTCCGGTAGACCAGGTAGATGGCGAGAACGACACCGACGATCACTCCGATCGGTGTGAACACGGCCACGCCAGTCCAACGGCTCAGCAACCAACCGCCGCCGCCGTACAGGATGATCCCGGAGAGAATGTAGCTGGGAACCGACCAGGCAGCGTTGGCGAAGTCGCGGCCATCGCTCTCGGGCCTGCGTTCTTGTTCGCTCATTGCGGGCATGACAATAGCAGCCGGGGAGATGACTAGTCATATCGGGTCCCGCCGCCCGGTCATGATACGCCTCATCGGGGGCCACCCTGTCCAGGGACAGCGGCACCCGGGTCGACGTAGAGCATCTTCGTCTTCACGAAGCCCCGCATCTCGCCGGCCGTCCAGACGACGGTGCAGATGATCGCCGACCAGCCGAAGGCACGCGGCTCGAACGCCGTGGCGCTCTCGAACACCTTGAGGAGCGCCATGATGATCAGGACCTTCACCGCGTAGGTGGCGACCGCGGTGACCATCATCACAACGGGAGAGACCCGGCTCGCGGAGGAGACCGCGACCAGGCTGACCGTGAAGAAGACCGCCACCACCAGGAGGCCGATCGCGGCCCCCAGTGCCCCCTTGGCACCGGAGAGCAGAGCCGCCGTGAGGATGACGACCGCACCCGCGGCGGCGGTGGGTATCACGGCCCCTTTGAGGACGCGCACGTCATTGGCCTGCATCGGCACTCCCAGTGACTGTTATCAAGCGAGCGATTGCTACCTCGAAGATCCAGCTGAACCATGGATCCGTTAGTGAAAGCTATCACAAGCTCATGGAAGAGCGCCTTTACCTGCCGTTTCAAGTGAACGATCAAGCAGCTGAGATGGACCGCTCAACGCCGCGTCTCAGGGTTTGAGAAACCTTGCCGGGGAGCGGTGAGTGACAGGCCGGGCAGCGCCGAGAGCGTGGCGGTGCCGTCGCCGTCGTCGCCGCTGACGGCCGGACGGGGCCCCGGCGTCTCCGAGGGGTAGGGGTGGGGCCGGACCCGGGCCTGCGGCTCGCCCGGTCGCACCTGCCGCCCCGGCCCCTCGGTGGGACCGCTGAATCCCGTGGGAGCCGCGGGCCCGGCGGGCCCGGCGGTGCCGGTCGGGCCCTGCCCTCCGGACCCGCCGACGTCGCGGCGGGCCCGCCAGCGGGGCAGCGCCATCATCACCAGCACGCCGATGGCGAGCAGCACGGTCAGCGGGAACAGGATGAGCGGGACACCCTCGATGGACAGTGCCACGACCGCGAAGGCGAACAGGAAGGTCCAGGCGTACATGATCATGACGCTGCGGCGGTGTGAGTGCCCGATGTCCAGCAGGCGGTGGTGGAGATGCCCTCGGTCGGGCGCGAACGGCGACAGGCCGTTGGACGTGCGCCGGACCACCGCCATGATCAGATCGAGCAGCGGAAGCACCAGGATCGCGACCGGCACGAGCAGGGGGAGGATGACGGGGAAGCGGTTGATGCTGCTGGAGTCGAGCGGCGTCACCAGGATCATCGTGGAGGCGAGGACCAAGCCGATCAGCATCGCCCCGGTGTCCCCCATGAAGATCTTCGCCGGGTGGAAGTTGTGCGGCAGGAAGCCCAGGCAGATCCCGATGAGCACCGAGGCGATGACCGCCGTCACGTTGATGCTGGTGTTGCCGTAGTCCTTCGACAGGGCCACCGAGTACGTCCATGTGGCCATCGCGGCGATGCCCACGATCCCGGCGGCCAGACCGTCGAGCCCGTCGACGAAGTTGACGGCGTTGATCATGACGACCACGATCAGGATCGTGATCAGCGGGCTCAGCGTGGAGTCGAGAATGGTCTGCCCGCCCAGCGCCGTGGGCAGCGGGAGCCACGGCAGGCTGACGCCGAAGGCGACGAGCACGCCCGCCGCGCCGATCTGCCCGGCGAGCTTGACGAGGGCGTCCATCCCCAGCCAGTCGTCCAGAAAGCCGGTCAGCGTGATCAGCCCTCCCGCGGCGATCAGCGCGATCACCGTCTTGCCCTGGCCCTCGGCCGCCAGCTTGCCCCCGGCATAGGGCAACTCGCCGGCGATCAGCAGACCGGCGACGAGACCGCCGTACATCGCCAGGCCACCGAGTCTGGGCGTCGGCGTGGTGTGCACGTCACGGTCGCGGACCTCGGGCATGGCACCGATACGGACGGCGAAAACGCGGACCAGTGGGACCAGCAGGTATGTCACCGCGGCCGCGACGAGCGCCATGAGTAGGTATTCGCGCACGGAACCAGTTTCGCGGATAGTCCGGCCACCTGTGACCGGAAAACGCCACAGAACAGCTCATAGTTCGCTGGGATATATCTGATGGAGGCTCGTCAGCGCCGCGACGCGCTCCCGTATTTCACCCACTGCGTCGGGGTTGCGGATGGCCTGTGCCACCATCGAGGCCACCGCCTTCATCTCCTCGGCCCCCATTCCCTGGGTCGTGACGCAGGGGGTGCCCACCCGGATCCCGGACGTCACCGTGGCCGGCTCCGGATCGTAGGGGATCGCGTTGCGGTTCAGCGTGATCCCGGCCGCGCCACACCGCTGCTCGGCCACCGCGCCGGAGACCCCGACGTCCCGCAGGTCGATCAGCGCCAGATGGCTGTCGGTGCCGCCGGAGACGGGCCGCATCCCCTCGGCGGCCAGGGCGTCGGCCAGTACCCGGGCGTTGGCCACCACCTGCCGCGCGTACCGCGCGAACTCGGGGCGCAGCGCCTCGCCGAACGCCACGGCCTTGGCCGCCACCGCGTGCATGAGCGGGCCGCCCTGCACGAAGGGGAAGACCGCGCGGTCGACCCTGGGGGCCAGCTCCCGGGTGCACATGATCCCGCCCCCTCTCGGGCCGCGCAGCGCCTTGTGCGTGGTGAAGGTCACCACGTCCGCGTACGGCACGGCGGACGGCAGGGCGTTCCCAGCCATCAGCCCGATGGTGTGCGCGACGTCGGCGAGCAGCCAGGCGCCCACCTCATCGGCGACCCCCCGGAAGGCCGCGAAGTCGATCTTTCGGGAATAGGCGGTGGCACCACATATGATCATTTTGGGCTGATGCTGCAACGCCAGGTCCCTGACCTCGTCATAGTCGATCAGTTCGGTGTCCCTGCGCACGCCGTACGCCACGACGTCGAACCAGCGGCCGGAGAAGTTGACCTTGGAACCGTGCGTGAGGTGGCCGCCGTGCGACAGCGCCATCGCCAGCACCGTGTCGCCCGGCTGGAGCAGTGCCGCGTAGGCCGCCAGATTCGCCGAGGCGCCGGAGTGAGGCTGCACGTTGACGTGATCGGCGCCGAACAGCCGCTTGGCCCGGTCGATCGCGAGCTGCTCGGCCCGGTCGACGACCTCGCATCCGGCGTAGTAGCGCCTGCCGGGGTAGCCCTCCGCGTACTTGTTGGTGAGCGTCGAGCCGAGCGCGGCGAGCACGGCGGGCGAGGCGAAATTCTCACTCGCGATCAGCTGGACGCCGCTGCGGAGCCTGTCGAGCTCGTCGAGGAGCACACGGGCGATCTCCGGATCCTCGCGCTGCAGTAGGCCGAAATCTGGCCCGTAGTACGGCTCTGCGCCCATGGCTCACATCCCGAAGATGACAACTCACCCCCACTGTAAGCCCGGCTACCCCGGTTATCCCAGGTCAGAGAGGTGTCGCCACGGGAAGGCGTGTCTCCGTGCGGAAACGCACACCCCGGGAAGGCCCCTGGGGTCGTCCCCCCGGGAGGCTTCGAAAACCGCCCGGCCCACGGGCCTCGCGCCAAAGGACCCGACCGGCGACGCCGAGCCGGGAAGGACGTCAGGAGAAGGCGTGCGGGGCCCCGGCTCCCACCGGCACCCATCTCGGCGTGTCGGCCGCCTGGTCGCTGATCGAGGTCAGGATCGCCTGCCGGTAGAGGCCGAGACGGGTGCGCCACTCCGTCATGTCCTCGACGTAGCGGCCGGAGACCGGGGCGTCCCAGACATCCCTGCTCCTGGCGAGCTGGTAGGCCTTGTCCAGACTGGCGGTCAGCGTGTCGAGTGCGGGAAGCACCTGCCGCCACATCATGACCAGCCGCTGGTATTCGGGGTTGAACTCCCACGCCGTGGCGGCGTCCGAGGACGGCAGACCGCCGCCGCCCGAGGCCGGCGGGGTCTCCCCCGGCTGCAGCGGCTGCGGTGCGGGTGGATCCACGAACATCACAGGCTCCTCACCCTCGCTGACACAGTCCCTGCCCCCCGCTCACTGCCCGACGCCGTAACGGTGCTGACCGGCTCGGGAGTCGGGCTCGCCGATATGATCCCCGCCCCCGCTCACTGCCCGCCTCCCGGAGGCGGGATCGGCCGCAGCGGATTCCCCGGCTCCACGTCGCCCGCCGGTCCGTCGGGCCCGATGTCCATGGGCACCCAGGCCCCCTCGCCCCAGGTCTCCCCTTCCGGCACCCGCACGCCGGGCATCTCCAGCGGCTCGATCTCCCGGGCGTTGTCGGCGAGCGTCCTGAGGGCGTCCAGATCGAGAGGGCTCGCCTCCGCGGTGACGACGTCGCCGCCGCCGGCCCACCGGGCGACCGAACCGTCCGGTGCGGCGGCCACCCCCCCGGGAGCCGTCCACGCCGACTGCCCCGAGCCCCCTGCGGCATCCTCCGCCCCTCGTGCCTCGCTGAAGACCGCGTCGCCGATGGACGGCGTGCCGGCGTCTCCCCGCGGCACCACGGCGGGCTGCGAGGCCGCCTCACCGGAGGCCGTACCCGCCGTCTGGACGGCGGGTACGGCGGAGGTCGTGGCCTGCGGCTGAACAGCCGCCTCACCGGAGGTCGTACCGGCGGGTTCGGGGGTGGCGTCGCCCCCCGTGCCCGGCGGCTGGACGGTCTGGTCGGTGGTGGGTCCCGCGGTGTCGAGGAGCGGATAGTCGGGCTTGGCCGAATCGAGCGGGCCGTGCGGCTCGACCCAGCCCGGCTGCCCCGCCGTGGCGGAGACGTTGTCGACCGTAGGCATCTCCAGCGGCGGAATGTCCTCGATGTTCTTCAGCAACTCGTCGACCTCGGCCGCCGTGGGCGAGTCGAGCGGGATCTGGAGCACCTTCACACCGTCGACCTCCACGACCTTCGCCCGTTGATCGCCGCTCTGGTCGATGTCGTCGGGATGGTCCTTCCGGTAACTGTCGAGGATGTCGTTGCCGGACGTGCCGCCCTCCTGCCTGGGCGAGCGCTCGTCGCCCTTGGAGCCGGAGTCGCCCTTGGCGTCGGGATCGTCAACCGGCGCGCCACCCACGGAGCCGTCCCCCCGCGGTGTCGTCTCGTCACCTTTGGAACCGGAGTCACCCTTGGCGTCGGAATCGTTCACCGGCGCGCCACCCACGGAGCCGTCCCCCCGCGGCGTCGTCTCGTCACCCTTGGAACCGGAGTCACCCTTGGCGTCGGAATCCTCCCCGCCGGGCATCGTGTCGTTCACATTGACGATCTCCGGCTGCGTGTCATCGGCTCTGGGCATCTCCGGCACGGGGGTGGCATCCGGGCCGGGGACCTCGGGTGTCTGGCGTGGCACGTCGCCAACCGGCCGTCCCCCGTCCTGAGGCCCCTCACCGGGCCCGGGAACCGCGGGTTTCAAATCCTCGACCCTCGGCGTCTCCGGCCGCGAATCCTCGGCCCTGGGCGCCTCCGGCGTGGGCGTGGCATCCGGCTTCGGGGTCTCGCGCGGCGTGTCCTCGGCCCTGGGCGCCTCTGGAGTGGGATCCGGTTTCGGAGCCTCGCGCGGCGTGTCCTCGGCCCTGGGCGCCTCTGGAGTGGGATCCGGTTTCGGAGCCTCGCGCGGCGTGTCCTCGGCCCTGGGCGCCTCCGGCGTGGGCGTGGCATCCGGCTTCGGGGTCTCGCGCGGTGCGGTGTCAACCGGCTTGACGTTCTCCTTGGGGGAGTCCCCCTCGCGCGGAGAGGTCTCGTCACCCTTCGAACCCGTGTCCGGCTTCCGGTCGTCGGCCCCGGACGCCTCCGGCTTCGGCGTCTCCTTCGAACCGTCCCTCGGGGAGGTCTCGTCACCCTTCGAGCCCGCCTCCGGCTTGCCCTCGTCACCCTTCGAGCCCGTCTCGGGCTTGGTCTCGTCGCCCTTCGGAGGCTCCGGCTTGGGGGAGTCCTTCGGATCGTCACGCTGGGTGCTCCCGGCCGACTGGTCACCGACGCGGGGCTTGTCGTCCGCTCCGACCGCCGGTTCGAGGCCGTCGGCCTTCGGGGTCTCGGGCTTCGCGTCGTCGCCCGCCGTGCCACTGTCAGGCTTCGTGTCCCCGGTCTTGGGCTCGGCGGGAGGTGCCGTCGCGTTCTGGTTGATCCTCTTCTCCAGCAACGCCACGCGAGCGGAGACGTCACGGACCATCACGTCGCACGCGTCGGCGATCTGGACGGGTCTGTGGGTCGACTGCGAGGACAGGCCGGCCCCGCTCATCAGCTGGGTGACCTTGCCCTCGACGTTCCGCATCTGATCGGCCGCCCGCCGCACCTCGGACAACAGGTCGCGGACCAGCTTGGGGTCCATTCCTTCGAACTTGCCCATGGACGTCTCCCGGAAGTGTCGGCCCACTTCAAGGTACCGGGGAGAGCGCCCCGCGTCACGGTGATAATCAGATGGCATGGATCATGGACATGGGCCGCGCGATGCCGGGCGCGGGAACCCTCAGGAGATCACGTCCTGGAGTGGACGTGGCGCCGGACGGGAAGCAGGATTCCCGTGATGCCCTCCAACCGTCCGATCAGGCGCTGCAGGTGCCAGCCCGCGTCCGCCCAACGTGCGCGGGCGGCGCTCAGCAGCGCGCCGCCGAGCGGTCTGGCCAGCACCCTGAGCCGGGCCCCCCAGCCGTGGTGCCTGCGGTACACCCTGCCCGTCCCCCGCGCGACGTGGCGTGCCCTGCGGCGGAACTCTCTGGTACCGGCCGCGGGAACGAAGGGGTTGTCCTCGTAGACGATGACGCGTGGGTGGTAGGCGATCGACCAGCCGTCCCGCAGCCCGCGCAGGAGCAGATCGGTGCCCTCTCCCGACTGCCAGGGCGTCGGGCAGCCCGCTCCGAGCCCCTCGTCGAAGGAGCCCACCGCCCCCATGAAGGCCGCCGTGTAGAAACAGGTCGCCTCGATGGCCTGGGACCACACGGTGGCGCCGTCGAGGACGGCCGGCTCGGCGCCGAAGGCCAGCTGGGTCGGCTGCCCCGCCGCGTCGAGCAGCATGCCGGAGACGACCCCGTGCCCGCCGATCGCCTCGCACACCCTGGCCAGGGTATCGGGGGCGTACCAGGTGTCGTCGTCGGGGAAGCCCACGATGTCGTAGTCCCCGAGCGCCGCCACCCCGGCGTTGCGCCCCGCGGACAGCCCTCGCGGCGTGCTCACCCGCCGGACCGGCAGCCGTTCCCGCCAGCGCTCGACGACCTCCGCGGTCCCCGTTCCGCCGCTCTGGTCGACGACGATCATCTCGGTGGCCGGGAGGCTCTGCTCAAGCACCGAGCGGAGCAGGCGGTCGAGGGTCTCGGGCCGACCGATCGTCGTGACGACCAGAGCGACCCGTGGAGTGGAATTCACGCCGATATGGTAGGCCAGCGCAAAGAGATGCGATTGGAGCCTCCCGGGATGATTCACGTGAACAAATCGCCGATGGTGTGGGTTTATCATTCCGTGGCCGAATTCAGTCGGGATCCGCTCCGGATCACGGTCTCTCCGGCCAGCTTCCAGCGCCACATGCGCTGGCTGCGCGACCGCGGGCTGCGCGGGGTCACGATGCGTGAGCTGCGCGCCGCCGAGGCCAGGGGCCAGGCCGCCGGGCTGGTCGGGCTCACCTTCGACGACGGCTACGCCGACTTCGCCACGACCGTCGTGCCCACCCTGGCGGAGCACGGCTTCACCGCCACGGTGTTCGTCGTCGCGGGCCACGTGGGCGGCGACAGTTCCTGGGACCCCGGAGTCCCCCGGGACGTGATGACCCGAGAGCAGCTTCGCGAGGTGGCCGCCGCGGGCATGGAGATCGGCTCGCACTCGCTGACCCATCCCCGGCTGCCGACCGTGGACGGCGACCGGCGGCTGGCCGAGGAACTCGTGACGAGCAGGACGATGCTGGAGGACCTGACCGGTGAGGAGGTCGGCGGCTTCTGCTACCCGTACGGGCAGCACGGCGCCCGCGAGGTGGAGGCGGTCGCGGAGGCGGGGTTCGGCTACGCCTGCGCCCTCTGGCACACCGAGCACGCGGGCCTGTTCGCGATGCCGCGCATCGAGCCCTTCGACGAGACGAGATCCGCGGGGTTGCACGGCCGGGTGCTGGCGCATCGGATGAACAAGACCTACCCCAACATTCGAGGCATTCTCAAGGATCGCTTCGGTATCGATCTCCAGGCTCACCGCTAAAATAGACGAGGTGAGAGAGGACTTCCGGATTCTGATCGTCTGTACGGCGAACATCGTCCGCTCTCCGATGGCCGAGGCGATAGCCAAGGCGATGCTCCGGTTCTCCTCCTGCCCGATCCTCGTGTCGAGCGCGGGCACCCACGCCAGAGCGGGGCACCCCATGGCTCCGCACGCGCTCGACACGCTGAGAAACCTCGGGCTGGACGGCTCCGAGCACCTCTCGCGACCGCTGGACGGCGCCCTGGTCGGCGACGCGGATCTCATCCTCACCATGGAGACGGGGCAACGCGGCACGGCGGTGACGATGGATCCGACCGCGATCCACCGGACCTTCACCCTCCGCGAGTTCGCCCATCTGTCGGCGGGCCGGAAAGTCCGCCACCGCTCCGACACCGTCGGGCGTGCGCACGCCGTGGTCAGGACCGCCGCCAGGCGCCGGGGTGCCCCTGGCCGGCATCCATCGATCGAAATCGCCGATCCGTACGGTGGGCCGCCGAGGGAGTACGAGGAGTGCTCCCGGGTGATCGGCGACTCGCTCAGCCGCGCCCTGGGGGAACTGCTCGGTCCCCGCTGAGCGGCGAGTCTCCCCTCCTCGGCCGCCGCACCACGGCAGGCGGCTCCCGGTCCTGGAAGGTGTCCCCCAGCTGGGGCTTGGCGGTGTCGCGCGTGTACGGACCGTACCGGTCGGACCTGGTGACCGTCCCGCAGTTGAAGACCAGTCCCACGACGCGGCCCCTGGCCCCCTCCAGCACCGTCAGTGCCTCACGCAGATCGTCGCGCCTGGTCTTCTTGGCCCGCGTCACCAGGATGGTCCCGTCCGCCTCCGGCGCGAGCACCGCCGCGTCGGTGACGGGCAGCAGCGGCGGGGCGTCCAGGATGACGTAGTCGAAGCCCTGGGCGAGCCGCCGCAGCAGGTCCCGCATGCGCTGGGTGCCCAGCAGCTCGCTGGGGTTGGGCGGCAGCGGGCCGCTGGTGAGCACGGTGATCCGGTGCGCTCCCGCCGTCGACTGGGCGACATCGGCCAGCTCGGCCCTCCCGGTCAGGACGCTGGTCAGACCCGCCTCGCCGACGAGCCCGAGCATGTCGGCGAGCCTCGGCCTGCGCAGGTCGACCTCGACCAGGGCCACCTGGGCACCCTCGGCTGCCAGGGCCGCCGCCAGGTTGACCGCGGTCGTCGACTTCCCGTCGCCGGGGAGCGGGCTGGTGACCAGGAAAACCTTGGCGGGCTGGTCGACGCCGACGAAGCGCAGGGTGGTGCGCAGCTTGCGGTACGCCTCGGCGCGTGAGCTGAAACGATCGCCGACGAGCGGGGCGACCTGGGTGTCGGGATCCTTGGGGACCATGGCCAGCAGGGGCTGGTCGCTCAGCCTCGCGAGATCGGCCTCGCTGTGGATCCGGGTGTCGAGCGCCTCGCGCAGGGCGCCCGCGCCGACGCCCCCGACGAGTCCCAGCGCGAATCCCAGCACTATGTTCAGGACGACCCTGGGGCTGCTCGGCCGCTCCGGCACCGCCGCGTCCCTGACCACCTTGACGCGGATCGCCGAGCCCTGGTCCGGATCGGGTGTCTCCAGGTCCGCGACCACCGCGACGAGCCGGGCGGTCACCGCGTTGGCGATCCTCGCCACGGCCTCGGCGTCGCCGTACCTGGCGGTGATGTTGAGCAGGACGGTGTCGACCGGGACGTCCACCTCCAGCCTCTGCGCCAGTTCCTCGGGCTTCAGTGACAGCCCGAGGGTCCTGACCACCGACCTGGTCACCACCGGGGTGGTGACCAGCGCGGCGTAGGAGCGCACCCTCTCCTGGGTGAACAGGGTGCCCTGGTACCTCTGGTCGATGCTGGACTGGCCGCCCTGCGCGATGGAGACGAACAGCGTCGTCGTGGTCCTGTACTCCTTCGGCTGCAGCAGGCCGATCCCGAGCCCGGTCCCCGTGCCGAGGACGGCGAGCAGGATGACGAGCAGCAGGTTCCTGCGGGCTCCGGCGATCAGCTCTCTGGCGTTCACGGGTGCTCTCTCGACTGTTGGGGGGTCACGTGCGACGTTCGGAAAGGCGCGGTGGTGAGGACCGCCGCGAGAAGGGCCATGGCGACCAGGAACCCGGTGGCCTCGATCAGCGAGCTCGCCGTGGCCGCGCCGGCGGCGCCGGCCAGTGCCGCCCCCGCGCTGACCGCGAGCACGCGTCCCGCCGCCACGGAAACCCTCAGGACGAACAGCGTCCGGACCCGTTCCATGGCGCGCAGCACACCATAGGGTCCGAGACCGATCCCCTCGATCACGAGCAGGGCGGTGAAGGCGGGGACGAGCGGCCCCACGTCCGCCCAGGACTCGCCGAGCAGGGCATGGCCGACGGAGTCCGGCAGGAAGGCGGCGACGGTACCGGCCGCGGCGCCCACGACCCCGCACAGCAGCCCGACCACGGCCGCCGAGCGGAGCATCCGGCCGGGGCCCGCGGTCCTGAGCCGGGAAAGCTCGCTGACGGCCGCGACCCGACCGGCCGCCATCACCACGTTCGCCGGGCCGAACAGCGTCAGCGCGGCCCGCCAGGCCCCCACCGCCGCCGGCCCCGCGATGTGCCCGAGAACGATCAGTACGGCATAGCCCGCCAGGGAGAGCGCCCCGGTCTCCACGAAGTAGGGCCGGACCAGCGTGCCGTACTCCCTCAACCAGCGGCGCGGCGCTCCGAGCCGGGGCAGCGTCCTGGCCTGGGCGGCCGCCAGACACGCGGCGACCAGACCGCCGAACCCCCAACCGGCGACCAGCCAGCCCAGGCTCGCCTCCACCTGGAGCGCGGCGAACGCCGCCGAGACCTGCGCCACCCCACCCACCACGTCGACCAGCACCGCGCGGCGCTGCCAGCCGACCGCGATGAACGCCAGCCTGAGCGCGTCCCAGACCAGCAGTACCGGCAATAGCAGGGCGAGCGCCACGGCGGAGCGCCAGTGCGAGCCGACCAGGAAGGGGGACAGGGCCAGCAGCAGCACCCCGGCGAGGGCACCGAACACGGCCGCGGAACCGGAGCTGTCCGCCAGCGCCCGGCGCACCGCGGCGTCTCCCTCGGGCCGCCTGACCAGGAGCGGCTCGCTGACCGCCGCCCGCGACAGCTCCACGACCACCACGTAGAAGCCGTAGAGGAGTGCGAACTCTCCCAGGGTGACGACCGAGACGTTGCCGGCCACCAGGATCATGAGAGCGAAGTTGCTTCCGCTGCAGATCACGTGGTCGGCGAGGGTCCACAGCCCCCGGCGCGCCGCGGTCACCTCTCCTCCCCGGGGTCCCGGCGGCGGTGCAGCAACATGGCCAGCACGACGGCGCCGAGCAGCGTGGGAAAGGCCCGGCCCTCACCCCAGTAGAAATATCTGGCCAGGTCGACCAGGCCCACGTACAGCAGCGGGTAGAGGATCAGGCCCCGGATCTCCCCCGAGCGCATCCAGCGGTAGCAGAGGCCGATCGCCAGCCCCGTCCCGGCCCAGAAGAGCATGCCGCCCGCCAGCCCGTAGTCGGCGAGGGGGGCGAGCATGCCGCCCGTGTTGTTGTACTCGGGGTTGCCGAACTGCCACAGCAGGCCGGGCCAGACCCGGGCGGGGTGGAAACCCAGCACGGACTCCGGGGTCAGCAGCGCCGACAGGCCGGGGAAGTTCCACAGGAACCCCACCGTGTAGTACGGCCAGACGAGGCCGGGGCCGATGCGGTCGACCACGATGGCGGAGTTGTTGTACGCCGTGGCGTAGTAGCCGGTCAGCCTGCGCAGCACGAACTCGGAGTAGTCGATCTGGACGATCGCGGAGTAGTGGGACCAGCTGCGCACGTACTCGAAGGTGCCGAAGAGCGTCACCAGGGCGAACGGGGCGAGCAGCGGCAGCCCTGCCCACAGCCAGCGGTGGTGGCGCCGCCCGTCGCCGGGCCGCAGCGTCGAGATCAGCGCGAGGACCGGGAGCGCGATCTCCATCAGGGCGAGCCGCTCGGAGTTGAGCACCACCCGCGCCAGCGTCAACCCGGTGAGCATCACGAACATCGCGGTGTGCGAGCCACCGCCGAGCCTCCGCTCAAGCAGCAGGCAGACCATGGCCAGCGGTCCCAGCTGGGTCAGCGTGGTCACCCCGCCGATGGTGGTGAGTTCGTCCTTGACCGCGTCCGCGGAGCCCGGGCTCAGCGAGAAGACCTTCACGAGGTCGGCGAGGCTGAGCCCGCTCGAGACCGCCGAGGCCAGCCAGGCCGCGTATCCCACCACGGTGAGCGCGGCGGCCACCTGGCCGGCCAGGAGCAGGACCCGGCGCTGGCGCGCGTTGACCGGTATGTCGGTGGCCCGGACCGGCCTGGACAGCGACGGCAGCATGCAGCCCACGACGAAGACGCCGATGAACACCACGACGGTGAGCACCTTGCCGTCGTCGAAGATCTTCGGCGTCCGCCACCACTCCCGGAAGCTGTCGTCCCCGATCAGCCAGACGGCCAGCAGCCCGGGGATGGTGGCGAGCATCGCCGTCCAGGCCGGGTGGAGCCACCAGGCGCCCTCGCGCAGCGGCAACCGCGAGGTGCTCACGCCCGGGTACCTCCGCTCTCGACCAGGGCCGTGAACACCTCGGCGTGGCGCCGCGCGGACTCCTCCCAGGAGAACAGAGCGGCCCGGACGATCCCCCGGGCCCGCAAATCCGCCGCGGCGCGGTCGTCGGACAGGACGGTCTCCAGACCCGCCGCGATGCCGCGCGCGTCAAGATCGGATACGAGTACGGCGGCGTCACCCGCGACCTCGGGCAGCGCCGCCCGGTCGGAGGTCACCACCGGGGTGCCGCAGGCCATGGCCTCCAGCACCGGCATCCCGAAACCCTCGTGACCTGAGGGGAAGGCGAACACCGTGGCCGCCCTCATCAGGGGCGCCACCAACTCGTGCGGTACCTGGCCGAGGTAGCGGGCGTGCGGTGCCCCGGCCAGTGCCCGCTCGACCTGGCCCGACCCGAGGAACCCGCCTCCGGCGACCACCAGGGGGACGCCCAGGCGCGCGGTCGCCTCGACCAGGGCCGTGACGTTCTTGCGGGGGTCCAGGTTCCCCAGGTACAGCACGAACCCGCCGGGCAGCCGCAGGGGTTCGAGGAGGGCGTCGTCGCCGGCCTCCCGGGGGTGGAAACGACCGGCGTCCAGCCCGTGCGGGATCACGTGGACGCGGGCCGCGGGGACGCGGAAGACCCTACCGATCTCGCCGGCCGAATGGCGCGAGACGGTGATGACCGCGCCGGCGACCTGGGTGAGCCTGCCGACCCTGGCCATCCAGGTGCGCTTCCAGAGCGCGCGGGCCAGCCCGGGGACGGGAGCGTCCTCGACGCCGTGCACCGTGGCCGCGATCGGTACCCGGGAGCCGATCAGCGCCCCGGTGTCGGCCGGGAAGTGCAGCAGGTCGGCCCCTCCCGGGCGGGCCGGCCACAGCAGGCCGTCGGCGGCGGCGTAGGCGAGTTGCCTGACCGCTCCTCCGAGCCCGTCGCCCGGCGGGACGAGGGCCTCGCACTCGATCCCGAAAGGTGCCAGCGCGGTGTAGAGGGTCCGCGTGTAGGAGGTGTTTCCTCCCACGTTCCGGCGTAGCACCTTACCGCTCACCCCGACCCTCACGCCGCCCCCGTGACGAGCGTGTAGGCGTGGGCGAGCCGGTCCGCCTGGAGCCCGGAGGTGTGCTGCCCCGCCAGCGCGCCGGCGAGCCTCCGTACCGCCTCCTCGCGCCGCGGGCGGTCCCCGAGGTCGGCCACCGCCCGCGCGCACCCGGCCGGTGTCGTCACCAGGTCGGGTACGCCCAGGCTGCGCAGCGCCGGGATGTCCCTCGCCACCACGGGCAGGCCGGCTCCGACCGCCTCCAGCACGGAGATCGGGGCGCCCTCCCAGCTCGCCGTGTGGACGTAGACGTCCGCGGTGCCGAGCAGGGCCAGCGCCTCCTCACGGGCGAGCCAGCCCGTCACGACGACCCCGGCGTCCTGAAGGACACGGCGCAGGGCGGGGTCTCCGTCGCCGATCCAGACCCACCTGACGGACTCGTCGCTCGCGCGGGCGGCGGCGGCGAAGAAGGCGGGGTCCTTCTGCGCGCAGACGCGGCCGACCGAGACCGCGACAAGGCCCGGCCGCTCCCCGGGCTCCCGCGGTTCCACCGCCGCCGGGGTCTCGGGGACGACGTTGGGGACGTAGACCACGCGCTGGCCGCCACGGAGCCGGGCCGCGAGCTCGGCCTCCCTCGGACTCACCGCCGCCACGACGCCGGTACGCGAGGCGAGCAGCGTCTCGGCCAGGCGGAAGCCGTACCGGACGGGAAGCGCGACATCGGTCCGCTCGAAGGCGTAGCAGTGCGGGCTGTAGACGATCCGCCCCGTGGGAACCGGCGGGCAGGAGCGGACGTAGAAGCCCGCGTAGGAGGAGTGGGCGTGCACGATGTCGGGACGGATCTCCCGGTAGGCGGCGGCCACGTCGCGGATCCTCGCCAGGTGCCCGTCGGAGAAGACCCTGACCCCCTTGAGCAGGCGATCCTCGCCCAGCAGGGGGTCGGCCGCGTCGTGCGCCATCAGCAGCCAGTGCTCGTGGTCCGGTGTGGCCTCGACGTAGGCGTGGACGGCGCTGGCCACCCCGCTGCCCCAGCACTCGGTCACATGGAGCACCCGCACCGCCTGCCCGGGGCGGGTGCCGCCGGGCGCGGGCCGCTTCACGGCGTCAAGCCCCACCAAGACCTCCGTGACGCGAGTGATGAACGAGTTGACCGTGCTAACTGCCACCAGCGCGACATAAGGTATCGCAGGTTGCATGGCACTTCTTTTGGTATGTCTGACTCGATAGGGGCACCCCCGATGCATCGCGCCCTCCGCCTCCTGCTGATCACCGGAACCGCCGGAATCCTGATGGGTGCCTGCACTGCTGGAACGCTCTATGTCTTCCAGAGCAGCCTCGACAGCGACATCGTGCGGATTCCCGACGCCATCCCCACCGCTGAGGCCGATCGGCCCCCCGCCGAGCTGGGGGTGGGTGAGAACTGGCTGCTCGTCGGGACCGACACGCGTTCGGAGAGGACGACCACCGGCAAGGACGCGAGGACCCGGCTGTGGCGGCCCGGCGAGCAGCGCACCGACACGATCATGCTGATCCACCTCGCCGACGCCGGGAACCGGATCAGCGTGATCTCGATCCCGCGGGACTCGTGGGTCTCCATTCCCGGGAAGGGCAGAGCCAAGATCAATGCCGCCTTCTCCTGGGGCGGCCCCGCCCTGCTGATCAAGACGGTCGAGAAGCTCACCGGTGTCCGCGTCGACCACTACGCCGCGATCGACTTCCAGGGGTTCTCCGCGGCCACCGACGCGATCGGCGGGGTCGACGTCGAGGTGACGGAGACCGTCCGGGACCCGCTCAGCGGCGTCACCTGGAAGGCCGGCCGCCAGCACCTCGACGGCGAGAAGGCCCTGCAGTTCGTCCGCCAGCGCGTCAACCTCCCCGGCGGGGACCTCGACCGGATCAAGCGTCAGCAGGCGCTGCTGCACTCCATCGCCGGCAAGGTGCTCAGCGCCGAGACCCTCACCAACCCCGTGAAGGTCAACAACCTGCTGCGCGCCCTGACCAAGGCGATCAGCGTCGACTCGGGGGTCACCCCGGCGATCATCAGGTCGCGGCTGTTCGATCTGGCCGGCGCCGACGGGTTCCAGTACACCACCATGCCGGTGCGGGGCAGCGGCATGGAGGGCTCGCAGAGCGTCGTGTACCTGGACACACGGAAGGTGCGGGCCCTCAGCCAGGCGATCCAGGACGACCGCGTCGACGACTACATCCGGGAGAGCGACAGTGCCAACGCCGTCGACGAGATCCGTTGAGTGCCCGTTGGTGTCAGTAGGCTCCCCGGGCACGCGCGACGGCCCCCCAGGTCTTCCAGAGCAGCTGCAGGTCCAGGATCAGTGACCAGTTCTCGACGTAGCGGAGATCCATCCGCATCCGCTCCTCCCAGGAGAGGTCCGAGCGTCCGCTGACCTGCCACAGGCCGGTCATCCCCGGCCGGACCACCAGCCTGCGGTGGATGTCCGCGCCGTACAGGGCGAACTCCGCGGGCACCAGCGGGCGCGGCCCGACCAGCGACATCTCCCCGCGGACCACGTTGACGAGCTGCGGGAGCTCGTCGAGGGAGTACCGGCGCAGGAACGTTCCCACCCGGGTGACGCGCGGGTCGCCCCGCATCTTGAGCAGCGCCGCCTCGACATCGAGGCCGCCCAGCCGGTCGGCGCCGTTCACCATCGTCCGGAACTTGAGGATCTGGAACTCGCGCCCGCCCTTCCCCACCCGGGTCTGCCTGAACAGCGCCGGCCCGTCGCTCGTGGCCCGGACCGCGACGAAGATCGCCAACATCGGGATCGCGAGAACGGCCAGCACCCCGGCGGCCACCACCCTGTCGAACACGTTCTTCACGATCTGGTTGATCCCTCCGAAAGAGGGGTGGTCCACGTGGAGCAGTGTCATGCCGGCGACCGGGCGGACGCTGACCCGCGGTCCGGCGACGTCCATCAGGGACGGGGCGACGAACAGATCGGTGTCGGTGACCTCCAGGCTCCAGGCCAGCCTGCGCAGAGCCACGCCGTCCAGCTCAGGACAGGCCAGGACCGCCACCGCGTCCGCCGACGTCCTGGCCACCACCTCGGCCACGTTGGTGAAGTCGCCGAGGATCGGAACCCCGTCGACGTCGGGGACGCATCCGAGCTCCGCCCCCTCGGGCAGGCAGGCGGCGACCACGCTCATGCCGTACCCAGGCTGGTGACGCAGCTGCATCACCAGGTCCATCACCGCCACCCGGTGCCCGACGGCGACGACCCGCGCGACCGCCTCCCGGGGATCCGTCCGGTGCCGGTGCCGGCGCAGGGCGCGGCGGAAGGCGAGGGTGAGCAGGATCGCCATGGGCAGCATGGCGATGACGATGCTCCTGGCGATCATGAGCTTGGTGACGTAGGCACCGATCGCGACGACCGCGGCCAGCCCCAGGCCACCGTTGAACACCAGGCGGACCTCCTCCAGGCCACCCGCCTGGACTCGCCCTCGGTACGCCCCCACGAACGACATCGCCACCGGCCAGGCGATCACCAGCCCCGCCGAGAACACCATCTCGAACCAGGGGACGTAGCCGCCCCACCACCATCTGGCTCCCAGCACCACGGCATAGGCCACCAGGGCACAGCAGAGGTCACCCGCGACGAGCACGCGTGTGATCGATCGCTTCCGCCCGTTCCCCGGAACGGGCGGAGCAGCCGGAGGGTGCTCCGCTCTGCGCTCGGTCGACGTCGCACTCATACGCTCTCACCTTCTTGCTGGACAAGCACAAGAAGGACGTGCGATCCGCATCATGCGTTTACCTGTCCACCAAAAACAACAAAAATCACATCAAGCTTGGTTTTCTGGCCTGTCACCTGGGAATAGGCGGCCGCTCCGGATCCCCCTCCCGTCCCCAGAGGAGGGCCACGGCCAGCAGCGCCTGCGGGATGGCCGGAAGGGCGTAGCGTCGATCGAACACCGAGGTCGCCGCGGGTATCAGCAACAGCGCCACCGCGAAGGCCCAGGGGAGGGCGATCTCGGGCCGCCTCCACCTGACCGCTCCGGCCGCGCCCGCCACCAGCAGCACGCCGAGGAGCAGGCCCGTCGCGTATCCCTCCACCTTCAAAAGACCCGCCGCCCTGGGCGCGGGCGGCTCCACCGCGTCGTGGCCCAGGGCCGTGGCGACCAGGAGATCCCCTCCCTCGTACGCGCGAACGTCCCGCACCGGATCGGCTCCCGGCACGTAGGTCGCGTTGACCCCGGAGTCGTACCCCAGTTCCTCGGCCGTCGGCGGCATCGGTATCCAGGGCTCGGCGAAGAAGGCGCCGGTGTCCCTGGCGACCGTCGCGGCGAAGTCGAGGGGCTGCTCACGGATCGCCCGCCAGGAGAAGCTCGACGCCAGATTGTTGACGTCCTCGCTGAAGACGTCGACGCCCATGCTCTGCAGGGGGGTGCCCGGATACCAGATGTAGGTGTCCGACTTCGGGCGGGTTCCCGGCGGCGCCTGCGTGCAGAGCCCCCGCTCGGGAATCGGAGGGGCCATCCTCTCGCAGTCCGCGAAGTCCATGACCCTCCCGTAGAGGAAGATCCCGTTGCTCCGGGTGAACGCGACGCTGCCGTGCCACGCCCGGAACCACAGTCCGTAGCCGGCCAGCGGCAGGACGGCCGCGACCGTGAAGGCGATGACCGGGCGCGGGCCGACGCGCCGGACGACCAGGTATCCCACCACCAGCAGGATCAGCGGCAACCCTGCCGCGCGGGCCAGCGTGGCGAGGGCGAGGAGCACCCCCGAGAGCGCGACGGCCCAGGCCGGGGGCGAGCGCCACCAGAGCACCACCACCACGGCCCCGATGGTCAGCGGAACGAAAAGCGCCTCGCTCATGATGGCGCTCTCCATCTTGAGCTGCCACGCGCCGAACATCACGGGAAGGACGACGAGCGTCGCCCCCCAGCCAGGGAGCGAGGTTCGCCGCCGCAGCAGCGCGTAGAGGCCGGTGACCGAGACGAGGGCCAGCAGGTGCTGGACCGTGACCACCAGCGTGAAGCTGTGAAACGGCTTGAGCAGCCAGAGGAACAGCGGGTAACCGCTGGGCCGCACCACATGCGGCTGGGGCCGCAGGGCCAGCGCGATATAGGCGTAACTGTCGTTCTTGGCCAGCACCGGAAGCTGGGTCACCGTGATGCCCGCGCGGACCACCGTCCCGGCCACCAGGGCACCGGCGAAGAACGCGTTCCGCCTGATCAGACGGACCACGGCCGCCTGCGACGGACCGCTCGGTCGGATAACCATTCCGCTGTCGTCCTCTCACCGCGCCGAACACCCGGTAGATGACGGATGACAGGGCCATCAGGGTCACATACGGACCAGAATTCCTATCAGCAACAGGTGATTATTTTCTTCACATGGATGACGGTTTCCGGCCGGAGAACCGCGCGATCACCCGCCGCGCGATCGGACGGGCGCTGCGAACGGCCGTGGCCAGTCCCGGGAGAGGATCGTCGGCGGCGAGCCAGGCGAACTCCCTCCCGCCCCCCTCAGGGATCTGGTAGGCGCGCCTCGCGCGTCGATAGGCGACCCGGGCAGGAACGTCCAGGTTCTCGACGATGATCCTGCGCCCTTCCACCTGTGTTCCCGGCGGGACCGCCTGGCCGGTCAGCGTCAGGTAATGGGCCCGGATCACGTCGATCCCCGCGTCGGTTTCGAACAGCCGGAACTGCGCTCCCACCCGAGGGTTGAAATCAAGAAGCTTGTACTTTCCGTCACGGTGGTCGAGCCGCCAGTCGAGATCGGCGACGCCCGCGTAGCCGGTCTCCTTGCAGAGCCTGGTGGTCAGGCTCACCAGCTCCGGGTTCGCCACCGAGTAGGCGTACGTCGTCACCCCCACGTGCGGCGGCCACGACCGTACCTTCACCCCGGTGAAGGTGACCACCGCGTTCCCCTGCGCGTCACAGCAGACGTGGGCGATCCAGTCCGTCGACTCCGAGCGCGGCAGGTACTCCTGGACGAGCGTGTACGGCGCGGCCGGCCATGTCGCGGCCAGCTCGCGCAGCTCCAGCGGCGTCTCCACCACCGTGGAACGGCTGACCGCCGGCGCGGCCAGCCGGAGCCACGGTTCGGAGTTCTTGAGCACGACGGGAAAGGTGAGCTCCCCGGCGATCTCGTCGATCTGGTCGAGCGAGGTGATCAGCCGTGACTCCGGAACCGGTATGCCGTGGCGCCGGCACAGCCGGAACATGTCGTGCTTGCTGGCCAGCAGGCGCGGCAGGTCACGCGGGACCGGCGGCAGCAGAAGGTGCTCGGACAGGATCTCCGCGTGCTCGGCGAGCAGGATCGCCGCCTCGTCGTCCGTCGCCACGGCCACCGCCCTTCCCGGCAGCGACGCGGCGATCTCCCGCAGCCCCCGCACAAGATGCTCAGCGGGCTCGGCCCCGGTGGTCGGCCAGACGATCTGGCCGGCCCGGTAACGGGAGAGCGCCGCCGCGGTCAGGCGACCCTCGGCGATGACGTGAACAGCGACCCCGAGCCGTCCCAGCGTCCGCACGACGCCGACCGCCCCGTGGTGAAGCGGGTAGTGCCCGATCTTGACGAGAAGGACGGGAACGCTCGGGTCCACGTTCACCCGCCGGACTCTGTGCCACCGTCAGGCTCGGGACCAGCGTCGGTGGCGACGTAGCCGATCACGCCGCGCAGTTTCTCCACCGCGACCGCCCCGCGCCGCAGCAACCTGGGCACCGCGGTGGTCAGGTCCAGGATCGTCGAAGGGGTGTCGCTCTCACACGGCCCGGCGTCGAGATAGACCGACACCGAGTCGCCGAGCTGCTTCTCCGCGTCGGCGGCGCTGGTCGCGGCGGGGGCACCGGAGCGGTTGGCGCTGGAGACGGCCATCGGACCGGTCTCCTTGAGCAGGTCGAGGGCGACCGCGTGCAGCGGCATCCGGATGGCGACGGTGCCCTTGGCGTCCCCCAGGTCCCAGGAGAGCGACCGGTTCGCGCGGCAGATCAGCGTGAGCGGCCCCGGCCAGAAGGCGTCGACGAGATCCTGGCCGTACGGACCGAGGTTCTCCACCAGGGCGTTGGCCGCCCGGACGGTCCCGACCAGCACAGGCACCGGCATGTCACGGCCGCGCCCCTTGGCCTCCAGCAGGGCGGTGACCGCGGCGGGTGCGAAGGCGTCTGCGCCGATACCGTAGACGGTGTCGGTCGGCAGCACCACGAGCTCCCCCCGCCGCAGGGCGGACGCGGCCTCTACCAGGCCCGCGGCGCGCTGCTCGGCATCGATGCAGTCAAAACGTCGGCTCACTGTGCCTCCTCAGGATCGCTCGCTACGCGCATTCGCGTACCTCCTCGTCCACCGGCACGTCACCGACGGCCAGGATCCCCTCGCTCACGGCGTGCATCCTATTCCTGGCCGAAGCGGGCGGTGACGAAGCGGTCCCTGCGCGTCAGGTCCTGGCGGCTGCGGACGTCGCGCCAGCCGTTCTCCTCAGAGAAGATCAGATAGACCGGGGTGCCCTGCTGATCGGCGTGTTCCACGGCGACGAAGCCACCGGGGCGCAGCAGGCGCCTGGCGGTCCTTTCGACGGCCCTGACCTCGTCGAGGCCGTCGCTGCCCGACCCGTACAGCGCACGGTGCGGATCGTAGTCGCGGACCTCGGGGTCACGGGGGATCGCGCCGGGCGGGATGTACGGCGGGTTGGAGACCACCAGGTCGACCTGGCCGTCCAGCTCGGAGAGGGCGTCGGCCAGATCCTCCGGGTGCAGGTGGACGCGGCCCTGACCGTGCTCGATGATGTTGCGCTTGGCCCAGCCGTAGGCGTCCGGGTCGACCTCGACCGCGTGCACGGTGGCCAGCGCGACCTCCTGGGCGATGGACAGCGCGATGGCGCCGGACCCGGTGCCGAGATCCACGACCACGGGCGAGGCGACGTCCATCTCCCGCAGCCTGTCGATCGCCCAGCCCACCACGATCTCGGTCTCCGGGCGCGGCACGAACACCCCCGGCCCGACCTCCAGGGACAGGTAGCGGAAGTAGGCCCGCCCGGTGATGTGCTGGAGCGGCTCGCGGGACTCCCTGCGGGCGACGCCCTCCCAGAACAGGGCGTCGAAGTCGGAGTCCTTCACGGTGTGCAGCTCACTGCGCCGTACACCGTGCACACATGCGGCGATCTCCTCGGCGTCGGTGCGCGGCGACGGCACACCTGCCTCGGCGAGCCGGGCGGTGGCGAGGGCGATCTCGTCCAGCAGAAAGGTCATGGGCGCGTTCTATGAATGGTTGGCGAGCTTCTCCGCCATCTCAGCGTTGAGCAGGGACTGGATGACGGCCGTGAGATCCCCGTCGAGCACCTGGTCGAGGTTGTACGCCTTGAAACCGACGCGGTGATCGGAGATGCGGTTCTCGGGAAAGTTGTAGGTGCGGATGCGCTCGGAGCGGTCGACGGTGCGGATCTGGGACTTGCGCTCGGCCATGGCGGCGGCGTTGGCCTCCTCCTCGGCGATCGCCTGCAGGCGGGCCCGCAGGATGCGCATGGCCGACTCCTTGTTCTGGAGCTGGCTCTTCTCGTTCTGGCAGGAGGCGACCACCCCGCTCGGGAGGTGCGTGATCCGCACAGCCGAGTCGGTGGTGTTGACACTCTGACCACCGGGACCGCTGGAGCGGTAGACGTCGATGCGGAGGTCGTTCGGGTCGATCTGGACGTCGACGTCCTCGGCCTCCGGGTAGACGAGCACCCCGGCGGCGCTGGTGTGGATGCGCCCCTGGGACTCGGTGACCGGCACCCGCTGGACGCGGTGCACACCGCCCTCGAACTTGAGCCTCGACCAGACGCCCTCGTCGCCCCTGGCTTTCAGGGCGATCGTGACGTCCTTGTAACCGCCGAGGTCGGAGTGGGTGGCGTCGATGAGCTCGGTCTTCCAGCCGATCCGCTCGGCATACCGCAGATACATCCGCAGGAGGTCCCCGGCGAACAGCGCGGACTCCTCGCCGCCCTCGCCCGCCTTGATCTCCATGATGATGTCCTTGTCATCGTTGGGATCACGCGGGACGAGCAGGTGCCTGAGCTTCTCCTCCAGCTCGGGAACCCGCGCTTCGAGCTCCTTGGCCTCCTCCGCGAACGCCTCGTCCTCCGATGCCAGCTCCCTCGCCGTCCCGAGGTCTGCCTGGACGCCCTCGAGCTCGCGGTAGGTGTTGATGATCGGGGTCAGCTCGGCGTAGCGCCTGCCGAAGGTGCGTGCCTGCTTCTGGTCGGCGTGCACGGAGGGGTCGGCGAGCTTGAGTTCCAGCTCGGCGTACTCACTGAGCAGCTCGTCGAGGTTCACCGTGCGTCCTTCCTTGAAAGCCCTTCTAAGCCTGCCTCATCACCACGAACGCCGACTCGGGCACCCCCCTTTCGCGGGAGGGTCGTTCCGAGCCGGCGTCGGGATGGGGGCTACTGGCCCGTGGACTTCTTGCCGAAGCGCTTCTCGAAGCGCGCCACCCGGCCGCCGGTGTCCAGGATCTTCTGCTTGCCCGTGTAGAAGGGGTGGCAGGCGGAGCACACGTCGGCGTGGATCACGCCGTTCTTGGCGGTGCTGCGGGTGGTGAAGGAGTTACCACAGGTGCACGTCACCTGAGTGGCGACGTACTCCGGGTGGATGTCGGGCTTCATGTCGTCTTTTCCTCTCCAAAACGCGGCCGCCGGGTCGCCACTGTCTCTCGCCGATGAGGCTTGCGCGCTGGCACACCGAGGTGCGCGCGGGCGGGAACCGGAACCGCTGCGGTTCGGCTACCAGTGTGCCAGATCCTGCAACCATCCCAGGCCACAAGACATTCCCCGCCCTGGAGAGACCGGGGCTGCGGGCGTTCACCTGCCCAGATACGCGAGCACGGCGAGAACCCTGCGGTGGTCGTCGGTGGCGGGCTCCAGGCCGAGCTTGCCGAAGATGCCGGAGATGTGTTTCTCCACGGCGCCCTCGGTGACGAGCATGCGCCCGGCGACCGCGGCGTTGGAACGGCCCTCCGCCATCAGGGCCAGCACCTCTCGCTCCTTCGCGGTCAGCGACTCCAGGGGGTCTCCCCTGCGCTGGCGGCCCAGCAGCTGCCCGATCACCTCCGGATCGATGACCGTTCCCCCGGCGGCCACCCGGCGCACCGCGTCGAGGAACTCGGCCACGTCCGCTATCCGCTCCTTGAGCAGGTAGCCGACCGCCGCGGCGCCACCGCCGATCAACTCCGTGGCGTACTGCTCCTCGACGTACTGCGACAGCACCAGGATCGGCAGCCTCGGCCGCCGGCTCCTGGCCTCCAGGGCCGCGCGCAGTCCCTCGTCGGTGTGCGTCGGCGGCATCCTGACGTCGACGATCGCCAGGTCCGGATCGTGCTCGACGATCGCGGCCACCAGTCCCGGGCCGTCGCCCACGACCCCGACGGTCTCGATGCCCCCGTCGGCCAGCAGCCTGGCCAGCCCCTCGCGCAACAGCACCGAGTCTTCGGCGATCACCACCCGCATGTGTTCAGGCCCTCACCATTCGCAGGGCAGCTCGGCCCTGATCATCGTGGGGCCGCCGAGCGGGCTGTCGACGCTCAGGGTGCCGTCGATGGTCGCCGCCCGGTCGGCCAGCCCGGCGAGACCGCCTCCGGGCCGCGGCACCGCGGCGCCGACCCCGTTGTCGTAGACCTCGACGATCACCCGCTGCTCCTGCCGGCTGACCCGGATGGACGCCTCGGTGGCCTCGGAGTGCTTGGCCAGGTTGGTCAGGCACTCGGCCACGACGAAGTACGCGATGCTCTCCACCGCCGGCGGGGGCCGGTGCGAGACCTCCACCGCCAGATCCACCCGTACGGGCGCGCGCGCGGCGAGCGACGACAGGGCGGCGTTCAGCCCCCTGTCGGTGAGGATCGCCGGATGGATGCCCCTGGCGAGGTCACGCAGCTCGGCGATGGCGGCCTTGGTGCCCCTGTGCGCCTGGTCGAGGAGCTCCCGGGCCGCGGTCGGGTCGGAGTCCAGCTTGGCCTGGGCCCGGCCCAGGTCCATGGCCACCGACAGCAGCCGCTGCTGTGCGCCGTCGTGCAGGTCACGCTCGATCCGGCGCCGCTCGGCCTCGGCCGCGTCCACCCCACGGGCCCGGCTGGCCCGCAGGTGCGCGGCGCGGGCCGCCAGCCGGTTCTTCTCCCCCGTGCCCAGCAGGGCGGCGCCGAGCAGGCCGTGCAGCCAGGCCATCCCCCGGGTCGCGTACAGGGCCGCGAGCAGGAACCCGATCCCGATCAGCATGCACAGCAGCGCCTTCGGCCCGCTGTCGATCGGCAGCTCGCCGATGGGGGTCATCGGCTCCCCCACCAGCAGCAGAGGCAGTGGCGCCACGGTCAGGCCGAGCCCGAGCGTCCACAGGACCGCCGAGACCGTGAACTCCCCGATCCCGATCGGCAGCAGCAACAGCAGGTAGAGCAGATCCTTCCAGGTGGCGGGGTCGACGAACATGTCCTTCCAGCGCAGGAACAGGTTGTCGCCCTCCGATGGCCGGTAGGGGCTGGGGATGTCGACGCCGAAGGCCAGCCGGAGGAACCGGCGCTCCAGCATCGCCACCCCCCGCCAGGCCAGCATGGTCAGGGCGAGGAGCGGCAGCCCGATCCACACGATCACCAGCGCCAGGGAGAGCGGGATCACCGAGGCGAGGAACGCGAACCAGGCGAGGCCGTGGAACAGGCTCACCAGCAGGTAGGGAACGGCCCGCCAGGTCATCGGGTCGACGAACATGCCGAGGGGACCGTTCGGCCCGAAGGGCACGCGCCGCCGGAGCGGCGTCCTGACCACGGGCGTGCTCACCACTGTCTCGGCAGTCACGCGCCCCCCTGTCGTCCGCGAAGATGCGTCCTGAAGTAGGGATATCCCGAAGACCCGGGTCAGACAAGCGCTTTGGAGACGCCGAACGCCCCGGCCTGAGGGCCGGGGCGTTCAACGTGCGGTGAACGGTCAGTCGCGCTCGGAGCTGACGGTCGTCTTCTGCACCTGGAGCAGGAACTCCGCGTTGGACTTGGTCTCCCTCATCTTCTCCAGGAGAAGCTCGAGAGCCTGCTGCATGTCAAGGGCGTGCAGCACGCGGCGGAGCTTCCAGATGATCTGGAGCTCGTCCTTGCCCATGAGGATCTCCTCCTTGCGGGTGCCGGACGCGTCGACGTCCACCGCGGGGAAGATCCGCTTGTCGGCAAGCTGCCGGTTGAGCTTGAGCTCCAGGTTGCCCGTGCCCTTGAACTCCTCGAAGATGACCTCGTCCATCTTGGAGCCGGTCTCGACCAGCGCGGTGGCGAGGATCGTCAGCGAGCCGCCGTTCTCGATGTTGCGGGCGGCACCGAAGAAGCGCTTCGGCGGGTAGAGCGCGGTGGAGTCGACACCACCGGACAGGATGCGGCCGGAGGCCGGGGCCGCCAGGTTGTAGGCGCGGCCCAGACGGGTGATCGAGTCGAGCAGCACGACCACGTCGTGGCCCAGCTCCACCAGGCGCTTGGCGCGCTCGATGGCGAGCTCCGCGACCGTGGTGTGGTCCTCGGCCGGGCGGTCGAAGGTCGAGTGGATGACCTCGCCCTTCACCGACCGCTGCATGTCGGTGACCTCTTCCGGACGCTCGTCCACCAGGACGACCATCAGGTGGCACTCGGGGTTGTTGTGGGTGATCGCGTTGGCGATCGCCTGAAGCACCATCGTCTTGCCCGCCTTGGGCGGGGAGACGATGAGACCACGCTGGCCCTTGCCGATCGGCGCCACCATGTCGATGATCCGGGTGGTCAGGATGTTCGGCTCGGTCTCCAGGCGCAGGCGCTCCTGCGGGTAGAGCGGGACGAGCTTGTTGAAGTCAGGGCGCTGCCGCGCCTGCTCCGGGTCCATGCCGTTGACCGTGTCCAGGCGGACGAGCGCGTTGAACTTCTCACGGCGCTCGCCGTCGCGGGGCTGGCGGACGGCGCCGGTGACGACGTCGCCCTTACGCAGGCCGTTACGGCGGATCTGGGCCAGCGAGACGTAGACGTCGTTGGAACCCGGCAGGTAACCGCTGGTCCTGACGAACGCGTAGTTGTCGAGGATGTCGAGGATTCCGGCGATCGGGATCAGCACGTCGTCGTCGCCCACCACGGGCTCGTTGCTGTCGAAGCGGTCGCGGCCACGGCGGTTGCGCTCGCGGAACCGGCCGCGGCGGCCGCGACGGTCGTCGTCGTCGCCCACGCCGTGCTGGTCGCTGCGGTCCTGCGGCCCCCGGTTCTGCGGGCCGCGGTCGCCGCGGTCTCCACGGTCGCCGCGCTCACCGCGGTCGCCGCGCTCGCCGCGGTCGTTGACCCGCTCACCACGGTTCTGGCCGGCGTCGCCGGCGCGGGAGTCGGTGCGCTGGTCTCCGCGCTGGTCTCCGCGCTGGTCGCCGCGGTTGTCGCCACGCTCGCGGCGGTCGTTGACGCGCTCACCGCGCTCACCGCGCTCGCCGCGCTCACCGCCACGGCCACGACGCTCACCGCGCTCGCGGCGGCTCTCGCCACGCTCGCCGCGGCCCTCGGCCGGGACGGCGTCGATGGTCTGCTGCTCCACGACAGGCTCGGGAGCGACGACGGCGGCCACGGGCTCGGGAGCGGGCGGCGCCTGCTCCACAACGGGCTCGGCGGCCACGGCGGGGCGGGAACGTTCCCTGCGGGTGCGTGCCGGACGCTCGACGACCGGCTCGGCCGCGGCTGCGGGGACGGCTACGGCCGGAGTCTCCTTGGCGGTGACGGGAGCCTGGGCACTCTCGGCGGAGACGCCCTGCTTCTCCTGGATGGCCGCGATGAGCTGGCTCTTGCGCATCCGCCCTGTCCCGCTGATGCCGAGACCGGAGGCCATGGCCTGCAGTTCGGGCAGCACCATGGCGGACAGGCCGGTGCCGGAGCGACGGCGCGGCTTGGCCGCGGGGCGGGTGGGGGTGTCGCCGGACGTCGGCGCCGTGCCGGTGACGTCGGAGAGGAGTTCGGTGGTGTCGCTCACTAATGGGTCCTTCCCAGGGGTCGGGCGTGGCCATGATCAGCCAATCGTCCCGGTGGTGCGATCGACCCGGTGGGACAGACCGGGTCGGGTTGCACGTTGCGATCCTCGACGGCCCATGGAGAGCCGCCGCCACTGTCGGAGAAGGGCTGATCCAGGCCGTCACCATCGAGAATCGCCGACGGTGGGACTTGGAGGACACCCCCCCGGATTGCTACCGGCAACCAGATGTCGAGGTAGATCGAACGCGCATGTCCCCTAAAACGCCGCCTCTTCGTTGCCCCAGCCGAATGTGGAGCATTCGGAGGCGACGGATTCGGGGAGGCCACTGCGGCGATCACGCCTCACGGAGTGAGACATGATGCAGCGATGTGTGGCTGACAAGCACGCACCCAACGCGGGGCACCTGGTGCGGCTATCAGCCTAACATCACCAGCGCACACAGCTATTCCCTGAAGGTCGAGAGATGTCAGCGTGTCTCAGGAGAAACAACACGGGCACCCCGGGTTTCGACATCCAGTGGCCGGATGTGCCAGTCATTACCCACTTCTGCTGCGATCAAATCCTGCGTATTCACGGTCGAAAACGCAAGAACCGTGGGCCCCGCTCCCGAAACGACCGCGGCGACGCCCGCCCCGCGCAGCCGCCGTACCAGATCGGCGGTGAGCGGCATCGCGGGCGCGCGGTAGTCCTGATGGAGGCGGTCCTCGGTGGCGGCCAGCAGGAGTTCCGGTTCCGGCCTGGCCGTCAACGCCGCGACCAGCAGCGCGGCCCGCCCCGCGTTCGCGGCGGCGTCGGCGTGCGGCACCGCCTTGGGCAGCAGCCCCCGGGCGACCTCGGTGGACAGCCGGTACCCGGGGATGAGGACCACGGGCCTGACGTCGGAGTGCGGGAGCAGCCGCACCAGGTGCGGCGCGCCCGTTCCGTCCGTCCACGCGACGGTGAGCCCGCCCGCCAGGCACGGCGCCACGTTGTCGGGATGGCCCTCGATCTCGGTGGCCAGCGCGAAGACCTCGTCGTCGGTGAACTCGGGCCGCGCCCCCGGCCGGTGAGCGGGGGCGGAGCCGTCCTGACACGGGGTGGTGGCCAGCGCGCGGGCGGCGATGATCCCGGCGCAGATCGCGGCCGAGGACGACCCGAGGCCGCGGGCGTGCGGAATGCGATTGAGACAGCGCAACCTGATCCCGGGCGGCTGCCCGAGCCCCATCCGGTCGAAGGTCGTGCGCATCGTGGTGACGATGAGGTGCCCCTCCCCCTCGTCAAGCTCGCCGGCGCCCTCTCCGTCGACCTCGATGACGACGCTCCGGGAGCCGGAGCCCCCCGAGGGCTCGAACAGCTCGACCTCGACCTCGTCGTGGAGGCCAAGTGCCAGACCCAGCGTGTCGAATCCCGGGCCGAGGTTCGCCGAGGTCGCGGGGACCTGGACGGTCACCTTGCCGCTGATCATAGATCTCCCGGGGCACGGCTCGATGGCGTGGCCATGGCGGACAAGTGGCTTCTCCTATCTGCCCGGTTCTGTGGGATTTCCAGGTGCGATACCGGGGCGGTCGCGGCGTGCCGGGTTCACTGGGCCCCGCCCCTCGGATCTTCCGCCCATCGTGGCCGGGCGGTGCCCCGCCATGTTGCCGCCGGTCACCGCGGAACACCACGGCTCCCTCCGCCGTCCCGCGGGGTACCGCCCGACCGGCCCTCGCCACGACAGGATCCGTGGCACAGGACCTAGGCGAGTTCGAGGGCGATGGCCGCGGCGTGCGCGTCGATCGGGATCGTCACCGGGGCGGGGGCGCCCGAGATGGCCCAGTCGGGGTCCTTGAGGCCGTTTCCGGTCACCGTGCACACGACGCGCTGCCCCGGCTCGACCAGGCCCTGGCTGTGGGCCTGGAGGAGGCCCGCCACGCTGGCGGCGGAGGCGAGCTCGACGAAGACGCCCTCCTCCTGGGCGAGCAGCTTGTACGCGGCGGCGATCTGGCGGTCGGTGACGGCCTGGATGACGCCGCCGGACTCGTCGCGGGCGGCCTCGGCGAGCCGCCACGAGGCGGGGTTGCCGATGCGGATCGCGGTGGCGATCGTGTGCGGGTGGGTCACCGGCGCACCGTTGACGATCGGCGCGGAACCGCTGGCCTGGAAGCCGAACATGCGGGGCGTCCTCGTCGCGATGCCGTCGCCCGCGTACTCGGTGTAACCCATCCAGTACGCCGAGATGTTGCCCGCGTTGCCGACCGGGATGCAGTGGATGTCGGGAGCGTCCCCGAGCGTGTCGACGATCTCGAAGGCGGCGGTCTTCTGGCCCTGGAGCCGGAACGGGTTCACCGAGTTGACCAGCGCGATCGGGTAGTTCTCGGAGAGCTTCCTGGTCATCTCCAGGCAGTCGTCGAAGGATCCCTCGACCTGGAGCAGCCGGGCCCCGTGGACCAGCGCCTGGGCCAGCTTGCCCATCGCGATCTTGCCCCGGGGCACCAGCACGGCGCAGGTCAGGCCCGCGCGGACCGCGTAGGCGGCGGCGGAGGCGCTGGTGTTGCCGGTGGAGGCGCAGATGACCGCCTTCGCCCCGTCCTCGACGGCCTTGCTGATGGCCATGGTCATGCCACGGTCCTTGAAACTTCCCGTCGGGTTGAGGCCCTCGACCTTCAGGTAGACCTCGCAGCCGGTCAGCGCCGACACCCGGTTCGCCGGGACGAGCGGGGTGCCGCCCTCCAGGAGCGTGACGACGGGCGTCGCCGTGGTCACCGGAAGTCGGTCACGGTACTCCTCGATGAGGCCACGCCACGCCCTGGTCATGATTGCTCCTCCCGCGCGCGGCCAATCCGTGCGCGTGCTACCTGCGGTGTTGGAAAAAGAGTCTACGGGCAACCTGTTCAGCCTTGGGATGCGCTGTCCACCGAATGGACACCCGGGGCGTCCTGCCTACAGGAAACCCTAAGAATGGGCCGGTAGGGTCTGCGGAGCTTGACAGGCCTTGACAAGCGATGGGCCGAACACTTGACGGGCTACGAACCAGACAAGGGGTGCCACATCATGACGGGCGGCGCGGCGGCGGACCTGCCACCGATCCGGCACAACGACTACTCCCCCCTGGACCCGCCCGCGCTCGGCGCGTGGGATCCGGAGCTCTCGGTAAGTGTGATCATCCCAGCCCGCGGCGGACAGCACAGGCTCGATCTGACCCTCGCCTCCCTGGCGGCGCAGACCTACCCGGATCACCTCATGGAGGTGATCGTGGTCGACGACGGCAGCGAGCCCGCACTGCGGCTGCCGGAGATCGTCCCGCGGGGCACCAGGCTCGTGACCACCGACCCCTCGGGCTGGGGCATCGCCCACGCGGTGAACACCGGCGCCGCCCTCGCCGACGGGCGGATCATCCAGCGCCTCGACGCCGACATGGTCATCTGCCGCGAACACATCGAGGCGCTGGCCCGATGGCACCATCTGGCCGGTTACCTGGTCACGATCGGCGCGAAGAAGTTCGTCGAGGAGCCGTCGCTGACGGCGGCCCAGGTGCACGACGGTGTGCGTGCGGGCCGGCTGGAGTCCGTCTTCGACCTGGCGGACGCCCTGCCCAGTTCCACCGAGCAGACGATCTCCCGCACCAACGGCCTGCGGGCCAGCCGCAACCCCTACCACGTGTGCACGGGGCCGACGGTCTCCATGCGGCGCGAGATCTTCCGCGCCGTGGGCGGGGTGGACGCGGAGGTGTTGCGGGGCGAGGACACCGAGTTCGCCTACCGGCTGGCCGCGCACGGCGTGGTCTTCATCCCCGACATGAAGGCCCAGGCCGTGCACCTGGGACTCCCCGCCCAGCGCCGCAACCGGCAGCGGGCGGTACAGGTCGTCGCCCCCTACCTGGCCCACCGGGTGCCGCTCCGCCGCGACCTGCGCAAGGACCGTGGCCGCCACTGGCTGGTCCCGTACGTGGAGGTGGTGCTCGGTGCCGAGGGGCCGGGGGAACAGGTGCGCGAGGCGGTGAGCGCGGCACTCGACGGGTCTCTCGGCGACGTGGTCGTCACCCTGGTCGCCCCCTGGTCGAAGCTGTCCGCGGACCGCCGGCCGGTGCTGGACGACCCTCTGTTCGACCTGCGGCTGCTGCGTGAGCACTTCGCCCACGACGAGCGGGTGCGATTCGCCGACGAGGTCTCCGAAACCCCCGCCCCGATCCCGTTCCGCTATACCGCTCCGACCTCGGTCCCGCTGGGGCGTGACTCGCTGGAACGGATGATCACCGCGATGCAGGGCGACCGTTCCGGCATGCTCGTCGTCGATCTCGGCGCCGACGGCGAGGCGACGCTGGAGCGGACCGAGGCGCTGGGCCGGGCGAGGCTGCTCGGCGCGGACGACGTCGCCGCCGTCGCCGCCTCGGTCAGGGCCACCCACGGTGTACGGCGCGGGGCGCGGCCGGAGTTCTGGCCCGCCGAGACGGCGCCCCCCGCCCCGTCCGCGCCCCGGCCCCAGGCTCCGGCCCCCGAGCGGAAGAGCGCGCCGCAGGCGGTGAGACAGGGCGCCGGGCAGGGGCGGCACCAGGCCCGGGGCGGGTGGAGCACGCTCCTCGGCAGGCTCCGCACCTCCCTCAGGAACTGAGCCGTACCGTCGCCGGTCGGGGCGGATCAGGCCGGGACGCCCACGCTCTCGCGGCTTTCCGGCAGGGGCGTGACCCGGCGCCGTACGACCAGCCCGAAGGCGACGACGAGCAGGCCGAGCGTGCCCGACACCACGAACGGCGCGGCCGGGCGCCAGGCGTCGTAGAGCAGGCCGCCCAGGGCGGAGACGGTGAGGATGCCCAGGGCGCCGCAGAGGGTCTGCACCCCGTAGGCGGAGCCGCGCACCCCGGCGGGTGCCTGCTGGGCCAGCAGCGGTCCCGCGGTGGTTATCCCGGCGATCTCCCCCAGGCCGATGAGCACGGCCACCAGCATCATCCCGGAGCCGAGTGGGTCGCTGATCAGCAATGTCGACAGATAGGACAGCGCCGCGACGGTCTGGGCGAGGATGACCACGTCCTGGCGCCGCATGCGATCGCCCAGCCAGCCGAACAGCGGGGCGGCGAGCACGGCCACGGTCTGCGCGACACCGACCACGGCTCCGGCCCTGGCCAGGGCCTCCGCCCCGGACATGCCGCGCTCGCTCGTGGCGTGGTCGACGACCCACAGGGACAGGAAGCCGGCGACCACCGCGAGGTCGGCGCGGGCGACGAACGCCGCCGCGTACGACAGCGCCACGCCGGGGTCGCGGGCGAGCGTGACACCCTCCCTGACCAGGCGGGGCAGCGGGGGGCGCTCGGGGGCACCGGGGACCCCCTCCTTTGACAGGGTGAACCACATCAGCGCGGCGACCGCGAGAACGGCCGCGGCGATGATCAGGAAGGAGGCTCGGGCGGCGCCGGCCGGGGCCATCCCCCCGTCCTCGAGGATCTTGGGCAGGCGGATCAGGCCGAGCACCGCGAGCATCGCGCCCAGCCCGCTGAACAGGCCGATCAGGCCGTACGACTTTCCTCTGGAGCCGTTGCGGACGTAGTCGATCGCCACCGTGGACAGCATCGCGCTGAGGGCGGCCACGCCGAGGGCGAAGATCACCCGCAGCACCACCAGGACCGTCGCGTTCGCGGCGAAGGGGAAGAGCGCGGTGCCCAGCGCGCACAGCACGAACCCGGCCACCACGATGGGCCGGCGACCGTGCCGGTCGGCCAGTGCCCCGTACCAGGCCAGGCTGGCGATCATCGCGATCTCGGCGGCCACGCCCAGGAGGCCGACGACCTTGCCCTGGTCCGCCTTGCCCACTCCGAGGACGGCGCCCAGGATGTAGGGCTGCGCGGCGGGCAGGAAAGAGATGATCATAGTCGAGGCGAACGCCATGGACAGGCAGGCCCACATGTTGCCGCGGCCGATGCCGTCGGCGAGCTGGAGGCCAAGGACACGGCGCGGGGGGGTGACGGCCATGGCGCGATCCTGCCAGTTCCGGTAGAGCTTCTCCAATGGTCCGAATGACTATGATCCATACAATTCAAGAAATATCCCCATAAGGGAGCAGGGTGTGACCGACCAGATACCCAAGGGTGTTCAAACCCACATTCCTAACGTCGCACGTATGTACGACTACTATTTAGGGGGTAAAGACCACTTTCCCGCAGACCGGGAGGCTGCGGAGAAGGTTCTGGAGGTCATCCCCGAGGTCCGGCACAGCGCCCGTTCCAACCGCGCCTTCCTCGGCAGGACCGTCGGTTTCCTCGCCGGATCGGGCATCCGCCAGTTTCTCGACATCGGTGCCGGCCTGCCCACCCAGAACAATGTGCACCAGGTCGCGCCCGACGCGCGGGTCGTCTATGTCGACAACGATCCGACGGTCCTGGTTCACGGCCGGGCGATTCTCGGCAAGAACGAGAATGTGACCATAGTCGAGGGCGACGTACGCCGGCCGGAGGAGATTCTGGAGCACCCGGACGTGCGCGCGGCCATCGACTTCGACCAGCCGGTGGGGATACTCCTGCTGGCGATCATGCATTTCGTTCCCGACCAGGAGGACCCCCTCGGCATCATCGCCACCCTGCGCCGAGCCATGGCCCCCGGCAGCCACCTCGTCCTGTCCCACGTCGCGATCGACGCGCGCCCGGAGGCGGCGGAGGGGGTCACCCAGGTCTACGACGGGGCCTCCTCACCCTTCGTCGCCCGTACCGGCAAAGAGATCATCCGTCTGTTCGAGGGTTTCGACGTGGTCGAGCCCGGCATCGTCAACCTGCCCGAATGGCGCCCGGAACCCGGCACCACCGTGCCGTACCGGGACATCGGCTCCTACTTCCTGGGCGGCGTCGGCACCGTCGGGAACGAACGCTGACCGGCGCCGCGCGAGCGGGCGTCCGCGGGGGGGGAGAGAGACCGGTGCGGGAAGGTCAGCGGCGGCGGGTGATGGCCCGTTTGACCGAGGAGAGCAGCCCGTACTGGACGACCTTCCTGGCGGCGGCCAGTTCCTTGCGCAGGGTGCCGACCTCGCGCCGCAGCTCGACCGCGCTTTTTCGCCAGCGGCCCGCCTCGTCACGCCATTTGGTCACCTGACCGCGGAGCCGCTCGTTCTCCCTGGTGAGACGGGCCACCTGGGCCTCGGCCTCGATCCTGGCCCGGTGGGCACCCCGGCGGCCGACGATGGGGCGGGCCTCGGACGCGAACCCGTAGGTCTCGCCGTCCACCCAGATCACGCCGAAGGTGTCCTCCACGGCGTCGTCGAGGTCCTCTCCCTCCTCCAGCACGATCGCGGCACGCCCGAACGCGGCGGCGCGCTCCAGCCGCGCCGCGACGATCATCCGCTCCGAGCCCGCTCCGGGCCCGCCGGCCGCACCGCCGTCACCGTCCTGTCCCCCCTCGGCCAGCAGCACCGAGACCAGGCCGTAGCCGTCGTCCCCGGCCAGGTCGAGCAGGCGGGCCAGGGTGTCGTCACCGGGCACCCACCCGGCGGGCAGCCTGAGCCGGTAGGGGGCGGCGGTGCCACCGGCGCGGGGCTGCCGGGAGTCCTCGGACGGGACGGAGGTGACAGCGGAGGTGACGGAGGCCTCGTCGACGAAGCGGACCCTGGCCTCGTGGGCGTAGTGGCCGCGGATCAGCACCAGGTCCAGGTCCGGATCCTTCAGCGGGGCGCGCCCCTCCGTGCCGATGCGGTCCCACGGGCCGGTGAGGGTGACCGCGACGTCGGGCAGGGTACCCGCGAGGACGGCGTCGACCGTGGCGCGGACCTCGTCGTAGGAGTATCCGGGACCTTCCCGCCCCGTCCTGCCCCCGGGCTCGACGACCACCTCCAGGTACGGCACCTTCCACTGCCTGCTCGGATGGGAGCGGAGCCAGCGGTAGGAGGGGATCCGGTCGGCCACGAACGCGTGGCTGACCCGGTCGATCGGGGCCTTGCCGCGCATGCGCATGGTCGGGCCCAGATGGAAGGCGCGCGACAGCGGCTCGGGGACGAAGACGGCACCCGCCTGGGCGAGCCGGTAGCCCATCTCGGTGTCCTGGCCGAGGATCAGGTCGGTGTCCATCGGCCCGGCGGCGGCGAGCAGCTCGGCGTTGACCGAGGTCGCGCCGCCGACGTGCAGGCTGAACGCGCGGTGCGGGTTGGCGGTGAGGCCGTCGGTGCGCTCGACGAGGTCGACCAGCCAGGCATGCGGCTCGGCGGGCTCGAAGAGCTTGGCCAGGTCGTCGGCGGCGGCCACCACCTCGGGAGCGGGCAACCGGGCCGGAGTGAAGCGCAGGTAACCGGTGACCGCCAGGTACGGGGCGGCATGGTGCCAGCGCATGTGCGCCTCGACCGACCTGCGGTCGAGAACCACGTCGGAGTCGAGCCAGTGGATCACGTCACCGGTGGCGGCCGACAGACCGGCGTTGCGGGCGTGGGCCCGGCCGGGGATCGGGCAGACGATCAGGCTGGTGCCCTCCGGACGGAGTTCGGGCAGGCGCAGCGGCGGACTGCTGCCGTTGTCGACCACGATGACCTCGGTCAGCGCGGCCGGGTAGGTTTGCACGGCCAGCCCGGCGAGTGCCAGGTCGAGTTTCTCCTGGTCACCGTAGGCGGGAATGACGACGCTCACCCGGAGCGAGGGCGTCCAGGCCCCCAGGGCGGGCGGCGTGAGGCTCCGGTAGTCGTTACCGGCTATCCGTGCTGTCATCGCGCTTCCAGGATCAGACTCGGGCGGAAACCGCGCCACTGGTTCGACGCGACGCGCAGGAAGTGGGCCAGGGAGAGCCGCCAGGTGTGCTCGGCACCGACCGAACGCCGCAGCACATAACCCAGGCCGTGGGTGCGGTAGATGCGCGCCCCCGCGGCGTGCGCGGCCTTCAGCAACCCGGCGTCGACGCCCCGGGGCAGCGGGGGGAAGCCGCCCGCGTCCCTGAAGGTGCCGGCGGGGAGCAGGATCGTGCCCCCGGCGACGTGCTCGGACCAGACCTCGCTGGTGTAGTCGGTACGGCGGATCGTGGCGTTCAGCGGCTCCAGGTAGAAGAACTCGGCCGCGGTGCCGACGATGTCCGCCCCGGAGTAGGCGCGGGCGAGCAGCAGGTCGGCCAGATGCTCGGGGCCGTACCAGTCATCGTCGTCCCACTTGGCCAGATAGTCGCCCGCCGCCCTGGAGGCGGCCAGGTTGAGCACCTCCCCGAAGGGGGTCTCCCCTTCGGCCTCGACCACCGTGACGGGCAGGGTGCACCCGCGCAGCGCCCGCCTGACCTCCTCGTGCGCGGCGGGGACGCCGTGCAGGCCGAGCAGGACCTCGACCCGTACCCGGCGCTGCCCGGCGATCTGGCCGAGCGCGGCGCCCAGCAGGTGCGGTCGCATGCTGGACATCACGACGCTGACCGTGGGCGGCGTCTCCGCCCGGCCTGTCCCCATCCGGTCGCGGAGCCCGTGGCGGCGTAGTCGCACGCTGTGCTCCTCCCTGCGCAGGGCGGTCACCGATCGGAGACCTGAGCCGTCGTCCTCCTCGGGCGCCCAGGCCGCGAGCAGGCGGGCCAGTTCGGGATCCACCCAGTCCGGCGAGACGGCGGCGTGCAGCGGCACCCCGGCCGCGGCCAGACCGGTGACCGCGCCGACCGGGACCTCGGAGGCGGGCCACCGGACGACCAGTCCCCGCAGCGGGCGCAGGCGGGCCGCCTCCTCGGCGTCCGGCCGGTCGCCGAGCGGCGAACCGGCCGCCAGCCAGCCCTCGCCGGTCCAGGACAGCTCGGCCGTCTCCCCGGCCGCCGACCGCAGGAAGCCCGCCGGTGTGGCGAGAAGGGACGGGGGAAGGGAGATCGGCTGCGCGGGCACGACCGAAGGATAGCGAGGCAGGAAGATCCCTTCTCACCACACTTCCCACTTGACCTGTGTGATCACCATTAATCACTCACAGCTGTCACACAGGTCACGGGAACCTTGGAATTTCCCATTTCCAGCCATATTTGCACTTGAAGAGCGGATAGCCTCATTTATCTCCCCATCAATGAACAGGTAATGACAGAGCGGCATGGAAGGTAAGCGCGGATGCCCACGCCCCGAAAACTGACGCTTCTGGCGGCGACCATCGGTCCGGTGGTACTGATCACGCTGACGCTGCTCGCGGGCACCGATGTCATCTCGGCCACGGCGGCCGTCGTGCTCGGCGCGATCGCGACGGTGTTCGCCGTCCAGATGCTGGCGATCGCGACGGTGCGCAGGGTCGACGGCAAGGCCCTGCGGATCGACACCCGCATCAAGCGCTACGAAGCGGAGCTGGCCACGGTCAAGACCGCCACCGAGCGGCTGGACCGGCGGCTGGACGAGATCGTCGAACTGCTCAGGGAGCACGAGCGGAAGCGGGACGAGGACCTGCAGACGATCCTGGTCTCGCTGGGCGAGGATCGGCTGGTCTCCATACCGCAGCGCCAGGAGATGGCGGAGATGGTCAACGACCTGCTGCCGCGACTGGCCGCCGTGGAGGCGCGGACCGAACAGGCCCCCCCGGGGGGAGAGGCGTGAGCGGGGCCGGGGGCGACGACCTGGCCGGCCGGACCGGCGTCCCGCGTGCCAGGGTCAGGCAGAACGACTACGGGCCTCTGCTCCCGCCCGACCTGGGCCGGTGGGAGCCCCGGCTCAGGGTGAGCGTGGTGATCCCGGCCTACGACTGCCAGGACGCTCTGGACCGCACGCTCGCCGCCCTTGCCGCGCAGACCTACCCCGCGCATCTGATGGAGGTGGTCGTGGTCGACGACGGCAGCGACCCGCCGCTGCGCGTCCCCGAGATCACCCCGGCGGGCACCCGCCTCGTCCGGGTACCGGAAGGCCGCTGGGGGCGAGGCTGGGCCCGCCAGACCGGCGCCGAGGCGGCGGCCGGCGACATCCTGCACTGGGTCGACTCCGACATGATCCTCGACCGGGAGCACGTCGAGGCGCACCTGCGCTGGCACCACCTCCTCCCCTACGCCGTCGTGATGGGCGACGTCCGCTTCACCCCCGACGGGACCTGGCCCCGCGCCGGGGAGGTCCTCTCGGCCGTGCAGGCCGGGGACGCGGAGAGACTGTTCGACGGGTCCGCGCCACACGAGTGGCGGGCGGGCGTGCTCAAGGAGACCCGGTGGCTGCGGGACGCGGGCTCCGGGGCCTACCGGCTCCACTCGGGGGCCAGCACATCGGTCCCGGTGGCACTGCTCCGCTCGGCCGGCGGCGTGAACACCGCGTTGAACATGGGCGAGGACACCGATCTCGGCTTCCGTCTCGCGCAGGCGGGCGCGGTCTTCATCCCCGACCCGCAGGCCCGCGGCTGGCACCTCGGCCCGTCCACGGTCATGCTCAGGGAGAAGGAGGTGCACCGGCACAACTGGTCGGTGCTGCCCGACCTCATCCCCGATCTGCGCTGGCTGCGCACCCACCCGCGCAGGACCTGGCTGGTGCCGTACGTGCACGTCGTCGTCGACGTCGGCGGCGCCCGCTACGAGGACGTGCGGGCGAGCGTGGACAGCGCGCTCGCGGGCACCCTCATCGACGTCGCCGTCACCGTGGTCGGGCCCTGGGCTCGGCTCCCCGCCGGGCGCCACCCCTCCCTCGACGAGCCGCTGCTCGATCTGCGTCTGGTGCGCAACCTGTACGCCCATGAGCCACGGGTCCTCTTCGCCGAGGAGGCGCCCTCCGGCTCGGCACCCGCGCCGTTCCGCCTCTCCTTCCCCGCCGGGTGGGCACTCGGCGCCGACAGCCTGGCCGAGCTGGTGAGACTCGCCGAGAGCGAGGGGTACGGGCTGCTGAGCGCGGTGCTCGACGAGGGGGCCACCGGGGTCAGGGCGGCCAGGTTGGAGCGCACCGCCGCCTTCGCCAGGGCGGCGCTGGTGACCGGAGGCACCCCGGACGGTGACATCGACGCTGACACCGACGGTGACATCGACGGTGCCGTCCACGAGCTTTTCGGCTCCCTGTGGGTGAGCGCCGCCGAGTTCGGCGTGACGACCGCCGGGGAGGCGGAGCCCGTCGCCGGGGACCCCGCGAAGTGGCGGGCCGAGAGCACCCGGTGGAAACGCGAGGCGGAACGGCTGCGGGGCGAGGTGGAGAGCCTGCGCGCCGAGACCGAGCGCCTGCGGGCGGAGGCCGGGCACCCGCGGGACGAGCGGCGGCGTGGCCCCCTGAGAGGGATCATCCCGGCGGCCGGGCGGCAGACGGCTCCGCGGCGGGGGAAGAACGGCTGATGTCCCTTCTGATCGATCTCGTCCGCACCGCCGGGGAGCGGAACGGCAAGCGGCGCGTCCTCGTCTACTGCGCGGGCTTCGAGACACTCGGCGAGCTGGAGTCGTACGGGGCGATGGACCTCGACGGCGACCTCGACGGCATTCCGCGCGCGGAGGAGGGCGCCGCGGAGATCCTGGTGCTCGCCCGCACCCCGACGGACCTCCGCAGGGCCGCGAGCCTGCAGTCACTGCTGGCCATGGCCACCCGGGTGGTCGTCGCCGTGGAAGAGACGCCGCACTGGTACACCGCGCCGGTGCCCTCGCCCACTCCCGCCCACCGCTGGCGGTCGCTCGTCGAACTCCGGGTCCACCAGCCGGAGGCGCCCGCCTGGGTGATCGAGGCGCGGTTCTCCAAACCGGCACCCGCCGGGCGGACGCTCGCCGCGACCGCCAGGGCGTTCGCGGGACACCGGATGGACGCCGTCGCCGCGCCCGTCGCCGGTCTGGCCGGCCCCGGAGCGGCCCACTGGCGGCCCGGTGACCCGAACGCGGCCCCGTCCTCACCGAGCGGGCCGGTCCCCGACAGGTTCGGTGCCCGCGGCGCCGACCTGGTCGTGCGCGCGGCCGGCGAGGAGCCGCCGCCCTGGTCCGGCGACGAGAGCCCGGTGGACCGCCCGGTCGCCGAGCTGATGAGCTGGGAGCGGCTCGGCCGCCCCGGCGGCGGCAGGATCCTCCAGGCCGGCCTCGGCGACCTGTCAGAACCCCGGACCGTCCCACCGGTCGACGACCGCTCGGTCAACCCCATGGGCTTCGTCACCGTGCCGTCCCTCGGCACCGCCGATCTGTCCGTGGAGTCCGGCCGCTGGGCGATCACCTGCGGTGGCCGGACCCTCACCGCCTTCGCGGCCTCCGGCGCCGTCACGGACGTGGACGTCAACCGGATCAGGCAGGTCAGAGGGGTACGGGTGGACTGGCGGCGCGGTCACAGCGGCCCGGTGGCCGCGCTCCGCGTCGTCACCGGGCTGGCGGCGGCCGGGGTGCCGCTGGTCTCCGAGGCCGTGCCGCGCTGGGCCGGCGCCCTCGGCCCCGAGCTGGCCAGACTGATCACCTCGGTCGACGAGCCCGCGCTCAAGGACGACCTGGAGCGCGAGGAGCACAGCATCCGGCTGCGCCGCGAGGCGCTGCGCGGCCATGGCGTCCGCGCCCGCTGGGAACAGCTCGGCGCCCCCGCGAGGCCCTCGCCGCCGGTCTCGGTGCTGCTCGCCACCCGCCGCCCGGAGATGGCGGGCTTCGCGCTGGAGCAGCTGGCCAGGCAGCGCGGCGCCGAGTTCGAGGTGATCCTCGCCCTGCACGGCATCCCGGCGACGCATCCCGGCGTGAGCGGGGCGCTGGCCTCCTTCGAGCGGCCGGTCACCGTGTTCGAGGCGAACGAGGAGAGCGTGTTCGGGGCCGTGCTGAACGAGGCCGCGGCCAGGGCGTCGGGATCGTTCCTGCTGAAGATGGACGACGACGACTGGTACGGGCCCGACTTCATCTCCGACCTGCTGCTGGCCCACTCCTACTCGGGGGCCCAGGTGGTGGGCATGGTCCCGGAGTTCGTCTACCTCGCCTCGATCGGGGTGACCGTCCACCGCGAGCAGGTCACCGAGCAGATCACCAACTTCATCGCCGGAGGGACCATCTTCGCCGAACGCTCCGCCTTCGAGGCCGTGGGCGGCTTCCGTCCCCTGCCCGGCACGATCGACGCCCAGTTCCAGCACGCCGTACAGGCCGCGGGCGGGCAGATCTACCGCACCCAGGGCCTGGGCTACATCCTGCGGCGCGGCAACGTCGCCAACCACACCTGGCGTGAGCCGATCGGCACGTTCCTGCGCCGGAACAAGCGCCAGTGGCGCGGCTTCCGGCCCAGCGCGCTCATGGAACTCCCCCCGGAGGCACCGTGAACGCGCCGCGCACACCGTGGGTCCCGGTCGGGGAGCCCGTTGACGCACCGGACGCGCCGCCGGTTCCGGTCGTCCATGCCGCCGTCCATGCCGCCGCGCCGCGGATTCCCGGCAACGACTACGGGGTGCTGCCGGCGCCCGTCCTCGGCGCGTGGGAGCCGCGCCTGCCGGTGAGCGTGGTGATCCCCGCCCGGGGAGGGCAGGACAGGCTGGATCTCACCCTGGCCGCGCTCGCCGCGCAGACCTACCCCGCGCACCTCCTTGAGGTGATCGTCGTCGACGACGGCAGCGCGCCCCCGCTCCGGCTCCCCGAGATCGCCCCCGAACGCACCCGGATCGTCCCCGGCGCCCCCGGCCGCCGAGGCATCGCCTGGGCCCTGGAGACCGGCACCGCCGTCGCGGACGGCGAGGTGATCCACCGGATGGACGCCGACATCGTCTCCTACCGGGAGCACGTCGAGGCGCACATGCGCTGGCACCACCTGGCCGGCTACCTGGTGGTGCTGGGGACGCTGCGCTTCACCGCCATGACGGGCACCCCGCCCACCCCTGCCGAGGTCCAGATCGCCGTCGCCAAGGACAAGGCGGACTCCCTCTTCATCGAGGACCCCGAGCACGGGCACGACTGGATCGTCGAGCTCGTCGCCGCGCACCGCGGCTTCCGCGGCGCGCCCAGCTCGCTGCTGCACCGTGTCCACGTGGGCGCGACGGTCTCACTGCCGGCCGCCCTGCTGAAGGAGGCCGGAGGGCTGGACACCTCCCTGCGGCTCGGCGAGGACACCGAGCTGGGCTACCGGCTCACCCAGACGGGCGCGGTGTTCGTCCCCGACGCCGAGGCGCTGAGCTGGCACCTGGGCACGACGACCGCCATGCGCAGGCCCGCGGACGTCAGGCGGCACAACGACCCGTTCATCGCCGACCGGGTCCCCTACCGGCGCCACCTGCGCACCGACGCGGGCCGGCAGTGGCTGGTCCCCTACGTCGACGTCGTGGTGGACGCCCGAGGCGCCTCCTTCGAGGACGTCAGGGCGAGCGTCGACGGGGCACTGGCCAGCAGCCTGCCCGACGTGCACGTCACCCTGGCCGGGCCGTGGGCGTCGCCTGCGGGCGAGCGCCATGAACCGGTGGGCGGGCCGCTGGACGACCCGCTGCTCGACCTGCGGCTGCTGCGCGGCCAGTACGCCCACGACGGCCGCGTCTCCTTCGTCGAACGGGTCCCGCCGACCTCGGCTCCCGCACCGTTCCGGCTCGTCTGCCCGGCCGGGTGGGTACCCGGGACGGAGTCGCTGGCCATGCTGGTCGAGCGGGCGGAGCAGGACGACGAGGGCCTGCTGCTCGTGGCGCTGGACGAGGACGAGTCAGGCGTTCTGGCCGCCCGTCTGGAGCGGACCTCCGCCGTGGCGAGGGCCAGGCGGGTGGCCCGCGAGGGCGAGTCGCTCGACGACGTGATCGCCGAACTGCACGGCGCGACCTGGCTGGACGCGGAGTCCTGGCGGCTGCGGCCGGCGGCGCACGCCTACCCCTACTGGGCCACGAACCGCAACCGGGAGGCCGTGCGCTGGCGCGCGGCGGCCGAGTCGCGGGCGCGGGAGGCCGAACGGGCCCAGCGGCAGATCGCCGCGCTCAAGGCCGAGCTCAAGGAGTTGCGCGCGGCGGCCGCCAAGGGCCGCCGCGACACCGTCAGGTGGAAGGAGAAGGCCGAACAGCGCCGCCTGGAGGCCGTCGCCCTGCGCCAGGCCCGGCAACGCTCCCTGCTCGGCCGCGCCGCCCGCGGCCTCCGCAGGCTCACCGAGGGCTCCTGACGGCCTTCCGGTGCCCCGGCCCTACGGACCCGCGGGGATCGCGGAGAGGCCCCGAAGGGCCCGTTCCTCAGCCGGGCACGGGGCGGTAGCGGGCACCGACGGCACTCTGCAGCGTCTTCACGACGGTGCCGCGGGACTTGCGCGCCGCCAGCCAGTCAAGGAAGGGGTTCAGCCGTTCGGGAGCCACCGAGTAGAGTCCGCAGCGGTCGCAGACCCGGTGGAACACCAGCGGAACCAGGCCGCCACCGCTCTTCTCCGCGTTGAGCACCTGCTGTTTCATGTGTCGCAGCAGGGTGTCCTCGCGGACGGAGCTTGGCGTGCGGATCTCGTAGCGGTCTTTCGGGCGTGTGGTCTCGCTCGCCGGGCAGCCGGGGCACTTCCACTCCCTGAGCCCGCCGACCGAGCGGGCCGCGTCGTAGCCGCACCGCCTCGCCACCGCCTTGGCGTCGGAGTCGACCGCGCCGAACGGGTAGGCGAGGGTGGCCGGCCGGTACCCCCACGCCACCAGCCTCCTGCGGTCGTCGCAGATCTGCCCCTCCTGCTCGCTCTGGGTGAGCTCGGTGAGGCGGACGTGGGTCAGCGTGTGACCGCCGATCTCGTGGCCCTTCCCGGCTATCGCGGCGAGGTGGCGACGGGTCAGCTTGAGCTCGCCGCCGATGGTGTCGGTGTTGATGTAGAACGTTCCACGCATGCCGCGTTTCTCCAGCATGCGGGCCACGGCCAGGTGCGTGGAGTCACCGTCGTCGAAGGTGAGCGAGACGACGGTCTCCACCTTCTTGGCGGGTTTCGCGGTCTTCGCCTGACCGATCTGTCCCGGCGCCATCGCGATGGCCAGCGCCGCGGAGAACACGGCCACCCGACGAAAGATCTTCATGGTGGTCCCTCCCCTGGAACAGCAAATAAAGCGTAAAAAAACACCATATAAGCCTATAGAGACCGCCGATTTAGCCGTTATCAAATACCCAGGAACCTGATACCGGCCCGGCATGACACCGCCCGGTGCGTCCTCCGCGAAGAGCTTCGCGGAGGACGCACCGGGCGGTGCGAATCACCGGTGTCCCGGGAGCGGAGGTCACCGCGCTACGGGGTGTCCTCGCCCTCCACCCGCATGACGCTCACCACGTCGCGGACGATGTCCAGCTCGCGCAGGCCCTCGATGGTGGCCGAGAGCGCGGCGTCGCTGGCCCGGTGGGTGACCAGCACGAGCTGGGCATCCGCGCCGTGGCCCTCCTGACGGACGGTCTGGATGGAGACGTCCTGCTTGGCGAACATGTCGGCGACCCTGGCGAGCACGCCGGGCTTGTCGGCGACGTCCAGCGAGACGTGGTAGCGCGTGACGGTCTCGCCCATCGGGTGCACGGTCAGGTCCGCGTAGGTGGACTCCTCCGAGCCCCGGGTGCTCGCCAGCACGTTGCGGGCCACGGCCACGATGTCGCCCAGCACCGCGCTCGCGGTCGGTGCGCCGCCGGCGCCCGCGCCGTAGAACATGAGCTGGCCGGCGGACTGCGCCTCGACGAACACGGCGTTGTACGCCTCGCGAACCCCCGCCAGCGGATGCGTCCTGGGGATCATCGCCGGATGCACCCGTACGCCGAACGACCTGCCGTCCTCCGAGCGGGCACAGATCGCCAGCAGCTTGATGACGTAGCCCATGGCCTTGGCGCTGGCCACGTCCGTCGCCGTGATCTCGGTGATGCCCTCGCGGTGCACGTCGGCGGCCGTCACCCGGCTGTGGAAGGCGATCCCGGCGAGGATCGCGGCCTTGGCCGCGGCGTCGAAGCCCTCCACGTCGGCGGTGGGGTCCGCCTCGGCGTAGCCCAGTGCCTGGGCCTCCCCCAGCGCGTCGGAGAACGAGGCCCCGGTGGAGTCCATCTTGTCGAGGATGTAGTTGGTGGTGCCGTTGACGATGCCGAGCACACGGTGGACGTGATCCCCGGCGAGCGACTCGCGCAACGGGCGGACCAGCGGGATCGCGCCCGCGACGGCGGCCTCGAAGTAGAGGTCGGCGTTGCCGGCCCTGGCCGCGGCGTGGACCGTCGCGCCGTCCTCGGCGAGCAGCGCCTTGTTGGCCGTGACGACGGACTTGCCGCCGTTCAGCGCGGCCAGGATGAGTGCCCTGGCCGGCTCGATTCCGCCGATCACCTCGATGACGATGTCGATGTCGTCCCGGGTGACCAGGGCCTCGGCGTCGGTGGTGAGCAGGGCGGGGTCCACGTCGGCGTCCCGTCTGCGGCCCAGGCGCCGCACGGCGACCCCGGCGAGCTCCAGCGGTGCCCCGATGCGTGCGGTGAGGTCGTCGGCCTGCTCGTGCAGGAGCCTGACCACCTGGGAGCCGACGACCCCGCATCCCAGAAGTGCGACTTTCAGCGCCATACGATCACGCCCCCCTCTCGCCCACGCCACGCGCGGGTTTCTCGTCCGCTCCCGGTCGTTTCACAGCTGTCCTCTCAGCAGGTCGTCCTCGGTCTCCCTGCGGACGATCACGCGGGACACCCCGTCCTTGACCGCGACCACGGCGGGCTTGGGGAGGTAGTTGTAGTTGTTGGCGAGCGAGCGGCAGTAGGCGCCGGTGCCCGCGACGGCGACCAGATCGCCGGGGGCCAGGTCTCCGGGGAGCCACAGGTCGCGCACGACGATGTCGCCGCTCTCGCAGTGCTTGCCGACCATCCGGGAGAGCATCGGCTCCGCGGCGCTCTCCCGGGAGGCCAGGCGCGCGGTGTACTCGGCCCCGTAGAGGGCGGTGCGGAGGTTGTCGCTCATGCCGCCGTCGACGCTGACGTAGGTGCGCAGCCCCTCGACGTCCTTGATCGTGCCGACCTCGTAGAGCGTCACCCCGGCGAGCCCGGCGATGCCCCTGCCGGGTTCGACGGTGAGCTTGGGCACCGGCAGCCCGGCGGTCCTGGCCACCTTGCTGACGATCTCCCGCAGACTGTCGGCGATCTCCTTGACATCGAGCGCGATGTCACCGTCGACGTAGGGGATGCCGTAGCCGCCACCGAGGTCGAGCTCGGGCAGCACGACGTCGTGCTCGTTCTTGATCTGCACCAGGAGCTTGGCCAGGCGGCCCGCGGCCACCTCGAACCCCGCGGTGTCGGTGATCTGGGAACCGATGTGGGAGTGCAGGCCGACGAGTTCCAGCTGGGGCAGGGCGAGGATCCGCCTGGCCGCCTCCGCCGCCGCGCCGGAGCTCAGCGAGAAGCCGAACTTCTGGTCGTCGTGGGCGGTCGCGATGAACTCGTGGGTGTGGGCCTCGACGCCCACGGTGACCCGGATCATCACCCGGGGGCGCCTGCCGTGCTTGTCGGCGAGGAAGCCCAGACGGGCGATCTCCTCGAAGGAGTCGGCCACGATGTGCCCGACACCGGCCTCGACGGCCCTCTCCAGCTCGGCGTACGACTTGTTGTTGCCGTGCATGGTGATCCGCTCGGGCGGGAAGCCGACGCTGAGCGCGACGGCGAGCTCACCGGCGCTGCACACGTCGAGGCCGAGGCCCTCCTGCATGATCCAGCGGGCGACCTCGCGGCACAGGAACGCCTTGCCCGCGTAGTGGACCTCGCCCCCGGAGAACGCGCCGGCGTAGTCGCGGCAGCGGGAACGGAAATCCTCCTCGTCCACCACGTAGAGCGGGGTGCCGTGCTCGGCGACCAGGTCCCTGACGTCCACGCCGCCGATCGTGATCGAGCCGTCGGCTCGGTCCGACGTTCGCGGCCAGATGGTCGGGTCAAGCATGTTCAGGTCGGCGGGTGCGTGCGGAGGGCGCTCCTCGGGCAGCACTTCGGCATGCCGGTCACCGGCGGGATGGGCGAATCGACTCACCCGATCGAGGCTATCGGACCCGGTGATCCCCCTGAGACGATTGCCCACCTATCGAGACGCGATCGCCCTCGAACACGCGAACTTTTTACGTTATTGACCACTTTGGCGACATATTTTAATGTCGCGTCGCGACAGGATCCTCAGGAGACCCGTTCGGCGGGAGCGCCCCAGGTGTTGCAGGACGCCACCGTGCCGCCCTCCTGGCCGCGCCGCATCCACTCGGCGCTGCTGGCGCCCGAGCCGTGCGACTGCCGGTAGCCCGCCTCCGCGCCGTCCTCGGCGCCGGAATCGTGCCCGGCGAAGCCGCGCAGGCTCTCCAGCCGGCGCGGCGTGGCGATGCGCAACGTCGCCGCCGCCAGGCAGTCCGCCTGGAGTTCGAGCCGCCGCGACCACGCCTCGTCGAAGGCCTCGGAACCCCTCTGGTCGGCGATCCCGCTGACCTCCTGAACGTGATGGGCGTACTCGTGGGCGAGCGTGAACATCATCGGGAAGGCCGGTTCGTCCTCGACCAGCACGTTGACGACGCGGGAGTCGGGACAGTAGATCCCGGCCCAGTCGTAGTCGTCGATCCCGCACGCGGCCGCCTCGGGGACGGCGATCAGCCGCACCTCCTCCGGCGGCGCGTAGTCGATGCCCGCCCTCGCCAGGGTGTCCGCCCACATCCGGTCCAGGCATCCGGCGAGGGCCTTCAGCGACGTGCGGGCGTCGGCGTCGAGGTTTCCCGGGAGCGTGCCGCAGCGGGCGTCGATCGGCCCCGTCTCCTCGTACAGGCGGTGCGTCGCCGCGGCCGAGCGGGGCGAGCCCGGCGCGGTTCCGAGGAGTTCGCGCAGGTCGCCTCCCAGATAGGCGAGCCCGCCGAGGATCACCGCGAAGGCGAGCAGCATCGGCAGCACCCGTCGGATCATCCCGGGGCGGCGTGGCTCGTACGCCTCCCAGTCGCGGGGACCGCCCATTCGCCGCTCTCCTGATCTTTTTGATCTTCTTTGAGAGGGTCTATCACAACCTGTCGGGGGCCGTCTCGCCAAGCGCCGCCAGCGCCTCGGCCAGCACGTCCCGTACCGCCCGCGCCAGGCGTACGCGGGCGGTGTGCAGCTCCGACGGCTCCTCGTCACCGGCGGGAAGCGGGGCGGCCCCCTCGAAGGCGTCGTGGTAGGCCAGGGCCAGGTGCTCGGCGTAGGCGGCCCACCCGGGATCCCGGCTCACCCGCCTGCCGTGCACCTCGGCCAGCGACCTGAGCACCGCCCGGTCCCTGCGGTCGTCGAGCAGTTCGGGCCTGAAGGCCCCGCCGACGCCCAGCTCCACCGCCCAGCGCTGCACGGCGACCGCCCGTACGTGCGCGTACCTGACGACGAACCCGGGGTTGGCCCACGTCCTGGGGAGGTCGTCCCACGGGGACGTGCCCGTGACGGGTGGAACGGGCCCGCCGATCTCCGTGACGAGCTCGCCGGGCACGGACACCACGATCTCCAGGAAACCGCCGGCCGGCACCCGGACGGCCGCGATGCCCGGCAGCGCGCGAAGCCGGTCGGCCATCCGCTCCGGATCCTCTCCCCGGCGCAGCGCGGCCGGGGAGACGTAGATCGCCTCCTCGGCCCACGTCCCCTTGGGGATCGGCGGCAGGCCGAGGACCTCACCGAGCGCGCCTGGCCTCATCTGGTCAGCCTAGACTCCGGACGTACGCGCTCAGATCAGCGCGTGCGGGTCGGCCGGGCCGTAGTCGACGAGCTGGGCCGAGCCGAGCAGCCAGCGGTCGCGGTCACGGAGGCAGACGTAGCCGAAGCGGTCCGCGGAGAAGACCTTGATCCCGTCCGCGCGGCACTGGCGCATCAGCACGTCGGCCCAGTTCTCCGAGACGTCGGCGAAGCCGATGCCGCGCAGCACCGTACGGCGGGCCAGCAGGGTGGCCCCCGCGACGTCGGGGAGGTAGGAGTACTCCGCCGAGGGCTGGCGCAGCACCGTCGCCGCGACGTCGCGCAGGTGGGCGTAGTAGGCCGCCTTGCCGACGATGTCGGCGCTCGCGAACAGGAACGCCCGGCTGAGATCGGTCAGGTAGTGCTCTCCGTACCGGTCACGGGCGTCCATGACCGCCACCAGGTCCCCCTGGCACAGGTCGAGGGCGCGGTTGAGCATGCCGCCCGTGGTGAGGCCGGGGTCGGGGCGGCGTACCGTGACGTGCACCTGGTCGGGCAGCGCGGCGCGGGCCCGCGCGGCGGCGTCCGGGACGTCCGAGAGCAGCACCAGCTGGACGACGCCCTTCTGTGGCGCGACCTGGGCCAGCGTGTGGTCCAGGTCGCCCCGGTCGATCATGATCACCGAGATGTTCAGGGTGGCCCGGCCGCTGGGCAGGCCGATCGCGTCCAGCAGATCGTCGACCTTGTTGGTCATCGTGCCCGAGGCGTACGCCTGGCGGAGCGCCAGGTGGGCCCGGCGCGGGTCGGGCTCGGTGCCGATGGAGGTTCCACAGGCGGCCAGCTCGGCCATCCGCCAGGGCTCGGTGCCCGGCGGGCAGTCGACCGCGACGGGCCAGCGGTAGGAGGTGAGCACGTCCGGATACGACAGGTGCCCGGGGAGCAGCTCCTCCAGCGAGAGCACCCGTTCGAACCGGTCCCCGGCCAGCGGCAGCGGGTTGTGCACGCGCGGCTGGATGGCGAAGGGCAGGATTCCCAGCGAGGGCGCCCGGCGGCCCGGCTCGGGCTCCTGGGCCGCCAGCGCGGCGCCCCAGGCCCCCACGGACTTGGGCAGCGCGGTCACCACGTGCTCGAACAGCCTGGCCGCGGCGACGAATCCGGCGGCCTCGCCCCCGGTGTGCCAGAAGACCGTGCGGATGCCCCGCTCCGCGCACCAGGACAGCAGGGCGCGCAGCCCCTGGCCCGGCCGGGACAGCTCCTGTGCCCACGGCCCCTCGGTCACCGACTCGACCAGCAGCAGGTGCGGGACCTCCGCCGCCAGCACCCGGGCGAAGTCCTTGGGCGTGAAGCCGGTGCTCTGGCGCCACTCGTAGCGCAGCAGTGCCTCGCCGTGCGGTGAGGCGATCACAGCGGCGGTCAGGTGCGGGCGGGTGTTCGGCCCGGTCGGGACGCGGAACGGCTTGAGCTTGACCGACCTGCCGCCGACGGTTCTGACGGAGCTGGTGGCCTGGAAGGACGCGCCGGGCACCGCCGTCTTGTCGCCGCTCTTGCGCGGCACCGGCTGGCGTTTGGGAGCGGTCGGGCGTTTGGCGGGCTTGGCTGCCCCGCGCAGGCCACGCGCCAGCCGCACCGGGTTGCTCTTGCCCGTCTTGATCGCGTCACCGAGCCTGGACCAGCGGGCCACCTGCACCGAGGAGAGCTTCCACCTGGCCACCTCGGCCTGGTAACGCTGCTCCGCCAGGTCCTTGCGGAGCTTCTCCTCGGCCGCGTTCGCCGCCTCCAGCCGCTCCTCGGTCTCGCTGAGAAGTTCTCGCACCCCACGCAGTTCTTCGGCCACCCGCTCCGCGTCAGCGATCTTGGCCTGTGCCGCGTCAAGCAGACGGGCCAGCTCGGAAGCCCTTTCCGCGTGCGCCACCGCCTCCCGTAACGCCTGCCGTGTGCTTTCGAGTTGGTCGCCCGTCACGCCGTCCTCCGTTTCCTCAGCCGGGCGAAAGGATACCCTTTGCTCAATCGCGACATAGAGGAGTCAGCACGGTGCAGTGGCCGACGTTCAATGTGAGGCCGTACGTCTGCGGCGGCATCGGGCACCTCGACGAGGCGGTCCTGGAGACGCTGCGCGGGGCGGGGCCGCGGGTCAGACCCGCCGTCCAGAGCCAGAACGCGGCCCTGTTCAGCTCCTCCCCGCTGCCGCCCTACCGGCGGGACGAGCGCGGCTGGGCCTTCGCCTGGGGGGAGCGCAAGCCAGGCGGGGCGGCACCGTCGAACGCACAATGGATCACCGTGGCCGAGACCTACGAGACGCCCGGCCTGATCGACGACGCCGAGCGGATCACCCTGCACGCCGGCGGCCTCGGCCTCGTGGACGTCTACTACCTGTTCCGCGGCGGGGCGCTCTACTTCTCCTCGCTGCTCGAACCGCTGCTCTCCCTGGCGCGTACCCCGTACGAGATCAACTGGGACGCCTGGGCCTCGATCATCCAGCTCACCTTCCCGTTGCGCGACGACACCCCGTACACGCAGGTGAAGCGGCTGGCCGGGGCGAGCGCGCTGGTCTTCGACCGGGCGTCGGGCCGGATCTCCGTCGAGCGGATGCTGCCCCGGTGGCTGCGCGAGGAGCCGTACGAGGCGGGAAGGACCGCCGGGGAGATCCTGGAGATCCTGCACGAGGTCTACAAGGAACTCGACGGGCGCCCGCTGCTCGTACCGGTCAGCGGCGGCTACGACTCGCGGCTGCTCTGCTCGGTGGCGGTGGCCCGCGGCGCCGACGTGGAGTCGTGGACGACCAGCCCCGACGACGGCACCGACACCGACATCGTCTTCGCCAAGGCGATAACCCACGAGCTGGGCGTGCGCCACCGGGTGATCCCGCAGGACGCCGCCGCCTATCCCGACGACGCGCTGGCCGCGGCGCGGCGGCTGGAGTTCCTCACCCCGCACCACGCCTGGTACACCCCTTTCGCCCGCGAGGTGCACCGGGCCGGGCGGACCCTGGTCGACGGGCTGGCCGGGGGGCCGCTGCTGAAGAACTTCATGGTCAGCGGGGCCGCGCTGGAGGCCACCGGCCAGGCCGAGCGCAAGGCCGCGCTGCTCGGCTCGCTGGCGCTGGGCTCCCCCTCCACGCCCTTCCTGTCGGAGCGGGCGCAAGAGTGGATCACCGACAGCGTCGGGCACGCCTTCACCCAGTCGACCTCCATGCTCAACGGCCACCGGGCGGAGCTGCCGCTGTCGGTCCTGCACACCAGGACGGCGCGGGGCATCGCCCGCTCCCCGGTCAACCTGGTCGGCCCCGAGGTCTCGTTCACGGCGCCGTTCATGCACCCCGGCTTCTTCGACGCGGCGCTCTCCGTCGGGGTGAACCGCAAGGACCAGGGGCGCTTCTACCGCGAGCTGCTGTACGCGGCCAACCCGCGCGTGGCCGCGCTGCCCTCCACCAACGTGGTCAAGCAGCCACTCATGCGGGTCCCGCTCCGCTCGGCCGCCGCGCCCGCCAGGGAGTACGGCCACCGGATGCTCACCCTCGTCGCCGACGCCGTGCCCTCGCTGCTCTCCGAGCAGCTGCACACCGTGATCGCCGAGGGCCCCGACGGCCTGACCCGGTTCAACGGCTGGAACGACCGTTTCTGGGTGCGCGGCCTGGTGCTGTTCGGCGCCTGGCTCGGCGACTACCAGGACCGCCTCCCCGACCTCAGCCCGCCCTGGAACTGACCTCCTGACGCCCTCCCCCCGCGGGGCCCTACCACACGGCCCCGCGGAGTTTTCGCGCGCCCCCGGAATCGGGTCCGGCCACCCCTTCGAGAACGCCGGAGCGCGTCCCCGCCGCACCGCGCGCGCCCCGGCCGGGTCCGCGGGCATAAGCCGAGGTCACCACGTTGGGGCGTGTCGTGTTTCAGGCAGGAAAACGGTAAGCGACGCGGCGATTACGCGGGCATGGCGCGATGCGCGCCGCGATTCCGTGGGGCGGGGGCGACGTACCACGCCAAGGGGGCTTCGAGGGGTTCACTCGGCTGGTAGTGTTCGGCCCAGAAAGCGCCACAACGGATGGCCCCGAATCACAAATTCGGCCCGTCCGCGGCCATGGAGCTCGTGGGGATGACGGCTCCCGCCGGCGCGGTCACCAAACATCATCAGCCGGAGCATCCGGTGACTTCGTCCTGCCCTTTATCACCGTGAGCGAGAACACGATGAATCCATCCCCCCTCCCCTCCCCCTCCGCGGAGTCCGTCGCCGAGGACTTCGTCTCGGCCGACCCTCAGTGGTACAAGCGCGCGGTCTTCTACGAGGTGCTGGTCCGCGGGTTCAAGGACTCCAACAGCGACGGCACGGGTGATCTGCGCGGCCTCATCGAGAAGCTGGACTACGTCCAGTGGCTCGGCGTCGACTGCCTGTGGCTGCTCCCGCTGTACGAGTCCCCCCTGCGTGACGGCGGTTACGACATCTCCGACTACATGAAGATCCTTCCGGACTTCGGCGATCTCGGAGACTTCGTGGAGCTGATCGAGTCGGCGCACCGGCGGGGCCTGCGCATCATCACCGACCTGGTGATGAACCACACCAGCGACAAGCACCCCTGGTTCCAGGCGTCCCGGCACGACCCCGAGGGCCCGTACGGCGACTTCTACGTCTGGTCGGACAGCCCGACCGGCTACCCCGACGCGCCGATCATCTTCATCGGCGCCGAGGAGTCCAACTGGACCTACGACCCGGTCCGCAAGCAGTACTACTGGCACCGCTTCTTCCACCACCAGCCGGACCTGAACTACGAGAACCCGGCGGTCCAGGAGGCCATGCTGGAGGTCCTGCGCTTCTGGCTGGACCTGGGCATCGACGGCTTCCGCCTCGACGCGGTGCCCTACCTCTTCGAGCGCGAGGGCACCGACTGCTCCGGCCTGCCGGAGACCCACGCCTACCTGAAGAAGGTCCGCGCCGAGGTCGACCGCCTCTACCCCGACCGGGTGCTGCTGGCCGAGGCCAACGGCTGGCCCGAGGACGTGGTCGAGTACTTCGGTGACCCCGCGGTCGGCGGCGACGAGTGCCACATGGCCTTCCACTTCCCGCTCATGCCGCGCATCTTCATGGGCGTGCGGCGGGGCAGCCGCGAGCCGATCTCCGAGATCATGTCGCGGACCCCGAAGCTCCCCGAGAGCGCCCAGTGGGGCATCTTCCTCCGTAACCACGACGAGCTGACGCTTGAGACGGTCACCGAGGAGGAGCGCGACTACATGCACTCCGAGTACGCCAAGGACCCGCGCATGCGGGCCTACCTCGGCATCCGGCGCCGCCTCGCCCCGCTGCTGGAGAACGACCGCGACCAGATCGAGCTGTTCACCGCGCTGCTGCTCTCGCTGCCCGGCTCCCCGGTCATGTACTACGGCGACGAGATCGGCATGGGTGACAACATCTGGCTGGAGGACCGCGACGCGGTCCGCACCCCGATGCAGTGGAGCCCGGACCGCAACGCGGGCTTCTCCACGGCCGATCCCGGACGCCTCTACCTGCCCGCCGTGATGGACCCGATCTACGGCTACCAGGCGGTCAACGTGGAGGCGCAGCAGCGGAACCCCGCCTCGCTGCTCCACTTCACCAGGAACATGCTGGCGATCCGCCGTGAACACCCGGTCTTCGGCACCGGCGTCTACAACGAGCTGTGGTCCAGCAACCCGGCGGTGCTCAGCTTCGTCCGTGAGGACGGGGACGACCTGATGCTCTGCGTCAACAACCTGTCGAAGTATCCGCAGCCGGTCGAGCTCGACCTGCGCCGCTTCGCGGGGATGACCCCCGTCGAGGCCAGGGGCGGGGTGCGCTTCCCCGCGGTGGGCGCCCTGCCGTACCTGCTGACCCTGCCGGGTCACGGTTTCTACTGGTTCTCGCTCAAGCCCTGAGGACGGCTTTCGAGGGTAGCCCCGGGACGCGTGTCCCGGGGCTATCTGGCCGTTACCGGGACCTGGGCGCGGGCCGCGCGGGCCGCCGGGATCAGCGTCACCAGCAGGGCGGAGCCGACCGCGACGAGCACCGCGACGGCGAGCGTCAGGGCCGAGGGCGTACGGCCGATGCCGGCGCCGACGCCGCTGGTGTGGCCCTGCAGGTCGATCAGCCCGCTGACCAGTGAGGCCCCGGCCGCGGTGCCCGCGACCACGCCCAGCACGATCAGCAGGCCGGTCCCGGTGACCAGGGTGGCGGCCACCTGTCTGGGCGTGAGGCCCATGGCCTTGAGCACCGCGAGGTCGAAGGCGTGGTCGCGCAGGCCCAGGGCACCGGCCGTCAGGAGGTTGGCCAGGCCCAGCAGGGCGAGCACGCCGATCAGCGCCACGATCACCACCCGGATGATCGCGAGCCGCTCCGCCGGGTTGACCACCCGGTGCACCTCAAGGGCCTCTCCCGAGGCGGCCAGCAGCCGCGCCCGGACCTCGACCGGGTCCGCGCCCGGCTTGAGCACCAGGCTGTAGAACTGCGGCGGCACCGCGTCCTTGGCCGCGAGGCTGTCGATGCCGAAGGAGAGCACCTCCCCGTCCTGGTCCGGCTCCACCACCCGGCCCACCAGATGCACGATCAGCGGGGTGCCGCCCACGGTCAGCCGGACCCGGTCGCCGATCCGCACCCCCAGCAGGTCGAGCAGCCCCTGCCCGGCGACCGCCTCTCCTCTGGCGGCGTACATCCGGCCCTCGACCACCGAGAACGGGTACGGCTCGGTCGAGGTGCCCGCGGCCCGGGTCAGCACGCTCCTGGTCTGCTCGGGCTCCAGGGCGAGCACCTCGGCGCCGGGATAGGCGGCCAGCACCCCGGGGTCGGCCCTGGCGATCCTGAGGGCCTCGTCCGCGGGGAGCTCGTCCGGGCGCACCGTGAGCGCCGCCGCCTGGCCCACCTGCTCGGGATGGCGGAGGAAGTCGTCCAGGGTGGCCCAGCAGCCGAGCCCGATGGTGATCATCATCATCGGGATCGCGACACCGAAGATGCTCAGGAACGCCGGGGCCCGCCGGGTGAAGGCGTCACGGGTGCCCAGGACCAGGGCGGGCGGCAGCCGCAGCAGCAGCGCCAGCCGCGCCAGGTGCGACAGGTGCCCCCGGAGCGGCGCCGCGGGGGCCGCGGGGACGGGAGGGGTGCGCCCGCCACGCCAGGCCGGCAGGGCCACCGCCACGCAGACCACCGCGGCGGTGCCGCCGGCGATGGCGAGCAGCGGGCCCGGCGAGAGCGGCAGGATCGGCGCCCCGTCCAGGACGAACGAGGCGGCGACCTGACCGCAGAGGAGCCCGATGACGATGCCGAGCGACCCGAGCGCGCCGTGCTCGGCCATGAGCACGCCGAAGACCTGGCCCCGGGTGTAGCCGAGGGACTTGAGGGTGGCGATGTCACGGGTCTGGGTCAGCACCCGGCCGCCCACCGCGTTGGCGATGGCGAGCGCGGCGGCGACCAGCCCGGTGATGCCGAACAGCGCGAGCAGCAGGCCGAGCAGCCGGTTGTCCAGCTCCATCGAGGCGCGGACCTCGCGCCAGGTGGACATCCGCTGGATCTGCCCCTCCATGAGGGTGACGGCACCGTGGACGGCGGGCAACGTGGCCTCGCCGTCGGCCAGGCGCAGCCCGGTGACCGACTCGCTGCGGCCCAGCGCGGGCTCGACCCTGGCCAGGACCGGCGCGAGCGTCCAGGCCAGGCCGGGCGTCCACTCGGGATAGAAGCCCTGGTCGGCACTGTCCGCCAGGCCGACCACGATGAGCGGGTGGGTGGCGCCGTTGAGCCCGGTCACCGGGAAGGGGCCGCCCACCCGCAGGCCGAGCGCCCTGGCGAAGGAGCGCTCGACGACCACGCCGTCGGTGTCGCCGGGGCGGAGCGGGCGCCCCTCGCGGATCAGCGGGACGGCGACCTTCGGCGGCGTCGCGGACATCTCGCGCAGCGCCACCGGCGACTTCTTCCCGTCCAGGGTGAGCGTGACCGGGGCCGACCGGTAGGGACCGGCCACCTGGACCACGCCGGGGAGCCTCGACAGCGCGGCCACCTCGGGGGCGTCCCTGGTGTGTATCCACACGTGCGCGCCCCTGGACTCGGCGAACAGGCCGCGCCACGGGTTGGTGCCGTCCTCCAGCAGGGTCGCGGAGGTGATCAGCGCCGTGACGATCCCCGCCACGGCCAGCACCGTCAGCAGCGCCTGCGCCCTGCGTGCCCTGAGGTCGGCCCGGATCCATCTGTAGGAGGCTCGGACGGTGCTCACCGCGACGCCCTCCGGATCCGGGTCCGCACGGCCCACCCGGCGGCGTTCGGGAGCACGGGGCGAAAGGTCCCCGGCGGCAGGGGCATCGGTCAGCCTCTCAGCTCGACGACGTCGCCCGCGCTGCCCCTGGGACGGCGGCGGACCAGGCCGGCGCCGCCGTCGTCGACGATCTGACCGTCCAGCAGGGAGACCACCCGGTCGGCCAGGCTCGCCACCCGGGCGTCGTGGGTGACCATGATGACGGTCTGGCCCTCGCGGTGGACCTCGCCGAGCAGGCGCAGGACGTCGCGGGTGTTGCGGCTGTCGAGATTGCCGGTGGGCTCGTCCGCGAGCAGCAGGCTCGGCTTGTTGGCCAGCGCGCGGGCCAGCGCGACCCGCTGCTGCTCGCCCCCGGCCAGCTGGGCGGGCGCGGCGTCGGCGCGCGCGGTCAGGCCGAGCTCGCCGAGCAGGTACTCGCGGCGCCGGCGGGCCTCGCGCGCGCCGACCCCGGCCAGCAGCGCGGGCAGCTCGACGTTGTCGGCCACGGTCATGTTGGCGACGAGGTTGAAGAACTGGAAGACGAAGCCGATCTTCCGGCGGCGGAGCAGCGCCCAGGCGCTCTCGTTCAGCGTGTCGGCCCGTTGCCCGTCGAGCCAGATCTCGCCGCTGGTCCTGGCCTCCAGGCCGCCGATCATGTGGACCAGTGTGGACTTGCCCGACCCCGACGGCCCCATGACCGCCACGAACTCCCCCGCGTTCACTCGCAGGTCGACCCCCCGCACGGCGGGCACCGGCACCCCGCCGTCCTGGTAGATCTTGACAAGATTGACTGTGTCGACCACGGGGGGCGTCAACTCAACTCCTCCTGGCAGCGTTCGAGCCACTCAAGGTCGGCCTGGAGGTGCAGCATGGCCCCCTCGACCAGCAGGAGCGCGACACGATTGCCCGGATCGGTCCGCTCCGCGAGTTCGTTGAGGTCGCGCATGAGCCCGAGGTAGTGCCGGCGCTGGCGGTTGATCATCGCCATCCTGTCGGCGATGCCGGTCATCGGGGCCAGCACGAGCTTCATGAAGAACTCGTCCCTGACCCTGGGGCCCTCGGTGGGCTCGTCCACCCAGGTGTCGAGGATGTCGCGGCCCGCGGCCGTCAGGTGGTAGACCTTCTTGTTCGGCCGGTTGGACTGCGCGACGTCCACCGCGCGCACCAGACCGTCCTTCTCCAGGCGGCCGAGCGTGACGTAGATCTGCCCGATGTTCGGTGAGGGGTAGGCGCTCCCGAAGATCTGCTCAAGCGCCTGTTTGAGCTCGTAGCCGTGGGCAGGTTCCTTCGCGAGGAGCGCCAGCAGCATCAGCCGCACGCCCCACCTCCTCGGAGAGCTCGTTACGTGAGCGTTACGGGTTTATCCGTTGACGACGATGTTATCGCCATGCATAACATGCATCTACCTAACATGTATGTAATCAGTCGGAAACCGGGAGGCCACGGTGCGTCGACTCATCCCCGTCGTGCTCATCGTGCTTCTCGTCGCCGGCTGCGCGGCGGCCGGAGAGCGGGAGGGCGAACGGTTCGGCGGGACCGGCCCGTTCACCCTGGTGATCGGGCGCCCCGCGACCGCCTACCTGCAGCCGCTGCTCGACCGCTGGAACCAGGCCCACCCCGAGGAGCGGGCGACCCTGCTCGAACTCCCCGAGGCGGCCGACGAGCAGCGGGCGCAGATGGTCGCCAACCTCCAGGCCAAAAGCGACCGATACGACGTGATCGGGCTGGACGTGATCTGGACCGCGGAGTTCGCCGACGCCGGCTGGATCCTGCCGCTGGAGCGCTCGATGTTCCCGCTCGACCGGTTCCTGCCGCCGGTCGTCGACACGGCGGTCTACCGGGACAAGCTCTGGGCCGTGCCGTACACCAGCAACGCCGGGCTGCTCTACTACCGCAAGGACCTGCTGGCCAAGCAGGGGTTCAAACCGCCGAAGACCTGGGAGGAACTCCGCACGCAGGCACGCACCCTGCACGAGAGGTACGGCATCGGCGGCTACGCCGGCCAGTTCCTGGCCTACGAGGGCCTGACCGTCAACTTCACCGAGGCCGTGCAGTCGGCGGGCGGGCAGATCCTCAGCCAGGACGGCACCAAGGTGACCATGGACGTGGCCAGGGCGAAGGCCGGTCTGAACTTCCTGGTGGACGGGTTCCGGGAGGGCTGGATCCCGCAGGAGTCGCTCTCCTTCAAGGAGGACGAGGCACAGCTCGCCTTCGAGGAGGGACGGCTGGCCTTCGCCCGCAACTGGCCGCACGCCTACGGACCGGCCACCACCTCGGCGGTCGCCGGCAAGTTCGGGGTGACCCGGCTGCCCGGCCTCAACGGCCCCGGCACCGGCTCGCTCGGCGGCTACAACCTCGCGGTGAGCGCCTTCTCCAAGCGGCAGAAGTCGGCCACCGACTTCATCCGCTACTTCACCGGCCTGGAGAACCAGCGAAGGGTGCTCACCGACGGCTCGTTCCCGCCCGTGTGGGCCGAACTGTACGACGACCCCGCCCTGATCAAGCGTTTCCCCTACCTGCCGGTCCTCAAGCAGAGCATCCTCTCCGCCCGGCCCAGACCTGCGGGTGCCAACTACAACCAGGTGAGCCTGGTGATCGCCAGCGCGGTCTCCAATGCGCTCACCCCACCCTTCGAGGAGGCCGGCGACGACGTTGTCGCCTCCATGAGAGACCAGCTCGACGAGATCATTCGGGCTCGCTGACACCGGGGTACCCCCCTGTCAGGAGCCGTCATCCCCATCTCGGCCGTTTGCACGTCCTCACCCATCCCCCTGTTCCAAAACCTTGACATCTCAGGAGGTCTGTTCAGCATGCGCAAGACCATTGCCACAGTGACGACGGCGGGGCTCGCCCTGGCACTCGCCGCGTGCGGGGGCGAGTCGCCCGCCCCGGCACCGGCCGCGAGCGGCAGCGCGTCCGCGCCCGCCGCCAAGACCCTCGAAGGGGTGTCCATCGAGGTCGCCGCCAAGTGGACCGGCGCCGAGCAGACCAACTTCGAGCAAGTGCTCAAGGCGTTCGAGGCGAAGACCGGCGCCAAGGTCACCTACGCCTCCACCGGCGAGGACACCGGCGCCTACCTCGGCCCGCGCATCGAGGGCGGCAACCCGCCGGACGTCGCGATCCTGCCCCAGCCCGGCCTGGTCCAGCAGTACGCGGACCGGAAGGCGCTCAAGCCGCTCAGCGCCGAGGTCCTGAAGCAGATCGACGACAACTACACCCCGTACTGGAAGGAGCTCGGCTCCGCGGGCGGCCAGTCCTACGGCGTGCTGGTGAAGGCGGCTCACAAGTCGCTCATCTGGTACCGCGACCAGGCGTTCCAGGACGCGGGGGCGCAGCCTCCGGCCACCTGGGACGACCTGATCAAGACCGCCCAGACGATCGCCGACTCCGGCACCCCGCCGTTCTCCCTCTGCGGCGCCTCCGGCTGGACGCTGACCGACCTGTTCGAGAACGTCTACCTGTCCAGCGCGGGCCCGGAGAACTACACCAAGCTCTCCAAGCACGAGATCCCGTGGACCGACCCCAGCGTGACCGGCGCGCTGGAGAAGATCGGGCAGCTCGTCGGCAAGAAGGAGTTCCTGCTCGGTGGCTCCTCCGGCGCCCTGCAGACCGACTTCCCGACCTGCGTGACCCAGGTCTACGGCCAGGACAAGTCGGCGATGGTCATCGAGGCGGACTTCGTGGGCGTCACGGCCGAGGAGTCGGGCGCGAAGCTCGGCGAGGAGGCCAAGTACTTCCCGTTCCCGAAGGCCGGTGACACCGAGCCGGTCGTGCTGGGCGGCGACATCGCGGTGGTGCTGAAGGACTCCGAGGGCGCGATGGCCCTGCTGGAGTTCCTCGCCTCCGTCGAGGGTGGCGAAGTCTGGGCGAAGCTCCCCGGCTACCTCTCTCCCAACCGCAACGTCTCGCCCGACAACTACTCGGACGAGCTGACCAAGAAGCTCGCCGAGACGATCATCTCCGCCGGCGACGCGGTCCGCTACGACATGTCCGACCTGGCGCCGAGCGCCTTCGGCGGCACGGACGGCAAGGGCCAGTGGAAGCTCCTGCAGGACTTCGTCCGCGACCCCTCGGACGTCAAGGGCATCCAGGCCAAGCTCGAGGCCGAGGCCAAGAAAGCCTGGAAGTAAGGGAGACAGGCCGTGACCGACCGGTTAGACGGCCCGCAGGGCCCGCACGGCGGCACCGCCGGCGGGTCCTCCCCCGGACCTGACGACACCCGGCGACCGGCGCCCGACGCCGGCACCGAGGTCCGCACCTCCCCAGCCACCGCCAGGGGCACCGCGCCGGTGAAGACGAAGAGGGCCACCCGGCTGGGACCGCCGCCGAGCATGGCGATCTGGTTCCTGCTGCCGGGGGCGCTCCTGCTCGGCGTGATGGTGATCTACCCGATCATCTACTCGATCTTCCGCAGCCTCTACGACGCCAACGGCGACGGTTTCGTCGGCGCGGGGAACTACGCCACGATCTTCAGCGACTCCGCCACCCTGGTCACGATCAGGAACAACCTGATCTGGGTGGTGGTGGCCCCGCTCCTGGTCACCGTGATGGGCTTGATCTTCGCGGTGCTCACCGAGCGGATCCGCTGGGCCACGGCTTTCAAACTGATCGTGTTCATGCCGATGGCCGTCTCCCTGATGGCCTCCGGCGTCATCTTCCGCCTGGTGTACGAGCAGGACCCCGACCGGGGCGTGGCCAACGCCGTGATCAGCTCGGTGACCGGCCTCTTCGGCTCCGACCAGGGCTATCCCGACGCCCGTCCCAGGGAGAACGACCAGGCACCGGTCATCGCCCAGCAGGGCGCGGTGGTGAGCAGGGGGCCCGCCGCCCCCGGGCAGGCGGTGCTCGTCCCGCTGGTCGGCGTGAAGCCGGACGCCCTCGCCTCGGCCGCACCGGCGAAGGCGGCCCGGCCCGGTCCCGGCGAGCTGGCCGGGACGGTGTGGGTGGACTTCACCCAGGGTGGCGGCGGAGCGGTCAACCAGGTGGATCCGACGGAGAAGGGGCTGGTCGGAGTGACCGTGGAGGCGGTGCGGGACGGCGCCGTCAAGGCCACCGCCCGCACCGAGGCCGACGGCACCTTCCGCTTCACCGGCCTCGCTCCCGGCGACTACCAGGTGCGGCTGCCGCAGTCGAACTTCCAGGCGGCCTTCAACGGGATCTCCTGGCTGGGGCCGACCCTGATCACCCCGGCGATCATCGGGGCGTTCGTCTGGGTGTGGGCCGGGTTCTCCATGGTGCTGATCGCGGCGGGCCTGTCGGCCATCCCACGCGACGCGCTCGAGGCGGCCCGCATCGACGGCGCCACCGAGTGGCAGGTGTTCCGCAAGATCACCGTCCCGCTGCTCGCCCCGGTGCTGCTCGTCGTGTTCGTCACGATGATCATCAACACCTTGAAGGTCTTCGACCTGGTCTTCGTCATCGCGCCGGGATCGGTGCAGCCGCAGGCCAACGTGATCGCGCTGGAGATGTGGCGCGTCTCCTTCGGCGGCGGAGGCCACCAGGGGCTGGGCAGCGCGCTCTCCATCTTCCTGCTGATCCTCGTGCTGCCCTTCATGATTCTCAACATCCGCCGGTTCAGGAGGGACAACCAGTGACCACCTCCACCCTCGGCGCTCCACCGCGCAGCGCGGCGGGCCGCGTCGTCGACCGGATCGGCGGCGGTCTGGTCCAGGCGGCGCTGGTGCTGATCGGCATCTTCTGGCTGGTCCCGACCCTCGGGCTGTTCGTGGTCTCGCTCCGCGAGGAGACGGCCAACAACTCCACCGGCTGGTGGACCGCCCTTGTCAAACCCGCCGAGTTCACCCTCAAGAGCTACTCCGACCTGCTGGCGAGCGGGTTCACCGCGTCGTTCTGGAACACCGTGTTCATCACGGTGCCCGCGACGCTCCTGGTGATCGGCATCGCGGCCATGGCGGCGTACGCGTTCGCCTGGATGGAGTTCCCCGGCAGGGACGCGCTCTTCCTGGTGGTGGTCGGCCTGCTGGTGGTGCCGATCCAGATCGCGCTGATCCCGATCGCGAAGCTCTACGGCACGGTCGGCATCTTCGGCTCCATCGCGGGCGTGGTCCTCTTCCACGTCGCCTTCGGGCTTCCGTTCGCCATCTTCCTGCTCCGCAACTTCTTCGCGGGCATCCCCCGCTCGCTGCTCGAGGCGGCGCGGATGGACGGCGCCGGCGAGTGGAAGATCTTCTCGACCGTGGTGTTCCCGCTGGCCAAGCCCGCGGTCGCCTCGCTCGGCATCTTCCAGTTCCTCTGGGTCTGGAACGACCTGCTCGTCGCCCTGGTCTTCGCCAACACCGAGAACCAGCCGATGACCAAGGCTCTGCAATCCCAGATGCGGCAATTCGGGACCAACGTGGACATTCTTGCGCCAGGTGCTTTCCTGTCGCTGATCATCCCATTGATCCTCTTTTTCGCCTTCCAGAGGTATTTCGTCCAGGGGATGATGGCCGGCTCGGTGAAGTAAAGACAGGGGCAGGCCCGGTGCGGCGCGCGCTGATTTCCGGCACACGCCGTACCGGGCCTAAAACATCGATAGGGTCCTGCACATGGCCGCACGTCCCTTGAATGAAGTCGTGGAAGCCGGGTGGGCCAAGGCCCTGGAACCGGCTGCCGAGAAGATCGCCGAGATGGGCGAGTTCCTCCGGAGGGAAGTGGCGGAGGGCAGGCAGTACCTTCCGTCCGGGGCCAACGTGCTCCGCGCCTTCCAGCAGCCCTTTGACCAGGTCAAGGTGCTGATCGTGGGGCAGGATCCGTATCCCACGCCGGGTCATCCCATCGGCCTGAGCTTCTCCGTCGCCGCGGACGTACGCCCGATCCCGGCCAGCCTGCGCAACATCTACAAGGAGCTCACCGAGGATCTCGGGCTGCCGATGCCGAGCAACGGCGACCTGACCCCCTGGACCGAGCAGGGCGTGCTGCTGCTCAACCGGGTGCTCACCGTCATGCCGGGCAAGCCCGCCTCGCACCGGGGCAAGGGCTGGGAGGAGGTCACCGAGCAGGCCATCAAGGCCCTCGTCGCACGCGAGCAGCCGATGGTGGCGATCCTGTGGGGGCGCGACGCCCGCAACCTGCGCCCGATGCTCGGCAAGATCCCGGCCATCGAGTCGGCCCACCCCAGCCCCCTGTCGGCCCGTAGCGGCTTCTTCGGCTCCCGCCCGTTCAGCAAGACGAACGAGCTTCTCCAGCAGCAGGGCGCGACCCCCGTGGAGTGGAAGCTCCCCTAGCCCCGTCCCGCGGATCTTACGGCGCGGAGCAGCGGGCAAAAGATCCAACGGGCAGGTCCCAGGCCCTGTCCGACCCTCACCAGGCACTAGGATTTCCACCATGAGTGATGAATCGGGCACTGAACGCTATCTGCGTCTGACTGTTGAGCTGACCGTGGAGGTGCAGGACATCGCCTCCCTGCAGGCCGCCGCGTTGAAGGAGATCAACCACCCTGACGCCGACCTGGACGACGACGAGCGCAAGGAGCAGGCCGAACTGGTCTCGGCCGACGAGACCGGCGCCACGGCGCTGCAGTGGCTGATCGAGCCGGACCACGTCCTGGGATTGATCGAGCACGTCGAGCAGATCGAGCCCCGCGAGGCCGTGCTGGGCGTCGAGCCCTCCGACGGCCCCTCGGATGAGGACGAGGACGAGGACGACCACGCGGGCCACGACCACGCCGGTCACAACCACCGGCACTGAGAGCATCCCCGTGACCCCGCCGGTGGGGGGGGGGTTGGGGGGGGGCGACCCCCCCCCCCCCCGGGGGGGCGGCCCCCCGGCCCCCCAAAACGACAACCCGGCCCCGGGGCGCGGGGGGGCGGGGGGGCCC
>NZ_JBEOWJ010000023.1:0-177610 GCF_040295965.1 Streptosporangium sp. NPDC002544 | reverse complement strand
CGCAGGCGGCGCCCGGCCGCCCGCCACCGCGTGGTCGCCCCGCCCCCGGTCGCCGGGGGGCCGCCGGACGACCTGGGCCTGGCCGCCGTGGTCACCGGACCACGACCGGGGACGACGCCCCTCTCACCAGCGGGGCCGGGGCACCGGATCCGTCGGCGGGAACCGACCAGACGTCCGGGCCCTTGGCGTACATCACAGTGCGCCCGTCGAGCCACGCCACCTGGTCGTCAACGCTCGCGGTCTCGGCCAGCGGCGTCTCCCGCATCGTCGACAGCTCCAGCATGTGGAGCCGCCACATCCGGCGCGGGTCGGCGGAGACCCGCTTCTTGAACACCAGCCGGGTCCCGTCGGGAGACAGCGACGGGCACTCGGCATTCTCCCTGAGCGCCCGTACCCGCCAGTCGGCGTAGTCGCCCTCGACGAGATAGGTCTTCCCGCCGGTGGCGAGGGTCGCGTAGAACCGGTTGTCGTCGGCGGCGAAGGTCACCCCCCAGTAGTTCACGTCGACCGCGTGGTGACGGCGGCCGTTCAGGGTCAGCGGGATGTCCTCCATGTTGGTGACGGCGTAGCCGGTGCGGGTGTCGAGGATCCCCGTCCACGTGGAGAAGCCGCCCTCGTTATAGGAGTCGCCGGTGACGAACACGGTCCACGACGCCATCCGGCCGCTCTGCGACATCCTCGCCCGGTTCGGGATCCCGGCCAGCCTGATCCGCCGGGTCTCCCGCATGGAGCGGTCGAGGATCACCGCGTCCGTGCTGACCAGCGCCCCGGGCTTGGCGACCAGGCAGATCGAGGTGCCACCCGCCGTGGAGAACCGGTTACAGGCCGGACCCGCGGCGGTGGGGAGGGCCGAGGGGTCACCGAGCGGCACCCCGGCGACCTGGCCGGCGGCCGTGCGGAACATCAGCTGCCCGGCACGGAGCACTCCGCCGTCCGCCACCGGTGCCGAGACCGGGACGGGGTCGCGGCGCGTGGCCCAGGCCGCGTAGCCGGCCGCCGTGCCGCCGAGGACCGCCACCGCGGCGAGCAGCACCGGCAGGCGCCGGATCGGGGTCATGTCCGCCTCCCCACCCGGGGTGGCGCCACTGCCGTTCTCACCGTGTACCTCCTCATCGCGAACCAGGCGCCGAGCACACAGGCCGCGAGACCGGCCGCCATGACGGCCAGTCCCCGGGTGCTTCCCCACATCGTCCAGACGGCGCCGAACAGGACGGATGACAGCAACCGGGTCGTCGCCTGACCGGTCTGGAGCAGGGCCAGGCCGCTCGTACGCAGGTGCTCGGGGAGCATCGGCCCGGCCACGGCCATCAGCACGCCGTCGGTCGCGGCGTAGAAGGTCCCGTGCAGGATCAGCACCGCGACGAGCCATCCCGGTCCGAGCAGCACGAGGTAGGCGGCGATCAGGGCGACGTGCCCGGCCAGGAAGACCGGTACCCGGCCCAGCCGGTCCGCGAGCCGCCCGACGGGCACGGCCAGCAGCAGGTAGACGGCGGCCGTGCCGATCGACAACAGCGGGAAGTACACCGCGTCGATCCCGCCGCGCTTCTGCAGCAGCAGGTAGACGAACGCGTCGCCGACGGTGACCAGGCCGAGGACCGCGGCCACCACGCACACCCGCCGGAACGCCGCGTCGCGCAGCAGCCCCAGCGCGGCGCGCGGCGAGGTGGCCGGGCGCGGGGCGGGCAGCGGCGTGCGCCGGTCACGGACGTACATGGCCAGCAGCAGCACGCCGAGCACGGCCACGCAGAAGCTGACCACGAACACCACGTCGTAGGCCCCGCCGGTGCCCGTCAGGACGGCGAACGCCACCAGCGGGCCAAGCAGCGCGCCGACGGTGTCCATGGCCCTGTGCACGCCGAACGCCTGACCGAGCTTGCCGGCCGGGGCGCTCAGCGAGATCAGCGCGTCACGCGGGGCCGTGCGCAGTCCCTTGCCGGTCCTGTCGACGGCGATCACCACGCCCAGCGCCGCGACCGAGCCGCCCACCGCCGGCAGGGCCGGCTTGCAGAGCGCGGACAGCCCGTATCCGATTCCGGCGATGAGTTTGCGCCGCTGCCACCGGTCGGCGAGGTTGCCCCCGGCGAGGCGGACCAGCGCCGTCACGCCGAAGGAGAGCCCGTCGAGCAGGCCGAACTGCAGCGGGCTGAGGCCGAGGAAGAGCGTCAGGTAGAGCGGCAGCACGGCCGTGACCATCTCCGAGGAGATGTCGGTGACCAGGCTGACCGCCCCGAGCGCGAGCACGTTCCCGGGGACGGCCCAGGAGAGCCGGGGCCGCGGACGTGCTCCGTCCGCGGCCCGGCTTGCCGAGACGTACATCTAGTGGCAGGCGTAGGTGGGGCCGGTGTCCTTGACCGAACCGTCGGTACCGATCAGCTGCCAGGAGAACGCGGCGGGGGCGAAGGTCATCTTGACTACGCCGTAGGTGTCCACCAGCCGCTTCTGGCTGTTGGGCTGGACGTTCGTGATCCCGTACGGTGAGGCGCCGCCCATGCCTCCGAGGATCTCCACCATGCCCTTGGGGTCGGCCTGGGCGTCGGGGTTCTGCGGGGCGAACCGTTCGTAGTGGTGATCGTGGCCGTTGAGCACCAGGTCGGCTCCGGCGTCATAGAGGATCTTCCAGACCGGCTTGCCGACCGGGTCGTTGCCGTGCTCGCCGGAGCTGAACAGCGGGTGGTGCCAGTAGGCGGCGATACAGCCCTTGGTGTTCGCGGCCAGGTCGGCCTTGAGCCAGTTGATCTGGGCCGTCTGGTCGAAGTAGTTGGAGTCAAGGGCGATGAAGTGCCAGTTGCCCCGGTCGTAGCTGTAGTAGGTCTTGCCCTGCGGGGTGGCGATGGAGCCGAAGTAGCCCTTGTATCCCGCGTAGGTTCCGGCCGGGTCGTAGGTCTCGTGGTTGCCCACGGCGGGGCGCGTCTTGCTCTTGAACCTGCCCCACGTCTTGTCGTAGTAGTTCTGGAAGTCCGAGAGCCGGGCGTCGTCGTACTGGTTGTCGCCCATGGTGATGACGAACTCGGGGTTCATCGCCTGGACCTGTGCCGCCGTCTTGGGGTGGACGCAGGAACTGGAGCTCGCGGTGCACTGGGCTGCGATGTCACCGGCGGCCGCGACGACGAAGGTGTCTCCCGGGGGCACCGTCGGGGTCGCTGTCGGGGTCGCTGTCGGAGTGGGGCTGGGCGTGGAGGTGCCGCCGCCGAACACCTGGAACTCATACAGGGAGTAGCCGTAGGAGGTGCCCCTGACGGTGCCGTACATGCGGACGTAGCGCCCGGAGCCCGACAGGCCGGTCAGGTCGTCCTGGCCGCCGTCACCGCTGCTCGTGGAGTAGACGGTGGTCCAGTTCGCGGCGTCGTCGGAGACCTGGATCGTGTACGCCTTGCCGTAGGCGGCCTCCCAGAACAGCTTGACCCGGGAGATCGAGGAGATCACCCCCAGATCGACGCGGATCCACTGGGGATCGCTGCCCTCCAGGGAGGCCCAGCGAGTCGAGGTGAGGTTGCCGTCGACCGCCTTGCCCGAGCTGTAGGAGGAGCCCTCCTTGGACGAGGAGGAGGCGGGCCTGCCCTGCGACAGCAGGGTCTCGGCGGCTTCGGCGCGGCCGGTGGCGACCAGGACCCCGGCAATGAGGACGGTGACCGCCGAGAGGATGAGAAGGAGGCGGTGGGGGACGCGGTGGGGGACGGGGTGAGGCGTGCTTGATGACACGGGCTTGTCTCCTGTGGGGGCTAGAGACGATGATCACGGCGCCCGTCGCGGCGCCGTGCACAACGCGGCCGGGGCAGCACAATCCCTCACTGAGCGCGTCACGTCCCCTCCGGGACGCCGCGCCAAGCCACTCTCCGGCATAGTGACAAGCCGTCGGGGAGACTGTCAACGGAAGTTAGGAAGGTTTCCTAACCTGAAACCTCGCGCACCGGAAAAGCACACGTCGCCGACGGCGTTCCCGCTTCCGGACGGACCACGCCGCATCCGGAAGCGGAGTACCACGGAGGCGACTCGGTGCCCGCTCTCACGCCCCCAGGCAGGCGGGGCCGAGCAACTGCTTCAAATCGCCCATCAGGGCCGGTGAAGGCGACACCCGCAGGCGGTCGTCGAGGCGCATGATGGTGGTCTTGGGGCCGTTGTGCACCTGCAGGTGCACCTCGGTGGTGCCCGGATGGGCGGTCAGCACCTCCTTGAGGCGGCCGACCACCGGCGGGGTGCAGCGGGTCAGGGCGAGGCTGACCGCCAGGGGACCACCGGCCTCACGGGTCAGGTCCGGCGCCGTCACCTCCATGGCGATGATCTTTCCGACGTCCTCGCGCTTGTCCAGGCGGCCCTTGACGAAGACGATGGCGTCCTCGGCGAGCACGGTCGCGCAGAGCTGGTAGGCCGAGGGGAAGATCATCACCTCGATGGCACCCTCCAGGTCCTCCAGCTGGGTCAGCACCCAGGTGTCGCCCTTCTTGGTGACCTTGCGCTGCAGGCCGCTCAGGATGCCGCCGACGGTGACGACCTGGCCGTCGGGACGGTGCTCGTCCTGGAGCGAGGCGATCGAGCAGTCGGCGCCGGAGGCGAGGATGTGCTCCACGCCGAAGAGCGGGTGGTCGGAGACGTACAGGCCGAGCATCTCCCGCTCGAACTGCAGCAGCGTGTTCTTGTCCCACTCGCCCACCGGGATCTGCACGTCGAAGGTCTGGTCCTCGGCGCCCTCGACCGCGCCGAACAGGGAGTCCTGCCCCTGGGCCTCGTTCTTCTTGATGCCGATGATGCTGTCGACCGCCTGCTCGTGGACCATCACCAGGCCCTTGCGCACATGCCCGAACGAGTCGAAGGCACCGGCCTTGATCAGCGACTCGATGACCCGCTTGTTGCAGACGACCATGGGGACCTTACGCAGGAAGTCCTTGAAGTCGGCGAAGCGGCTCTTCTCCTTGCGCGCGGCGATGATCCCGTCGACCACGTTGCCGCCGACGTTGCGGATGGCCGACAGGCCGAACCGGACGTCGGTGCCGCGCGGCGTGAAGTCGAAGTCGGAGTCGTTGACGTCCGGCGGCAGCACCTTGATGCCCATCCGGCGGCACTCGTTGAGATAGAGGGCCGACTTGTCCTTGTCGTCCTTGACCGAGGTCAGCAGCCCGGCCATGTACTCGGCCGGGTAGTTGGCCTTGAGGTAGGCGGTCCAGTAGGAGACCAGGCCGTAGGCGGCGCTGTGCGCCTTGTTGAAGGCGTAGTCGGAGAAGGGCAGCAGGATGTCCCAGAGCGTCTTGATCGCGGCCGCGGAGTAGCCGTTGTCCTTCATGCCCTGCTCGAACGACTCGAACTGCTTGTCCAGCTCCGACTTCTTCTTCTTGCCCATCGCGCGGCGCAGCAGGTCGGCCTTGCCGAGCGAGAACCCGGCGACCTTCTGCGCGATGGCCATGACCTGCTCCTGATAGACGATCAGGCCGTACGTGGTGCCGAGGATCTCCTGCAGCGACTCCTCGAACTCCGGGTGGATCGGGACGATCTCCTGCTGGCCGTTCTTGCGCAGCGCGTAGTTGGTGTGGGAGTTGGCGCCCATCGGGCCAGGCCGGTACAGCGCGCCGACGGCGGAGATGTCCTCGAAGTTGTCGGGCTTCATCAGCCGCAGCAGCGACCGCATGCCGCCGCCGTCCAGCTGGAACACCCCCAGGGTGTCGCCCCTGCCGAGCAGCTCGTAGGTCTTGCGGTCGTCCAGCGGCAGCTTGAGCAGGTCGATCTGCTCGCCGGTGTTGGCCTCGATCATCTTCAGGCAGTCGTCGATGATCGTGAGGTTGCGCAGGCCCAGGAAGTCCATCTTCAGCAGGCCGAGCGTCTCGCAGGTCGGGTAGTCGAACTGCGTGATGATCACACCGTCGGAGTCGCGGCGCATGATCGGGATGTAGTCGGTCAGCACCTCCGCCGACATGATGACCCCGGCGGCGTGCACGCCGGTCTGCCGGATCAGGCCCTCCAGGCCCTTGCCGAGGTCCATCGCCGACTTGACGTCGACGTCCTCCTCGTACAGCCTGCGCAGCTCGCCGGCCTCGTTGTAGCGCGGATGATCTTTGTCGAAGATGCCGGAGAGCGGGATGTCCTTGCCCATCACCGCGGGCGGGAACGCCTTGGAGACCTTGTCGCCCAGCGCGTACGGGTGGCCCAGGACGCGGGCCGCGTCCTTGATGGCAGCCTTCGCCTTGATGGTGCCGAAGGTGGCGATCATGGCGACCTTGTCGGCCCCGTACTTCTCCGTCACGTACCGGATCACGTCGCCGCGCCTGCGCTCGTCGAAGTCGATGTCGACGTCGGGCATGGAGACGCGGTCGGGGTTGAGGAACCGCTCGAAGATCAGCCCGTGCGGCAGCGGGTCGAGGTCGGTGATGCCCAGCGCGTACGCGGCCAGCGAGCCGGCGGCCGAGCCGCGGCCGGGGCCGACCCGGATGCCGTTGTTCTTGGCCCACATGATGAAGTCGGCGACCACGAGGAAGTAGGAGGGGAACCCCATCTGCAGGATGACGCCCATCTCGAACTCGATCTGCGTGCGGTGCTCGGCGTCGACGCCCTCGGGGAAGCGCCGCTCCATGCCCCGCCAGATCTCCTTGCGGAACCAGCTCTCCTCACTCTCCCCCTCGGGCAGGGGGAAGGTCGGCATCAGGTTCTTGAAACCGAACATGCCGCTCGGGTCGACCTTCTCGGCGACCAGCAGGGTGTTGCGGCAGCCCTCGGCCCACAGGTCCGAGGAGTCCACCGCGCGCATCTCGTCGGCGTTCTTGATGTAGTAGCCGCTGCCGTCGAAGCGGAAGCGGTCGGGGTCGGACAGCTGCTTGCCGGTCTGGATGCACAGCAGCGCGTCGTGGGAGGTCGCGTCCGACTCGTAGGTGTAGTGGGAGTCGTTGGTCACCAGCGGCGGGATGCCCAGCTCGCGCGAGATGCGGGTCAGGCCGTCCCGGACCCTGCGCTCGATGTCGAGCCCATGATCCATGATCTCCAGGTAGTAGTTCTCCTTGCCGAACAGCTCCTGGAACCTGGCCGCCGCCGCGACCGCCTCGTCGTACTGCCCCAGGCGCAGGCGGGTCTGCACCTCACCCGACGGGCAGCCGGTGGTGGCCATCAGCCCCTCGGCGTGCTCGGCGAGGATCTCCGCGTCCATCCGCGCCCACTTACGGACGAAGCCCTCGGTGTAGGCGCGCGAGGAGAGCTTCATCAGGTTGCTCAGACCCTTGGCGTTCTTCGCCCAGATGGTCATGTGGGTGTAGTAGCCACCCGCCGAGACGTCGTCGCGCTTCTGGTGCGGCTCGCCCCACAGCACCGGCTTCTTCTGGTGCCGGGAGGCCGGGGCGACGTAGGCCTCGATGCCGATGATCGGCTTGATCCCCGCCCCGGTCGCCTGCTTGTAGAAGTCGTAGGCCCCGTGCATGTTGCCGTGGTCGGTGATCGCGATGGCGGGCATGCCCAGGTCGCCGACCTGCTTGAACATTTGCTTCAAACGGGCGGCTCCATCCAACATGGAGTACTCCGTGTGAACGTGCAGATGCACAAACGAGTCTGACATGCGGCCCCGTCCTCCCCTAGTCGCACCGTCGGCGGGGAAAGCGTATCCAAATCCGAGTTCCCAAAGTGACCCGTGTGCTCCGGGTCGTCTCCCCCTCTCAGTCTCGCTCGGCGGGCGCCGAGCGGCGTTCCTCGGCGAGGTGCAGGCCCGCCTCGATGACGGCGTTCATGATGGGGGCGAGCCGGGCCTCGCCCAGGACGGGGGCGCGGCGGGCCATCTCGGCGACCACCTGGCGCTCGCGGGCGGCGTCGCGACCGGCGAAGCCTCCGACGGGCTTGAGGCGCTGGATGGTGCCGGCGAGCTCGGCACGGCGTTCCAGCAGGACGGCGAGTGCCGCGTCGACGCGGTCGATGGCGTCGCGGGCGGCGGGCACCGAGTCGGGGACCTCCCTGCGGGTGACGGCACCGACGATCCTGGTGGCCTCCAGCGCGGCCAGCGCGTCCTGCTCGGTGGCGCCGGGATCCAGCAGCAGGCCGTCGGCGCCGGCGGCGATCGCGGCGGCGGCCAGCGCGGGGTCCGCGCCGAGGTCGGCCAGGACGGGGCGGCCCGACCTCATCCGCGCGGAGCGCATCAGGACGAGGTCGAAGGTGGCGCCGCCCGGGTGGGCGCGGCCGCTCTCGCAGAGCATGATCTGGTCGTTGCCCTCCGCCACGCAGTGGCCGGCGACCGCCAGCCACTCCTCCAGCGTCGCGGAGGAGGCCCGCTGGAGGAGCACCGGCAGACCGAGCCTGGCCGCGGCGCGCACCAGCTCCGAATCTCGCATCCAGGCCGCGCCGACCACCACGCCGTCCGCACTCTCGGCGATCACCGGCAGGTCTCCCGCCGAGGACGGCTCCACCAGGAGCGGCCCCGCCCCCTCGGCGCGGGCCGCCGGCACGGACTCGGCGGCGGGGACCCCACCGTGCCGGTCCCGCAGGCTGATCCAGCGGGCGTCCGCACCGGAGCCGCCTATCACCACGGCCGGTCCGGCACCCACCGTGAGCGCACCCAGCCCTACCGCTGCGCGTTCCAGAGGTGCGGTGGTCGACATGAGGCCCCCCCATGCTCGGCCGGCGCGCGTCCCGCGAGCCGGCGGCCGTTCGGAAAGAGGTGTTCGAAATGGAAAAGGCAGAGACCTCGTGTCTCCGCCCGGTGCGGCTCCGGCTGGTCGCCAGGCCCTGTTCCTCGGATCGCCCGCCCGCCGCGGCCGGGCGGCGTCCCGCCGCGTTGCCGTCGGTCACCGCGGCTCACTGCTCCACCTTGCGAGGCGCCGCCCGACCGACCCTCGCCACGGTAAGATCCGCGGGACAGAGGCTAGATCACGCTGTCACGACCGGCTCTCCGGAGCCGGGCCGGTAAACGCGAAACGACAGGTCATGGGCCCAATCCTAGGTCATCTACCGGACACCCGTCACGTACTGGACAGCGCATCTCAGGATATGGACTTTCCCTCGGCGAGTGAGTCGATCACTTTACTGGGCTATGAGAGTATTCGGGGGTTCCGAAGGAGGTAAGCCGGTTGATGGCCGAAGCACAGCCCGAGGGGCGCCGTATCGCCTCCCGTTACCACCTGCTCGAAGCCATCGGCCGAGGTGGCATGGGCATCGTGTGGCGGGCCCATGACGAGCTTCTGGACCGCGAGGTCGCGATCAAGGAGGTCCGCTACGCCGACATGCTCGGCGAGGACAACCAGGAGGACTTCAACCGGCGCACCAAGCGCGAGGCACGTGCCGCCGGGCGCCTGACCCACCCGAACGTGGTGGTCGTCCACGACGTCGTCGAGGAGGACGGGCGTCCCTGGATCGTCATGCAGCTGGTGGAGTCGCGCTCCCTCGGCAAGGTGCTGAGGCAGGACGGGCCGCTGCCGCCGCAGCGGGTGGCGGAGATCGGCCTGCAGGTGCTGGAGGCGCTGCGCGCCGCCCACGCCCAGGGAGTGCTGCACCGCGACGTCAAGCCGGAGAACGTGCTGCTGGCCGACGACGGCCGGGTGGTGCTGACCGACTTCGGCATCGCGACGCTCGAAGCCGAGACCGCGCTGACCATGACCGGCATCGCGGGCACCCCCGCGTTCATCCCTCCCGAACGCATCAAGGGCGGCAGCGCGCAGCGCGAGTCGGACCTGTGGTCGCTCGGCGCGACCCTGTACGCCGCCGTCGAGGGCAAGCCCCCGCACGACCGGGGCGGTGCGCTGCCGACCATGCACGCCGTCCTGAACGACGAGCCCGAGCCCCCGGTCCACGCCGGGCCGCTGGCCCCGATCCTGGAGGGGCTGCTCCGCAAGGACCCGGCGCTGCGCATGCCCTACAAGGAGGCGGAGCGGCTGCTGCGCAGGGTGGCCGAGGGGACGGGCAACCGTGACCGGCCCGCCAGGACCGCCGTCATGCCCACCGTGAGCCCGGCGGCCGACACCGATCCCGGAGCCCGCTTCCAGGCCGGCGCCCTCCCCCAGACGGGCGCGAAACTGGACTCCGTACCCGCCGAGTCCAGGGACGAGGTGGCGCCCGCACGAGGCGAGGAGCCGTCGAAGGCCGCCGCGGAGCCGCCCGCCGGAGACGTACGGCAGGAGCCGGGCGCCGGAGCGAAGGCGAAGACCGCGAAGGCGGCGCCGGGGGCGAAGCCCGGTGCCGGGAGCGGTCCCGCTCCGAAGGCCGCGGACGACTCCGAGGCGAACCGGCCCACCAGCAGGGCACCCTCCGGCGCCAGGGCCGCCGGAGCGGCGGCCGCGGCCGGCGCGGCTGCGGCTGCGGCTGCGGCTGCGAGGTCCGGCACCGCTTCCGGGCCCGCCCCGGCCCCGGAGGCGAAGCCCGCCGCCGCGCCCCGTGCCACGCCCCCGCCCGCCGCGGCCGAGGAGAGACCCGCCGCGAGCCGCGAGGGCGCCCCTCCCGCCGCGGCCGAGCAGGGATTCGCGCGCCGGAAGCCCGTCCCCGTCTCGCGGCCCAACCCCTTCCCGCCGGTGGGCCGCGAGCCCTCGCCCAGAGCAGAGCCCGCGAGCGAGCCCGCACCCGCCCAGTGGCGAGAGCCCTCGGCCCCCTCCTACGCCGGCCATGACCACGAGGCGACCATGCTGACCTCGCAGAAGCGCGGCGGCTCCCAGCTGAAGCGGGGGCTGCTGGTGCTGCTGCCCGCGCTGCTGGTCGTCGGCGGGGTCGCCGGCTGGCTCGGCATGCGCAGCCGCGAGAACGAGGAGGCCACGCGGGCCGGCTCGGGGAAGCCGGGCACCTCAAGCGCGCCGAGCGTCCCGAGCGGCGATGCCAAGGCGACCCCGCAGGGCTCATCCGAGCCGGCGTCCTCTCCCCCGCCCAGCCCGAGCCCCACCAAGACCGAGAAGAAGTCCGCCCTGCCCTCCGGCTGGCGGATGCACAAGGACTCCAACGGCTTCTCGATCGGCCTGCCCAAGGGGTGGAGCGTGGACAAACGGCCCGGCCAGCAGGTGTGGTTCCGCGGCCCCGACCGGACCAGCTTCGTCTTCGTCGAGTACGTCGACCGGGCGGGCCCCGACCCCAAGCGGGACTGGGAGAACCAGGAGGGGTACAGCCGCGGCAACTTCCCCGGCTACAAGCGGATCAAGATCGAGAAGGTCGACTACATGGTGAAGGCCGCCGACTGGGAGTTCACCTGGCAGATGAGTTCGGGCAAGGCCCGGGTGCTCAACCGGGGGTTCGTCACCAAGGGCGGCCGGGGGTACGCCATCTACTGGCACACCCTGGCCAAGGACTGGAAGAAGAACCTGCACTACTTCGAGGGGTTCGCCGCGACCTTCTCCTCGAAAAAGTAGGGCGGATCCCTACCGGCTACGATTCGTGGGGCTCGGAGGGAGGCGGGGGAGATGGCGGAGCGAAAGGTGGCGGGTCGTTACCAGTTGCTCGAACACCTCGGCGAGGGCGGCATGGGCATCGTCTGGCGAGCCCATGACGAGCTCCTCGACCGGGTCGTGGCCGTCAAGGAGGTCCGCCACCGGGGGGTCGACGAGGCCGCCCGAGCCGACCTGAACCGGCGCACGATCCGCGAGGCCAGGACCGCCGGGCGCCTCGACCACCCATCCGTGATCATTGTGCACGACGTGGTCGAGGAGGAGGGGCGTCCCTGGATCGTCATGCAGCTGGTCAGGTCCCGGTCGCTGGGGGAGATCGTCCGCGCCCACGGCCCCCTCCCGCCCGAGCGGGTGGCCTCGGTGGGACTGCACGTGCTGGGCGCGCTGCGGGCCGCACACGCCGCGGGGGTGCTGCACCGCGACGTCAAGCCGGAGAACGTGCTGCTGGCCGACGACGGCCGGGTGGTGCTGACCGACTTCGGCATCGCCTCCATGACGCAGGAGACCGGCATCACCCGCACCGGCGGGGTGGTCGGCACACCCGCGTTCCTGCCCCCCGAGCGGCTGCACGGGCTGCCCGCCACCCCCGAGTCGGACCTGTGGTCGCTCGGGGCGACGCTGTACGCGGCGGTCGAGGGCCGGCCCCCGTTCGAGCGGCCCACGGCCGCCGCCACCATGATGGCCGTCCTGCACGGCGAGCCGAGCCCCATGACCCACCCGGGCCCCCTGGCGATGGCGATCCTCGGCCTGATGGCCAGGGATCCGGCCGCCCGGATGGTGCCCGACCAGGCCGAGGCCCTGCTCAACCGCGCCTCCGCTGGTCCCGCGTCCTCCCGGGGCTCCTCGGGACCTGCCGCGGGGTCCCTCTCGGGATGGGAGCCGTATCCCGGACAGCAGCCGCACGGCTCCCCCGGAGCTCTCCCCAACCCGCCGCACACCGGCCCGTCACACGCCGACCCCCGGTACGCGGGACAGCCGCACCCGGACGCGGCGCGGAGCGGTTGGCAGCCGGGTTACCGAACCCCCCCGGGTGCCCCCGAGCAGCCCCCGTACCCACCCGCGCACACGCACCCCGAGCACCCTCCGTACCCGGCCGGACACACGCATCCCGAGCACACACACCCCGACCAGGGGGCGTACGGCTACGAGCAGCCGCATCCGGGCTCCTGGCCGGTGCGGGAACAGCCCACCGGCACCGGAGGCGAGCCCGCGCGGCGGACCGGAGCGGGACGGCTGGCGCTCCTAGCCGGAATCCCCGTGCTCGTGGTGGCGGTCGGGGTCGGCGGCTGGCTGGTCGTGCGGGCCCAGAACACCACGGCCGACACCGGTCCCGGCCTGCCGACGGCCACGGCCCCGATCACCGGCAACGCCCCGCCCGAGACGCCCCAGGCCCCCACCCCGACGGTGACCCCGACGGTGACCCCACGGCCGAGCCGGACGATCCCCGCGGGCTGGCGGCTGCACCGCGACCCGATGGGCTTCTCCGTCGCGGTGCCCAGGGGATGGCAGGTCAAGCGGTTCTCCGGCCGCGACCGGGTGGAGTTCCGTGCCCCCGGGTCGAGTGCTCTGCTGTGGATCGAGTCGACGGACGACCCGGAGAAGGACCTGCTCAGGCACTGGCAGAAGGTGGAGCGGGCCGGCAGGGCCGACAATGTCTGGCCGGGCTACGAGCGGATCGGCATCACCTCGCTGAGATACCGGGGGGTGCCCGCCGCCGACTGGGAGTTCACCTACCTCAAGGACGGGGTCCGCACGCACGTCCTGGACCGGGGCTTCCGCACCCTCGCCGACCGGCCGTACGCGATCTACTGGGAGAGCCCGGAGTCGGAGTGGGACCGCTCCCTCTTCGACACGTTCGCCAGGACCTTCCGCTCATGAGCGAGCCGGAGAGGGCGCGCTTCTGGCGCAGCCCGGGACTGCCCGGGGTGGACCTGCTCAAGGCCAGATACGTGACCCACCGCTTCGCCCCGCACGCGCACGAAAGCTACGCGATCGCGCTGGTCCTTTCCGGAGTGGAGGAGTTCGGCTACCGGGGCGCCCGCCACCGCGCGGGCGCGGGCAGCCTGAGCACGCTCAACCCCCAGGAGGCGCACGACGGCCACGCGGGCGTCCCCGAGGGATGGAGCTACCGGGTCCTCTACCCGTCCGTCGAGTTCGTCTCCGAGGTCGCCGCCGAGGTGATGACCGGGCGCGGCACTCCCTGCTTCCCCGAGACCGTCACCTACCACCAGCCCACCGTCGAGCTGCTGCGGGCCGCGCACCAGGCCGCGGAGCACGGCGACGACCTCGCCTCCTCGACGCTGGCCCGCACCGCCTTCGCCGCCCTGCTCCGGCGGCATGCCACCCGCCCTCTTCTGGAGGCGCGCTCCTGCGACCAGGACCCGGCGGTGCGGCGCGCCCGGGAGATCCTGCACGAGCGGCTCGTCGACCCGCCCACGATCGAGGACCTGGCGCGGGCCGTCGACGCCAGGCCGTTCGCGCTGATCCGGGCCTTCAAGGCGGCCACCGGGCTGCCCCCGCACGCCTATCTGAACACATTGCGGATCATGCGTGCCCGGCGGCTGCTCCAGGCGGGTACACCTCCCGCGCAGGTCGCCGGGGATGTGGGGTTCACCGACCAGGCCCACCTGAGCAGGCACTTCAAACGGATGGTGGGCGTTCCCCCCGCCGCGTACCAGCGTGCAGGAACGTACAAGACCGGAAGTTAAAACCAGACATAAGCTCCCTTTCCATGGATACAACCACTCGCTCCTCCGCGACAAGGGACGGACTGGGCGTGGGGATCGCCGTCGGGCTGTCCGGGGTCGCCTTCGGCGCCGCGGCGGTCACCGCGGGGCTGAGCGTCGCGCAGGCGTGCGTGCTGAGCCTGTTCGCCTTCACCGGCGCCTCGCAGTTCGCCCTCGTCGGAGTCGTCGCGGGCGGCGGCAACCTGGTCGCGGGCACGGCCGGCGCGATGCTGCTGGGCGCCCGCAACAGCCTGTACGGCCTGCGCATGGCCGGCGTGCTCGACATCCGGGGCTGGCGCAGGCCGCTGACGGCCCAGGGCGTGATCGACGAGACGACCGCGGTCGCCCTGGCCCAGCCGGACGAGGAGTCGTCCAGGACGGCGTTCCTGGTCACCTTCGTCACCCTCTACCTGACCTGGAACGCCACCACCCTCCTCGGCGCGCTGGGCACCTCCTGGGTGGCCGACCCCGCGGTGTTCGGCCTGGACGCGGTCGGTCCCGCGACGTTCCTGGCCATCCTGTGGCCCCGGCTCACCGGGAGCGGCCCCGAGGCCCGCACGCTGCGGCTGATCGCGGGCGGCGGCGCGGTGATCGCGCTGGCCGCGACCCCGTTCACCCCGCCGGGTGTGCCCGTACTGCTCGCGTCCGTGGCCGTGCTCGCGGTGATCCTGAGGAGGCCCAGGTGACCCTCTGGTGGGCGATCGTCGCCACCTGCGCGGCCTGCTACGCGCTGAAGCTCGCCGGGCTGTCGGCGCCGCGCCGGATCCTCGACCACCCGGGGGTGCAGCGCTTCGCGACGCTGGTCCCGGTGGCCCTGCTGGCGGCGCTGATCGCGGTGCAGACCTTCGGGCACGGGCAGGCGCTGCATCTGGACTGGCCGCGCACCGCGGGAATGGGTGCGGCCGTGGTGGCGCTGCTGCTGCGCGCCCCGTTTCTGGTGGTCCTCGCGGTGGCGGCCGTCGTCACCGCCGCGCTGCGCCACCTGTTGAACTGAGAAGGTGACCTGCGTAGCTAATCCTGAATGTCGGGATTAATCCTGGGTAGGCGTCGGCGCATGACCGATTCTCAGGGGATCATCGGAGCCCGCTACCGCCTGCTCGAACGTATCGGCCGAGGAGGCATGGGGACGGTCTGGCGAGCACAGGACGAGGTGCTGGGCCGCGATGTGGCGGTCAAGGAGGTCATCCCCTCCCCCGACCTCACCGGTCCCGAGCGCGAGGTCTTCACCATGCGGACGCTCAGGGAGGCCCGGGCCGCCGGGCGGATCGGGCATCCGGGGGTCGCCACGGTGTACGACGTGATCGAGGAGCACGGGCGCCCCTGGATCGTCATGCAACTGGTCGACTCCCGCACGCTCGGAGCGGTGATCAGGGAGGACGGGCCGCTGCCGCCGGCGCGGGTGGCGCGGATCGGGCTGGAGGTGCTGGGCGCGCTGCTCGCCGCCCATCACGCGGGCGTCCTGCACCGGGACGTCAAGCCGGACAACGTCCTGCTCTCCAAGGACGGGCGGGCTGTGCTCACCGACTTCGGCATCGCCGTCCTGGAGGGCGACTCGTCGATCACCAGGACCGGCTCGCTCATCGGTACCCCGGCGTTCATCGCGCCTGAGCGGGCGAGCGGCGGCCCCGCCGAGTTCGCCTCCGACCTGTGGTCGCTCGGCGTGACGCTGCACATGGCGGTCGAGGGACGCTCCCCCTTCGAGCGCGCCCACCCGCTGGCGACGCTCAGCGCCGTCATGCACCAGGAACCCCCGCCGCTGCGGTTCGCCGGACCGCTCGCTCCCGTGATCTTCGGTCTGCTCCGCAAGGATCCCGCGCGACGCATGTCGGCCCAGGAGGTGCAGGTCCACCTGACCTCGCTGGTGAACGGGACCGCTCCGCAACCGACCATGCCGATCGAGCTGCCCCCGGCGGTCCCCGTGCCGGTGGGCGCGCCCACCGCCCCGGCCGGAGCCGGGCGACCGATGCCCGAGCCCGGCCCGGTGGCCGCCCCGGGGAGGCAACGGCGCCCGGCGATGGTCGCGATGGCGCTCGCCGTCGCCCTGACCTCGGCTGGGATTGCCTGGGTCGCCGCCGACCCCTTCGGCCAGACCCCCGCGAGGCCGCCGGCCCCGGCGACTGTGCCCTCCGGGGAGGGTACGCCGACCGCCGAGCCCGAGCGGGCGAAGGCCCCCGCGCGAAACGCCCCCGCCAGGGACGACGGTGCCGGAGACGGCGGTGCCCCCACCCGCCCGGCCCCCGAGAGGTCGGGGGCCGGCGACCCCGTCCCTCGGGACAGACCGTCGGACGAGCCGACGGGTGAGCCTTCGGGGAAACCGTCCCAGGACGGTTCCGAGCAGCCCGAGGAGCCCTCCTCGGGCGACCGGGGAGAGGACGACCAGGGAGGACAGGACGACGGGGGCGAGGGGGCCGAGGAGGGTTCGGGCCAGGGCGACGCGCCGGGCCGGGGGCAGCAGGGCGACTCCCCCGACCGGATCGCCCCCGACGCCGGGGCGGTCGCCCTCGGCGCGAGCGCCCGGGGCAGGGCCTGAGAAACCACCGGAAACGGTGAACCCGGCAACGGCCGGACGCGCCGGCAGGGCCACCGGCGCGAAGGCACGCCCGCCGCGGGGACCGGCGGGCCGCGCTAGGACTCGGCGGCGACGACCTTCAGGGCGTGGGCCAGGTCGTCGGGGTAGGCGGTGGTGAAGGAGACCCACTCGCCGGTGGTGGGATGCTCGAAGGCCAGGGAGACCGCGTGCAGCCACTGCCGGCTCACTCCCAGCCGCGCGGCCAGGGTCGGGTCGGCCCCGTACAGCATGTCGCCGACGCACGGGTGGCGCAGCGCCGACATGTGGACCCGGATCTGGTGGGTCCGGCCCGTCTCCAGCTTGATGTCCAGCAGCGACGCCGCGCGGAACGCCTCGATCGTGTCGTAGTGGGTGACCGACTCCTTGCCCCCCGCCACGACCGCCCAGCGGCCGTCCCCGACGGGGTGGCGGTCGATCGGCGCGTCCACGGTGCCGCGGTGCGGGTCGGGGTGGCCCTGGACCAGCGCGTGGTAGCGCTTGTCGACGGTGCGCTCCTTGAAGGCCCGCTTCAGGTGGGAGTAGGCGTGCTCGCTCTTGGCGACGACCATCGCGCCGGTGGTGTTGGCGTCCAGCCGGTGCACGATGCCCTGGCGCTCGGCCGCGCCGCTGGTGGCCACCCGGTGGCCGGCGCCGAGCAGGCCGCCGATCACGGTGGGTCCGGTCCAGCCGGTGGTCGGATGGGCGGCCACGCCGACGGGCTTGTTGACGACGACGATGTCGTCGTCCTCGTACACGATATGCATGCCGGGCACGGGTTCCGCCACCGGCATCGGCGCGGTGGGCGGCGGCGGGAGGGTGACCTCCAGCCAGGCGCCCCCGTGGAGCCGGTCGGACTTGGCCGCGGTCGAGCCGTCCACCAGCACGTCACCGGCGACGATCAGCTCGGCCGCCCGGGTGCGGGAGAGGCCGAACAGGCGCGACAGGGCGGCGTCGAGACGCTCGCCCTCCAGCCCGTCGGGGACGGGGAGACTCCGCCGGTCAGCCATTGCCGTTCTCCTTCGCTTCCTTCTCGGCTCCCGTGTCGCGCGTGCCGTCGATCTGGTAGCCCCGCCAGGCGAGGAAGACCGCCAGGATGCCGCCGCAGACGATCGCCGAGTCGGCGATGTTCCAGACCGGGAAGTGGCCGGGGAAGGTCTCCACGAAGTCGACCACGTGTCCCTGCAGCGGTGCGGGCCTGCCGGAGCCGAAGCCCGAGGGCCAGCGGAAGATCCGGTCGGTGAGGTTGCCGAGCGCCCCGCCGAGCAGCAGGCTCAGCGTGATCGCCCAGGGCAGGCTGCGCAGGTTGCGCGCGGTACGCAGGATCGCCACCACGACGGCGGCCGCGACACAGGTGAAGACGATCGTCATCCCGGTGCCGAGGCCGAAGGCGGCCCCGGAATTGAAGATCACCCGGAACTGGAGCACGCCGGGGATGACCACGATGGGTTCCCTGCCCTCCAGGGTCTTCAGTACGAGGGTCTTCGTGGCGAGGTCGAGGGCGTAGATGATGGGGACGATCACCGCGAGCACGGCGATCCGCCGTGCCGCGAGCGGGGCGGCGGGGGCCGCCCCGTTCTCGGTGTCGCCGGTCAGCGGCGCTCCTCCCGCTGTTTGCAGGCCACGCACAGCGTCGCCCTCGGAAACGCCTGAAGGCGCTCCTTTCCGATCGGCTGATGGCACGATTCGCACACTCCGTAGGTCCCCGCGTCGATCCGGGCGATCGCTCGCTCGTTCTGCGCGACCAGGTCGCGCGAGTTCAGGGTAAGGGCGATTTCGCGCTCACGTTCATACGTCCGCGCTCCGGCGTCGGCCTGGTCGTCGCCCGCACCGTCGGTAACGTCGCTTGACGCGATCTCGATCTCGGCCTTGGCGATCTCCTTGGTGAGCTCACGGCTCTCCGCGACCAGTCGCCCGCGGACCTCCGCGAGTTCCTCGGCCGACCAGGTGACGACGGCACCGTCGGATGACGGCGCTGCCGCGCTGTTGTCTGCGCGCACGGTCGCGGCCATGGCGACCTCCTTGCTCGATCGGACCGTATCCAATGTGGTAAACGGTGCGGGCAGCTTAGGTCCCTCATAACAGAACGACAAACGACCCGCCGCAATGTTTGCCAATCCAGTAACATCCGGTCGCTTCCCCCTGATTCCCCCCAGCCGCCTCTGATATGGGGAAGCTTCCGGCAGGCGGGTGCGTTATCGTGTGAGCCTGCACGGCGTTGATGGGGACAGCAACCTCCGCACCCCCTCGCACGAGCGACCCGGGGACGGTGCGAGCCCGGGGCGAGGCGCTGAGGGAAGATCACCCCGGAGCCGCCGGAAGAACGGCCGTGACGGCCCAGTAGACCCGGCAGCAGACCAAAGGAAGAGGGCCTTCTCGCACGCGAAGGCCAAGGAGGGTGGTACCGCGGGGCCCCAACAGCCTCGTCCCTCCACGCCACAGCCGATTCCAGCGTGGAGGTCCAGCCCATCATGTCCGCCTATTTCCGCTCTCTTCCTGCGCAGGTCGATCTTCCCGCGCTTGAACACGAGGTGCTCGACCGCTGGCGGGACGGCAAGATCTTCGAGCGCTCGGTCGAGCAGAACACCGGCGGCCCCACCTGGGTCTTCTACGAGGGCCCGCCCACCGCCAACGGCATGCCGGGCGTCCACCACGTCGAGGCCCGCGTCTTCAAGGACGTCTTCCCCCGCTACAAGTCGATGCGGGGCTACAGCGTGCCCCGCAAGGCGGGCTGGGACTGCCACGGGCTACCCGTCGAGGTCGCCGTCGAGAAATCCCTCGGTCTCTCCGGCAAGAAGGACATCGAGGCGTACGGCGTCGCCGAGTTCAACGCCAAGTGCCGCGAGTCGGTGCTGCGGCATGTGGACGCCTTCGAGGAGATGACCGAGCGGATGGGGTACTGGATCGACCTGTCCCAGGCCTACCGCACGATGGACCCGGCCTACGTGGAGTCCGTCTGGTGGTCACTCAAGGTCATCTTCGACAAGGACCTGCTCTCCCGCGACTTCCGCATCACCCCGTACTGTCCCCGCTGTGGCACCGGCCTGTCCGACCACGAGCTGGGCCAGCCCGGCGGCTACGAGACCGTCACCAGCCCGTCGGTCTACGTCCGCATGCCCGCCACCTCGGGACCGCTGGCCGACCTCGGCGCCTCGCTGCTGATCTGGACCACCACGCCCTGGACGCTGGTCTCCAACACCGCCGTGGCCCTGCACCCCGACGTGACCTACGTCGCGGCGCGCCCCGCGGGGTCCGACGAGGTCCTGGTGGTGGCCGAGCCGCTGGTGGTCTCCGCGCTGGGCGAGGGGGCCGAGGTCCTGGCCTCCTTCCAGGGCGCCGACCTGGAGCACACCACCTACTCGCGCCCCTTCGACCTGGTCGACATCCCCGGCGCGCACTACGTGGTGCTCGGCTACTACGTCACCACCGAGGACGGTACCGGCCTGGTTCACCAGGCGCCCGCCTTCGGCGCCGACGACATGACGACCTGCAAGCGGTACGGGCTGCCCGTGGTCAACCCGATCGGCCCCGACGGCCGGTTCCTCGACAGCGTGCCCCAGGTCGGGGGCCAGTTCTTCAAGGACGCCGACGAGGGGCTCACCGCCGACCTGCGGGCGCGCGGCCTGCTCTACCGGGGCAGCCACTTCGAGCACAGCTACCCGCACTGCTGGCGCTGCCACACCGCACTGCTCTACTACGCCCTGCCCGCCTGGTACATCCGCACCACCGCGATCAAGGACCGGCTCCTCGCCGAGAACGAGAAGACCAACTGGTACCCCGAGACGATCAAGTGGGGCCGCTTCGGCGAGTGGCTGCGCAACAACGTCGACTGGTCGCTGTCGCGCTCGCGTTACTGGGGCACCCCGCTGCCGCTGTGGATCTGCACCGCCGACGAGTCGCACGTCACATGCGTCGGCTCGCTGGAGGAGCTGAGCCGGCTGTCCGGCCGGGACGTCTCCGCGCTCGACCCGCACCGCCCCTACGTGGACGACGTCACACTGCCCTGCCCCACCTGCGGGGCCGAGGCCCGGCGGGTGCCCGACGTGATCGACGCCTGGTACGACTCGGGCTCGATGCCGTTCGCCCAGTGGGGGGCGCCGTACCGCAACGAGGAGATGCTCGAGAAGGCCTACCCGGCGCAGTTCATCTGCGAGGCCACCGACCAGACCCGCGGCTGGTTCTACTCGCTGATGGCGGTCGGCACGCTCGTCTTCGACCGGTCCTCGTACGAGAACGTGCTCTGCCTCGGCCTGATCCTGGCCGAGGACGGCCGCAAGATGAGCAAGCACCTGGGCAACGTGCTCCAGCCGATGCCACTGATGGACCAGCACGGCGCCGACGCGCTGCGCTGGTACATGGCCTGCTCCGGCTCACCGTGGGCGGCCCGCAGGGTCGGGCACGGCGCCCTTGAGGAGATCGTCCGCAAGGTCCTGCTCACCTACTGGAACACCACCTCCTTCTTCACCCTGTACGCCAACGCCGAGTCCTGGTCGCCCTCCAGGCTCGCCGAGGCTCCCGGGTACGCCGAGCGCCCGCTGATCGACCGCTGGGCCCTCGCCGAGCTGCACCGGACGGTGGCCGAGGTCACCGCGTCGATGGACGTCTTCGACACCGCCCGCGTCGGGCGTCGGCTCTCGGAGTTCCTCGACGACCTGTCCAACTGGTACGTGCGACGCTCCCGCCGCCGCTTCTGGGCCGGTGACACCGCGGCGTTCGCCACGCTCTACGAGTGCCTGGAGACCGTCACCCGGCTGATGGCACCGGTGGTGCCGTTCACCACCGACTACGTCTGGGACGTGCTCCGCGACACCGACGCCCCCGTCTCGGTCCACCTGGCCGACTGGCCCGAGGTCAACGGCGAGCTGCTGGATGAGGAGCTGTCGGAGCGGATGGCCCTGGTCCGCCGCCTGGTGGAGCTGGGCCGCTCGGCCCGCGCCTCCAGCGGGGTGAAGACCCGCCAGCCGCTCGGCCGTGCCCTGGTCGGCGCCCCCGGCTGGGCCACGCTCCCGCCCGAGCTGCGCGAACTGATCGCCGACGAGCTCAACGTCAAGGGCCTGGAGGACCTCTCCGGGATCGGGGCGGACCTGGTCTCCTTCACGGTCAAGCCCAACTTCCGGGCGCTGGGCAAGCGGTTCGGCTCGCAGACCAAGCTGGTCGCCGCGGCCGTCACCGCCGCCGAGCCCGCGGAGCTCGCCCGCGCGCTCCGCACCGGCTCGCCGGTCTTGGTTGACGCGGGAGAGCTGGGAGCGGTGGAGATCGGCGTCGACGACGTGATCGTCACCGAGCAGCCCAGGTCCGGCTGGGCGGTGGAGGCCGCCTCCGGCGAGACCGTCGCCCTCGACCTGACCATCACCGACGAGCTGCGCCGCTCCGGCCTGATCCGCGACGTCATCCGCCTGCTCCAGGACACCCGTAAGTCCACCGGCCTGTCGATCTCCGACCGGATCGACGTGTGGTGGTCCACCGGTGACGCCGACCTGGCCGAGGCCCTGCGGACCCAGGGCCGTGCGGTGGCCGACGAGGTCCTCGCCGTCTCCCTCACCGAGGGCGGCGCCGAGGGCCTTCCCAGCCACAGCGACGCCGAGCTGGGACTGACCTTCCAGCTCCGCCGCGCGACGGCCACGGCCTGACGGCGGAGCGTTCCGACGTCACCGGACGGCCGGGCTCCCGGAGAGCCCGGCCGTTCCGGTTCACACCGGGAGCGACCGGCCCGGCGCCTCAAGTGGCGCTCCGCGTCCGTCACGGCCCGAAAGGAACCGTCACCGCACGGAAGGAGCGGCCGGCCCCGCGCCACAGGTGGCGCTCCGCGTCCGTCACGGCCCGGAAGGAACCGTCACCGCACGGCAGCGGCGGTCCGCGGGCACCGCGACACGCCCGCCTCCTCGTGGTGAACGGTGAGCGAGGCGGGCGGTGGTCACGCCAGGTGTCAGCTCTGGCCCCGGTGGTCGTTCAGGCAGATCGAGCAGTTGATCAGGCCGGCTCCCTCGGCCTCGACCAGGGAGATGACCTCGATACCGCTGTCGCCCGCGCCCTTGATCAGAGGGCAGGCGGGGTCATGAAAGCGACGGGTGCCGATGATGACCATGACGGTCCCGTCGCCCGCCTTCTGCTCCTCGGCCCCGGGGTCGCCCTCGGCGTCACGGTCCTTGGGAGAGGGACCGGCTGCGGGCTCCGCCGAGGTGGAGTCGGCCGCTACCTGCCCGGCGCGCCCGGGTGCGGTCTCGGCCGGCTCCACCGGCTCGGCTGTCGTGCCATCGGCGGTGGCCCGGCGCCCGGAATCCGATGCCTCTCGGGCTCCCGGCTCCTCGGGCCTCTCAGGCTCCGCGGAGCCTGAGTCGGCGGCTCCGGGCTTGCCCGAGGGGGACGGCTCCGACGGGGCGGAGTCTCGCCCGGCGGTCTCGGCCCCTGGGCGGGGCCCGGGTGCCGAAGGCCCGGCTTCGGCCTTGGCCTGTGCCCCGGCCTTGGCGGCCCCGGACGCGGCGCTCTCGGACGCGGCCGGCTCGGACGCCGTGGCCTTGGATGCCGTGGCCTTGGACGCAGCGGGCTCGGCCTCGCCGGTTTCCGGCTTGGCGCTCTCCGGCGCCTCTCCCCGGCTCGCGGAGGCGCCGCCCGCGGCCGGTCCGGGCTTGGCGGGCTCCGCCGCCTCGGGCTCGGGCCTGGCCGGAGCCACCGGGGTCTCCGGCTTGGACGCCTGGGCGACCATGTCGCGGCTGAACCAGCTGGTGGCCTCGGACTCGGCGTGCGGGATCTCGGGGACCTTCGGCAGCCGGATCGGCACCGAGGGGGTCGGGGACTCCGCCGCGCGGAGCGGGGGACTCACCGGCTCCTGGGGCCGTACCTGCGGCTCGGAGGACTGAATGTAGGGCCGGGCGACCGGGACGACGGGCTCCTGCGGGGAGCTCGGGGGCTCCTGCCGGGACACGGCGCTCTCTCGCCTGGCGGCTGGGTTCTCCGGCCTTGGCGGGGACTCGGGCCGTGCTCCGGGGGCCTGCTGCCCTCCGGCGGGGGCCGCGGGCCGCGCGGGACGGTACGGGGCGGTGAACCTGGCGGTGGCCTCGTGCGGACCGGGCTCACCGGCGCCGCCTGCGGGGCCGGACTCCGGGGAGGCGCTCAGGGGCTCGGCGGGCTCCCGCACCCCGGGCGGGGTCTGGTGCGGCCTACTCCCGGCGGCGGGTTCCGGCAGGCAGGTGGTACAGGGCGTGAAGCCCTCCTCACGAGCCTCCTCGTGGGTGAGCTCCTCATGATCCCTGCCGGCCAGCTGGCGGCACCCCGCGACGTGATAGCGCTTGCGGCCGGGGATGACCAGCACGATCGCCTCGGCGTCCAGGGCGCCCCGCCTCGCGACGGTGGCGGTGGCCGGGCCGGCCACCGGGCCTCGTCGAGGCTGGGTCGGGGCCACGGGCATCTGCTGCCGCATCCCGTGCTGCGCCATCATGTGCGGTGGCACGGGAGGCTGGTTCGGCACACCGTGCGGCGCGGGGACGGACCCGGCCGGCATCGGTCCCTTCTCGGGAAGGGGCGGAGCGGCCCCGGCCTGCCCGCCGGGGAACAGCTCGTGGCGCCGCAACAACGCCCCGATCACCAGGAAGACGGCGGACAGCACGCTGACCGCGATCGACCACATGACCAGAAACGGCTTGGCCAGCACGATCCCCACGATGAGCAGGACGATGGCCGTGAGTACCAAACCGGCGCTGATAAGGATCACAGAAAGACTCCCGGATGCGGGTCAAAGGGGGTGACCCGACACCTTAGCGGCGGTCGTTGTGAGGACCGTCAACGCCCTGGAAGGCGCCCGAATGCTGCGACGGGTCGCCGCCGAACGGGTTGGGCGCACCCTGGAGCGTCGGCTGACCACCCGGGGCCACCGCGTGGGACATGGCCGGAGGCCCGCTCACGATCGGGAACCCGCCGCTGCCCTCGGCAGCCACATTGAGCTCGGCCAGCTGGTTCTCCAGATACAGTTTCAGGCGGCTACGGTACTCGCGCTCGAAGCTGCGGAGCTCCTCGACCTTGCGCTCGAGCTCGTCACGGGTCTGCACCAGCGAGCCCATGGCCTGGCGGTGCCGCTCCTGCGCGTCGCGCTCCAGCGTCTCGGCTCGGGCACGTGCGTCACCGATGACCTGCTCGGCCTGGCGACGTGCCTTGCCGAGGATGTCGTCGGCCTCGCGGCGCGCCCGGGTCACCGTCTCGTCCGCCTCCCGGCGGGCGTCGGCGATGGCCTGGTCCGCGGTCTGCTGCGCGAGGGCGAGCACGCGGGCCGCGGTGTCCATGTTGTCCTCGGCCGGAGGCATTCCCATTCCGACGGGAACGGGCTGCTGATGCTGCACCGGCTCGGGAGCGCGCATCGGCTCCGGCTGCTGCATCATCATCTCGGGCTTGGGCTCGGCGATGGGGGCGGGCGCCATGGCCATGCCCATCCCGCCGGGGACCTTGCCCCGCAGGCACTCCGCCAGCTTGGCGCGGAGCTCCTCGTTCTCCTGAATGAGACGGTCCAACTCGGACTCGACCTCATCGAGGAAGGCATCTACCTCTTCCTCGTCGTAACCCGGCCGAAGGCGGGTCGTACTGAATTGCTTGTTCCGCACATCGGCGGGAGTCAGCGGCATTTCGGTCTCCTTGGCGCGCTTGGAGTCTGTCCGGGGGGACGGTACCCGATCAACGAAGCGCGGACACGAGTTGGATCAAGACCAAGACCACAATGAACAGCACTGTGAAGCTTAGGTCAAAGGCCACCGTACCCAACCGGAGTGGTGGAATGAAACGGCGGAGGAACTTGAGAGGTGGGTCGGTCACCGTGTATACGGCTTCCGCCAGCACCAGGACGATGCCTGTGGGGCGCCACTGACGTGCGAACGCCTGCACCGTCTCAAAGATCATTCTGCCGATCAGCAGCACGAGGTAGATGGACAGGACGAAGACCAAGATCCCGCTAACGATCCCCACGGTCCGTCCTCGCCTCCACTCCGCTCTGCCGTCCTTCGTCCCATCGGGACCCGTCGGGCCGGTCACTGTTCATAGTGGAACTCTAGCTCTGGTTGAAGAATCCGCGTTCCGCGATTCGAGCCTTGTCCTCGGCGGTCACCTCGACATTGGCTGGGGACAACAAGAACACCTTGTTGGTAACACGTTCAATGCTGCCATGTAGGCCAAAGACGAGACCTGCCGCGAAATCAACGAGCCGCTTTGCGTCACTGTCAACCATCTCGGTCAGGTTCATGATGACGGGAGTGCCGTCACGGAAGTGCTCACCGATGGTCCGCGCCTCGTTGTACGTGCGGGGATGAAGGGTGGTGATGCGCGCCAGATCGGTCGTGCGGCGCTCCAGGACAGCCGTCGCGGGCCTCGGAGCGGGCACGCCTGGGTCGGTGTCGTCCGAGAGGTCGTGGACCGTGCCAGGACGCTCGTCGCCCTCCCGGCGCGTGTCGTCGAACTCCTCGTACTCGTCGTCGGGGTAGCTGTCGTATCTCTCGTAGCGGTCGTCCTCAACAAGACCGAGGTAGACCGCCATCTTGCGCATCGCGCCGGCCATCGCTACTTCTTCCTCCGTCTTACTTCGATGTGCCCGAGGGGCCAGCCCGACCGCCCTGAGCTCACCACCGTTCGACCGCTGTCCGGATACGCGGACGCCAAGGTCCACTTGAAGGGACATTACCTGACGAAGGGCTTCCTGCGACCGAGCAACGCCGTACCAACACGCAGGTGTGTCGCACCGTTGGCGATGGCCTGGGACATATCCCCGCTCATCCCCGCCGAGATGACGCCGGCGCCCGGGTGGGCGTCCTGGACGGACCGCGCGATCTCCCTCAGCCTCGCGAACGCCCTGCCCGGCTCCTCCCCCAGCGGCGCGACCGCCATCACCCCGCCCAACTCAAGCCCCGGCGCTCCGGCGACGGCGTCCGCCAGCGCCTCGGCCTGCTGTGGTATCACGCCGCCCCTGGCGGGGTCACCGTCGAGCGCCACCTGTACCAGGCAGGTGATCCGGCGCCCCACCCCGAGCGCCTCCCTGCTGAGGGCGGTGACCAGGCGCGGGCGGTCGACCGAGTGGACGACGTTCGCGTAGCCGACCACCGAGCGGACCTTGTTGGTCTGCAACTGGCCGACGAAGTGCCACCGCAGGCCGAGGTCGGCGCACTCCCGCGCCTTGACTGAAGCCTCCTGGTCGCGGTTCTCCCCGACGTCACCGATCCCGAGTCCGGCCAGCAGCCGCACGTCGGAGGCGGGGTAGGTCTTGCTCACCGCGATGAGCGTCAGCTCCTCGCGGCTGCGGCCGGCGGCCCGGCAGGCTTCGGCGATCTCCGCCTCGACCCGGGCCAGCCCGGCCGCGATCTCATCTCGTCGTGTTGTTTCCGTCACATCTCCGCCGCTCGGACACTGGCAAACCGGCGGAGCCCATTCTTCCCGGCACGGCCGGGTGGCTCTGCACCCACCCCCACCGTGAGCGATGTCACTTCAGGAAGTCGGGAACGTCCAGTTCCTCTTCCTGCTCCTCGAAGATCACCGGTCGCCGCCGGGCGGGGTCGGTGACCCTCGCGGAGATCGGCGTCGGCTGCGAGGGCTCAGGGGCCGGACGCGGGATCGACAGCGGAGGGGAGTGCGGCTCCTCCACGCGGTGCGGCTCGGAGTGCTCCACCGGCTGTACCGGGTGGATCTGCTGGGGCGGGGGCGTCGGCTCCGCCGGCGGGGTGACGACCTGCCGCACCGGCGAGGGCGGCAGGTGCTCCACCCTGGGCTCCGGACGGGGCTCAGGGCGGGGCTCCGCCTTGACCGTGGGCGCCAGCGGGCGGACCGGGGCGGCCGCCGAGGGCGGCGGGGCGGGACGCGAGGCGGGCTGCGGGCGGGACGCCGGCTGCGGGAGTTGCTTGGGCTCGGGAGCGGGCTCGTCGAAGCCGGCCGCGATCACGGTGACGCGCACCTCGTCGCCGAGGGCGTCGTCGATGACCGTACCGAAGATGATGTTGGCGTCCGGCGCCGCGGCGGTGGAGACGAGCTGGGCCGCCTCATTGATCTCGAACAGGCCGAGGTCGGAGCCGCCGGCGATCGAGAGCAGCACGCCGTGCGCGCCGTCGATGCTGGCCTCCAGCAGCGGGCTGGACACGGCCATCTCGGCCGCCGCGACCGAACGGTCGTCGCCGCGCGCGTGGCCGATGCCCATCAGGGCCGAGCCGGCACCGGACATGACCGACTTCACGTCGGCGAAGTCAAGGTTGATCAGTCCGGGCGTGGTGATCAGGTCGGTGATGCCCTGGACACCGGAGAGCAGCACCTGGTCCGCCGCCTTGAAGGCGTCCAGCACGCTCACCTGCCGGTCGGAGATCGACAGCAGCCGGTCGTTCGGGATCACGATGAGGGTGTCGACCTCCTCGCGGAGGGTCTCGATGCCGGCGTCGGCCTGCATCGCCCTGCGCCGCCCCTCGAAGCTGAAGGGCCGGGTCACGACACCGATGGTCAGCGCGCCCAGGGTACGGGCGATGTTGGCCACCACCGGGGCGCCTCCGGTGCCCGTGCCACCGCCCTCACCGGCCGTGACGAAAACCATGTCGGCGCCCTTGAGGACCTCTTCGATCTCCTCACGGTGGTCCTCGGCCGCCTTGCGCCCGACTTCGGGGTTGGCTCCCGCGCCGAGGCCGCGAGTGAGCTCGCGCCCGACGTCGAGCTTGACGTCGGCGTCACTCATCAGCAGCGCCTGGGCGTCGGTATTGATGGCGATGAACTCGACGCCCTTGAGTCCCTCCTCGATCATCCGGTTGACGGCGTTGACTCCGCCTCCGCCGATTCCTACAACCTTGATGACCGCGAGGTAGTTCTGCGGTGCTGCCACGACGAGGGGCCTTTCCGCTCGTTGACTTGCAATTTCATGCGGCACGGGGCCCGTGCCGTCGTTTCCAAAACCCTCACCCTCAAGTTGAGATTTAGCTTTATGTCAACCTGAGGAGTGATACGGACAGTAGGAGTTACGCTCCTGGCGGGTCAACTAACCGCGCCGCAAGCACGTCCAGCGTGTCGCGGGCCGTCCTTTTCCGGGAACGTCCGCCATCCGATGAGATCACTTAACCGTCACGACGTCAGGCGAACTGACGTCATAGGTGTCGGCCGGACGTCTGAGCAGCGTAACAAGGATCCGGGCCTTGTCCGCGGGACGGTCGCCGCCGCCCCACACGATCGCGCGGCCGTCCTTCAGCCGCAGCGAGACCGTCTCAGCCGACGGTGCGAGCACCTCCGCGACCCGGCGGGCCAGATTCTCCGGCAGCGCGGCGATGACCGTGAGCGCCGCCGCGGTCGCCGGGTCGCCCGGCCCCGGCCGGTCCACCCGCAGCACCGGCAGTGTCGGGGGCGCGACGTCCTTGACCTCGGTGACCATCCCGTACCGGTCCATCAGCGCCGACCTGTCGCCGACCGGCACCACCGCCACCGGCCTGCGCTCCACGACCTTCACCCGCAGGGTCCCCGGCCAGGCGCGGCTGACCGTCACCGACTCGATCTGGGTGATCCGGCCGATCCGGTCCTCCACCTCGGCCAGGTCGACCGTGGCGAGGGGCTTGCCGCCGGCCACCTGCGCCGCCCGCCGGATCTCCTCGGTGGACAGGCCCGCGTTGCCCACCACCTGGATCTCCCGCACCCCGAGCACCGGGGAGAAGAACACCAGCCACGCGGCGATGCCCACCACTCCCGCGGTGAGCAGGGCCAGGAAGGCCGACCGCCACACGCCGTTCAATGCCACTCCCCCTCCGGCGACCCGCGCCCGCTGGCATGGGTCACCGCGCGGCCAGCTCCGCCACGATCCTGGGACCCAGCTCGGTCACGTCGCCCGCGCCCATGGTCAGGACGATGTCCCCCGGCCTGGCCAGGCTCGCGACCAGGGCGGGCACGCCGTCCCGCTGGGGGGCGTAGGCCACCCGCTCCGCGGGCAGCGGCACCTTGCCCGCCACCAGCGCCCCCGACACGCCAGGCTCGGGATCCTCGCGGGCGCCGTAGACGTCCAGGACGATGGCCTCGTCGGCCAGCCCGAGCGCGATGCCGAACTCGTCGGCGAAGAACCTGGTGCGCGAGTACAGGTGCGGCTGGAAGACCGCGATGACCCTGCCGTCTCCCGAGAAGGACGCCACCACGTCCCGCGCCGCGCGCAGGTCGGCGGCCAGCTCGGTCGGGTGGTGGGCGTAGCTGTCGAAGACCGCCACCCCGCCCGCCTCGCCCTTGGCCTCGAACCGGCGCTTGGCGCCGGTGAAGGCCGCCAGACCATCACGGATCTCACCAAAGGGGACACCCAGCTCCCCCGCCACCGCGATGACCGCGGCCGCGTTGAGCGCGTTGTGACGGCCCGGGACCGCGAGCCTGACCTCCCCGTGCCCGTGGACCGTGAAGGTGATGCCCAGCCCCTCGGGAGAGATCCCGCCCACCCGCAGGTCGGCGTCCTCCGCCGCACCGTACGTGATCACCTTCAGGCCGCGGGCGCGGGCGATCGGGACCAGCGCGGCGGAGCCGGGATCGTCGGCGCAGATGACCATGGTGTCGGCCACCCGCTCCACGAACCGGGCGAAGCTATCGTGAACCGCACGCGGGTCACCGTAGTTGTCCAGATGGTCCGGCTCGACGTTGGTCACCACGGCGATGTCGGGGGCCAGCATGAGAAAGGAGCCGTCGCTCTCGTCGGCCTCGGCGACGAACACCCCGCCCGAGCCCTCGTCGGCGCCCAGCCCCGTCGTCACCAGCTGCCCGCCCACACAGTACGAGGGGTCGGCGCCGCACTTCTGCAGCGCCACGGTGAGCATCGAGGTCGTGGTGGTCTTGCCGTGGGTGCCGGCCAGCGCGACGCCGGTCCTGCCCGCCATGACGGAGGCCAGCGCGGCGGCCCTGGGGATGACCCGCAGGCCCTGGCGGAGCGCCTCGCCCAGCTCGGGGTTGGAGTCGCGGATCGCGGTGGAGACCACGACGGTGTCGACCTGCTTGATGTGCGAGGCGGCGTGGCCGATGTGAACCCTGGCCCCCAGCTCCCGCAGCTCGGTCGCCATGTCCGACCCTCGCGCGTCGCTGCCCGAGACCTGCACGCCCCGTTTAAGCAGGATGCGCGCGATCCCGGACATCCCAGAACCGCCGATCCCGATGAAGTGGACCCGTCCCAGGTCTCCGGCCGCAACCGGATCCACCAGCTTGACCAGGCTCATCGGCCGCTCACCCCTCCTCGTTCGCCGTGCGGACGCCCTCGTCCCGCCCTGCCCTCTCGCCGGAGGCGAGCGCGGGCAGCCCCGCGCTCACCGCGTCGGATCCGCTCCGCGCCCATTCAGCCTCTCCCTCGCACCGCGACCTGCAGCACCCTGCGCGCCAGCGTCACGTCGGCGTCCTTCCTGCCCATCTGAGACGCCGCCTCGGACATGGTGACCACACGTTCGGGGTCGGACAGGATGGGCAGCACGTTCTGAATGATCCACTCCGCTGACAGCTCGGCGTCGTCGATCATCAGGCCGCCGCCGCCCTGCACGATCGGCGTGGCGTTGAGCCGCTGCTCGCCGTTGCCGTGCGGCAGCGGGATGTACGCGGCCGGCAGGCCCACCGCCGTCAGCTCGGCGCAGGTCATCGCGCCGCTGCGGCACAGGGCGAAGTCGGCGGCGGCGTAGGCCAGGTCCATCCGGTCGACGTACTGCAGCACGACGTACTGCGGGTCGCCGGGCGGCGGTTCCTCCTCCAGCGTGTTCTTCGGGCCGATGACGTGCAGCACCTGCACTCCGGCCCGGCGCAGCACGGGGGCGGCGGCCAGGGCCGCCTGGTTGAGCGAGCGGGCCCCCTGGGAGCCGCCGGTGACCAGCAGCGTGGGCAGGTCGGCCTCCAGACCGAACCAGGACCTGGCCTTGTCGCCCATGGACAGCCGGTCGAGGTTGACGATCTCACGGCGCAGGGGGATGCCGATGTACTCGGCGTGGTTCAGCGGCGTGTCCGGGTGGCCGGTGAACACGTGGTCGGTGAGGCGCGCGCCCAGCCGGTTGGCCAGGCCGGGGCGCGGGTTGGCCTCGTGGACCACGATCGGCACGCCGCGCCGCCGTGCCGCCAGGTAGGCGGGGGTCGCCACATAGCCGCCGAAGCCGACCAGGACGTCGGCCTGGACCCGGTCCATGACGGCGGCGGCCGCGTTGATGGCGCCCGCCAGACGGCCCGGCACGCTCAGCAGCTGGGGTGTCAGTGTCCGGGGCAGCGGTACCGCGGGCACCAGTTGCAGTTCATACCCCCTGGCCGGAACCAGCCTGGTCTCCAGACCTCGCTCGGTGCCGAGGCAGGTGATCCCGATGTTGGGGTCGAGTTGGCGCAGCGCGTCGGCCAGAGCCAGCGCCGGTTCGATATGACCGGCCGTCCCGCCGCCGGCGAGGACCACCCTCATGTCGGTCCTTTCGCTTATCGTCTTCCACGGCCCGGCCGTCGTTTCCTGGCCGGACCACCCAGGCCAAGCCAGCTTAGGCCCCGCGCCACCGGTCCGGGGCCATGGGCCGCGAGAGCCTCGCGGGCGCCGGGTTCGTGCTTGGCGAACGACAGGAGCATGCCGAGGGCGGCCAGGGTGGGCAACAGGGCCGACCCACCGTAGGAGACCAGCGGCAACGGGATACCGGTGATGGGCAGCACGCCGATGACGGCGCCGATGTTGACGATCGCCTGACCGGCGATCCAGGCGACCGCGGCGGCGGAGGCGAGCCGGACGAACGGGTCCTTGACCCGGGTGGCCACCCGCAGCCCCGCGTAACCCAGCAGCCCGAACAGGGCCACCACGACGAGCGTGCCCATCAGTCCGAGTTCCTCGCCGAGGATGGAGAAGATGAAGTCGCTCTCCGCGTGCGGGATCCAGCTCCACTTCTGCCTGCTGGACCCCAGGCCCAGCCCGAACCAGCCACCGCTGCCCATCGCGATCTGCCCCTGCACGGCCTGGAAACCGGCCCCCTGGGCGTTGCCCCACGGGTCGAGCCAACCCGCGATCCGTGCCGAGCGGTAGCCCTCGGTGCTGATCATGACGATGGTCGCGAGCACCGCCACCGCGAGGATCCCGCCGAACAGCCTCAGCGGCGCGCCCACCACCCAGAGCAGCGACAGGAAGATCATCATCAGCACCAGCGTGGTGCCGAGGTCGCGCCCCAGCATGACCATGACGGCCAGGATCGCGGTGCCCGGCATCAGCGGGATGAACAGGCTGCGCCACTCGATCAGGCCGTTGCGCGCCCTGCGGGCCAGCAGGTCGGCCCCCCAGATCGTCAGCCCGAGCTTGGCGGGCTCGGACGGCTGCAGGTAGATGGGGCCGAGGTCGATCCAGCGCTGGGCGCCGAGCTGGGAGGTGCCGACGAACAGCACCAGCACCAGCCCGAGGATCGACAGCGCCATCAGCGGGTAGCCGGCGAGCCTGAAGAACCGGGGCGGCAGCTGGGCGCAGATCCACATCAGCGGCAGGGCGATCCCGGCCGAGACCGACTGCTTGAAGAACCAGTAGAAGGGATCTCCCTTCTCCTGCAGCGCCTCGATGCTGGATGCCGACAGCACCATCATCAGGCCGAGGACGAGCAGCAGGGCGCTGCACCCCAGGATCAGGTAGTACGAGGTCAACGGCCGGTTGAGCAGCTCGCGGAAGGCGAGCAGGTGCTCGCGGAAGCCGTCCTGACCCCGGGGGGCGCTCTCCTCCTGCGCCGTCGCGCTCACGCCCGTCCCCCGTCGTGCCCTGCGGCGAGACGGTGCACGGCTCGGGCGAACGCCTCCCCTCGTGCGGGATAACCGGAGAACATGTCCCAGGAGGCGCCGGCCGGGGCCAGCAGCACGGTGTCTCCGGGGGCGGCGAGCCTGGCGGCTTCGGTGACGACACGGTCCATGACCCCAGTGTCTTGCCCGGCCACCTCCACCACCGGAACATTCCCGGCGTGTCGCGCCAGAGCCTCGCGAATTCGTTCGCGGTCGACTCCCAGGAGGACCGCACCGCGCAGGCGGGGCGCGGCGCGGCGTACCAGCTCGCCGACGTCCGCGCCCTTGAGCTGCCCGCCCGCCACCCAGACGATCGACGGGTAGGCGGCCAGCGAGGCGGCGGCGGCGTGCGGGTTGGTGGCCTTGGAGTCGTCCACGTAGTCGACCTCGGCGACCCTGGCCACGTGCGCGATCCGGTGGGGGTCGGGCACGAAGTCCAGCAGGCCCTCGCGCACCGCGGCGGCGCTCACCCCGTAGGCCCTGGCCAGCGCCGCGGCGGCGAGCGCGTTGGCCACGTTGTGCGGCGCGAACGGGCGGATGTCGTCGAACGAGGCGAGTTCCTCCGCGTTGGCCGTGGGATCGGCCACGAACGCCCGGTCCACCAGCAGGTCCTCGACCACGCCGAGCCGGCCCGGTGAGGGCACGCCGAGGGTGAAGCCCACGCTGCGTACCGCCGTGCCCTCGTACCGCGCGGCGAGACGGGTCGCCCACTCGTCATCGGCGTTGTACACGACGATCCCGGCCCTGGCGAAGATCTCCCCCTTGACCCGGGCGTACTCCTCCATGGAGCCGTGCCAGTCGAGGTGGTCCGGCGCCACGTTGAGCACCGCGGCCGCGTACGGGGCGATGCTGGGCGAGCGGTGCAGCTGGAAGCTGGACAGCTCCACCGCCAGCACGTCGCCGGCCCCGGCGACCGCCTCCACCACCGGGGTGCCGACGTTGCCGACGGCGAGCGCCCGGTGCCCGGCGGCCAGGAGCATCGAGGTGAGCATCCGGACCACGGTGGTCTTGCCGTTGGTACCGGTCAGCGCCAGCCAGGGAGCGGCTTCGCCCGGGCGGAGCCGCCAGGCCAGCTCGACCTCGCCGATCACCTCGATCCCCGCCGCCGCGGCGGCGGCGAGCAGCGGGTGGTGCGGCGGCCAGCCCGTGGTGACGATCAGCGAGGTGCCCTCCGGGGGCTCCGCGGGCTCACCGAAGCGGACCTCGACACCGAGCTCGGCGAGCTCGCCCGCGAGCGCCCTGGCCCGCTCGCCGTCCCTGCCCTCCAGGACGACCACCTTCTCGCCCCTCGCGGCCATCGTGCGGGCCACGGCCGTGCCCGAGACCCCCAGCCCGGCGACGCAGATCACATGGCCTTTCCCACTCACAGCCTGGGCATCCATTCCACGTAGAAGATCCCCAGCCCGGCGGCCGCGCACAGGGCGGCGATCAGCCAGAAGCGGACCACGATGGTCGTCTCGGCCCAGCCCTTCAGCTCGAAGTGGTGCTGGAGCGGGGCCATCCTGAAGACCCGTTTACCGGTCATCTTGAAGGAGCCCACCTGGATGATCACCGACATGGTGATCAGCACGCACAGCCCGGCGAGGATGATCAGCAGGAGCTGGGTCCTGGTGGTGATGGCCAACCCGGCGAGCACGCCGCCCAGGGCCAGCGAGCCGGTGTCACCCATGAAGATCTTCGCGGGTGGGGCGTTCCACCACAGGAAGCCGACCAGCGCGCCGAGCACCGCCGCGGCGACCACGGCCAGGTCCAGCGGGTCGCGGACCCAGTAGCAGTTGGGCCCGAGCTGGGTGGTGCAGCTGTTGCGCAGCTGCCAGTTGCCGATCAGCACGTAGGAGGCCAGCACCACGCCGGTGGCACCGCTGGCCAGGCCGTCGAGACCGTCGGTGAGGTTCACCGCGTTGGAGAAGCCCACGATCATGATCAGTACCCAGATGATGAACCCGATGAGCCCGATGGAGGGGCCGAAGTCCCTCAGGAACGACAGGCGCGTCTCGGCCGGGGTGATCAGGTAGGCGTTGGGGAAACGGGTCACCAGGACCGCGAAGACCGCGCCGACGATGAGCTGGCCCAGTGCCTTGGCACCGCTGCGCAGGCCCAGGCTGCGCTGCTTGTAGATCTTGATGAAGTCGTCCAGGAAGCCGACCGCGCCCAGGCCCGTCATCAGGAACAGCACCAGGACCGCGGAGACCGTGGGCGGCGTGAAGCTGTAGAGGTGGGCGCAGGCGAAGCCGACCAGCGCGGCGATCACGATCACGGTGCCGCCCATGGTGGGGGTGCCGCGCTTGTCGTGGTGGCCGGAGGGGCCCTCCTCCCTGATGCTCTGCCCGTAGCCGCGCCGGGAGAACAGCCGGATCGCCAGCGGCGTGCCCAGCATGGACAGCAGCAGGCTGATCGCCGCCGCGACGAGGATCTCCCTCATCGGCGATCACCCCCGAGCAGCGCCGCGGCCACCCGCTCGAGGCCCGCGGCGCGCGGTCCCTTGACGAGCACGACGTCACCGGGGGCCAGCAGCGCCGACAGCTCCGCGCCCGCCTGTGCCGCGTCGGCGGCGTGCGAGACCCGGGTGGCGCCCTGGACCCCGGCCGCCGGGGCGTCACCGAAGGCGACGACGGGCGAGAGGCGGGCCGCCGAGCCGGTGCCCGGCGGCTCTCCCGCGCCCGGCGGGCCGCCCGCGGCGCGCGAGGCCTCCGCGTACGAGGTCGGTCCGGCATACGCCGCGGGGGCACCGGCCGCCGGTACGTGGCCCGCGGCCTCCTGTACGGCGGCCTCCGCCCCGGCCAGGATCGGGTCGGCGTCGGGGCCGACGACGAACAGGCCGGCGAGACCCGCGCCCCCGGCCAGCCGGCCCAGCTCCTCGTTGAGCGCGGGACCGTCCTCGCCCAGCTCGCGCAGGGAGGCGATGACCGCGAAGCGGCGGCGATCGCCCGCGAGCGCGTCCAGGGCGCCGAAGGCGGCGCGCATGGAGTCGGGGTTGGCGTTGTAGGCGTCGTTGATCACGGTCACCCCGTCCTCGCGGTCGGTGACCTCCATCCGCCAGCGGCTGCGGGGCTCGGCCTCCGACAGCTCCTCGGCGATGGTGGCGACCGGCAGGCCGAGCTCGTAGGCGGCCGCCGCGGCCGCCAGCGCGTTCTCCACCGCGTGCTCGCCGTACAGGCGGAGGCCGACCGGGGCGGCGCCGGACGGGGTGCGCAGCGTGAAGGAGGCGCGCCCCCGGTCGTCGACGGTCACGTTCTCGGCCCGCACGTCGGCGCCGGAGGCCCGGCCGTACCAGGTGACGCGGGCACCGGTGCGTCCGGCCATGGCGGCCACCAGCGGGTCGTCGATGTTGAGCACGGCCACGCCGTCGGCGGGCAGCGCCTCGACCAGTTCGCCCTTGGCCCTGGCGATCTCCTCCTTGCCCCCGAAGACGCCCAGGTGGGCGGTGCCGACGTTGAGGACCACGCCGATCCTCGGCGGGGCGATACGGGTCAGGTGGGTGATGTGCCCGACTTCGCGCGCGCTGAGCTCGAGCACCAGGTAGCGGGTGTCCTCGTCGGCCTTCAGCACGGTCAGCGGGTGGCCGATCTCGTTGTTGAACGATTCGACGGGGGCGACCGTTGGACCGATCCTGGCGGTGAGCCTGGCCAGCAGGTCCTTGGTGGTGGTCTTGCCCGCCGAGCCGGTGATGCCGATGACCGTGGTCGCCGGCAGTTCGGCGCAGACGGCGGTGGCCAGGCCGGTCATGGCCGTCACGGTGTCGCCGACGATGACGGCGGGGACGTCGACGGGCCGGGAGGCCAGCACGGCGACCGCCCCGGCCTCGATGGCCTGGGCGGCGAAGTCGTGCCCGTCGACCCGGTCACCCTTGATCGCGACGAACAGCGACCCCGGTTCGACGGCGCGGGAGTCGATGACGACCGGGCCGCGCACCACCGCGCGTGGGTCGGCCATGCCCGCGAGGGCCCCCGAGGTGATCTCGGCGATTCTGGCCAGCGGCAACGGGATCATGATGCGTCTTCCCTACTCTCCATACGTGCTTCGGCGCCCGGTGCGGTTCCGGCGCCTGACGATCGCGTCGGCCACGACCTGCCTGTCATCGAAAGGAAGCACCTGGTCGCCGATGTACTGGCCCTGCTCGTGACCCTTGCCGGCCACGACGACGACGTCACCGAAACCCGCCCGGCCAATGGCCAGGTCGATGGCCGCGGCACGATCAGGCTCAATGATCACATGTGCGCGTCCGTCCTGGGACACACCGAGAACTCCGTCCATCATCTCCGCGAGGATCCGCAGGGGATCCTCGGAGCGGGGGTTGTCGCTGGTGAGAATAGCCACATCTGCCAGCCTTGCGGCGGCTTCTCCCATCATTGGGCGTTTACCACGGTCACGGTCACCCCCGCAGCCAAGAACCACAATGAGCCTGCCCGCGGTGACCTCGCGCAGCGAGCACAGGACCGACTCGACCGCGCCGGGCTTGTGCGAGTAGTCGACGATGGCCTGGAAGTCCTCCCCGCCGGGAACCCGCTCCATCCGGCCCGGAACTCCTGCCAGCGTACCTATGCCCGCCACCGCGGTTCGCAGCGGCACACCGGCCTCCACCAGTGCGACGACGGCGCCCAGGGCGTTGGCCACGTTGAAGGGGCCAGGCAGGGCGATCGTCGCGGCCTCCTCGACGCCGCCGGGGCCCACGATCTTGAAACTGCTGCCCTCGGGGCCCAGCCGCACGTCCACGGCCCGCCAGTCGGCCTCCACGGCGCCCTCGGCGGAGAAGGTGGTCATCGGGATCTTCGCGGTGCCGAGGAGCTCCCGCCCGTGGGCGTCGTCGATGTTGACGACGCCCACCCTGCTCATCTCGGGGGTGAACAACCGGGCCTTCGTCGCGAAGTAGTCGTCGAGATCCCGGTGGAAGTCGAGGTGGTCCTGCGACAGGTTGGTGAACAGCGCCACGTCGTAGGACACCTCGTCGACCCGGCCCAGCGCCAGCGCGTGGCTGGAGACCTCCATGGCCGCGGCGGTGACGCCCTGCTCGCGCATCAGGGCGAACAGGCCCTGCAGGTCGCTGGCCTCCGGCGTGGTGAGCTTCGGCGCGAAACGCAGCTCACCGACGTGGATCTCCACGCCCCCGATCAGCCCCGGCCGGTGTCCTGCGGCCCGTAGTCCGGCCTCCAGCAGGAAAGTGGTGGTGGACTTGCCACTGGTGCCGGTGACGCCGATGACCGTCACGTCCGCCGCGGGATTGCCGTACACCCAGGCGGAGACCTGTCCCAGCAGGCGGCGCGGGTTGGGCACGACGAGGACCGGCAGGCCGGTCGCGACCGCGGCCTGCCTGCCCGCCTCGTCGGTCAGGATCGCGGCGGCACCCGCGGCGAGGGCCTGCGCGGAGAAGTCGGCCCCGTGGGCCGTGGCCCCCGGCAGCGCGACGTAGAGATCTCCACGACACACCTGGCGCGAGTCGATGGTGATCCCGGACACCGCGGCCAGCGGTGCTCGCGACGTGCCCGAGGGCGCGCCGATGAGGCTCGCCAGCCCGGAGAGCGGACGGGGTGAACTGGTTGAGGGTCGCATGGACGACGGGGGATGCACGGCGAGAGCGTACCTTCACTCGTCACCTCCCTGCGCGTATCCGCACCGGGGAGGGCCGGGTTCCGGTCGGGGGAATCTTCCCGCTCTTCAACGCGAACGTCATCAGCTGCTTGAAGACCGGGGCGGCGATCTCCCCACCGTAGTGGCCCTGCTGGGGATCCTGGAGCACCGCCAGGACGACCAGGCGGGGCTTGTCCACCGGAGCAAAACCAACGAACGTCGCGGTATATCCGCAGTAGCCCTGGCATCTGGTGTCATAGCGCATCGCGGTGCCCGTCTTGCCCGCCACCCGGTAGCCGTCGATCGCGGCGAGGTTGCCGGTGCCCTCCTCGCTCACGGCGGCCTCCAGCATGGCGGCGATCTCCCGCGCCGTACGATCACTGACCACCCGGGTCCGCTCACCCGGCGCGGACGGCGTGAACGCGCCGTTCTCGCCGGTCGTACCGGCCACGATCTGCGGGGTGACGCGCACCCCGCCGTTGGCGATGGTCTGGTAGACGCTCGCCGTCTGGATCGCGGTCACCGAGATGCCCTGGCCGTAGGCGATCGTGCAGCGCTGGCTGCCCGACCAGTCCTTCCAGTCGGGCAGGAGCCCCGCCTCCTCCCCCGGCAGCCCGGTGCCGGGTTTCGCGCCGAAACCGAAGCGCTGGAGCATCGAGTGGAGCTTCTCGTCGCCGATCTTCTGGGTGGCCAGGATCGTGCCCACGTTGCTGGAGGTCGCCACGACGCCCGAGAAGGTCAGGCGCTCGGTGGCGTGCGGGTGGGAGTCCTTCAGCACCCGGTCGGCACACCTGATCTGGTCGGGGACGGTGAACAGGGTGTCCGGCCGCACGGCCCCCGACTCCAGCGCCGCCGCGGCGGTGATGACCTTGTTGGTGCTGCCCGGTTCGAACACGTCCGTGACCGACCGGTTGACCCGGTCCTCCACCGGGGAGTCCTTCCAGTTCCTCAGGTCGAGTTCCGGCGCGTTCGCCATGGCGATCAACTGACCGGTCTGCACGTCCATCACGATGGCGCTGCCGGTGCGCGCCCCGGTGGCCTTGACCTGCTCGCTGATCGCCTTCTGCGCGGCCCACTGGACGTCGCGGTTGATGGTCAGCCGCACGTCCCTGCCCTCGACCGGCGCCCGCAGGGTGCTGCGGGTCATCGGGATGCGCTGCCCCTTGGCGCCCGTCTCGATGATCTGCTCGCCGTCCCGGCCCGCGAGCAGCTTGTCGTAGGTGCTCTCCAGCCCGGCCAGTCCCGTGCCGTCGGTGCCGACGAAACCCAGCAGGCTGCCCGCCAGGTCGCCGCCCGGGTAGTCACGCCGGTAGCGGTGCTTGCTGCCGACGCCCTTGAACTCGTACGCCATGATCCGCTGGGCGAGCGCGGGATCGACGGCAGCGGCGACCTGCTCGTAGTGGCTGGTGCCGTCGGCCAGCTTGGCGGCGATCGGATCCTTGGCCTCGTTCAACTCCTTGGCCAGGACCGTGGCCACCCGGTCGCGCTGCGCGACGACCACCTGCGAGGGGTCCACGAAGATCTCGCGCGCCTCCAGGGTCAGCGCGAGCTCGTGTCCGTTGACGTCGGTGATCGAGCCCCTTCTCGCGGGCAGCTTCTCACCCTGTACGCGCTGCTTGGCCGCCTCGGCGGTGTAGACCTTCGAGTCGAGGCCCTGAAGCTGGATGAGCCGCCCCGCGAAGATGGACAGCACGAAGGTCATCGCCATCAGGCCGATGCCGATCCGCCTGCGGGGGTTGCCCAGGCGCAGCACCGCGGACGGGCGCGCCGGAGGCCGCGGTGGCCTGCCGCCGCCGCGTCCCATCGCGCGCGTGTACTCCTGCTCCTGGGGCCGCTCGTCCCCGCGCCTCGGCGCGGGCCTCGCCCGGCCCGGCGGGCCCGGTGACTCCTGGGGTCGCGCGGCCCGCACCGGTCCGCGCGCGGTCTCGGCACCGGTGGGCCTGCGCGGCGCCGAGGGGCCGCCGGGCCTGCCGGAGCCACCCGTCGCCCGGAGTGCGGAGGGGGCGTCCGGAGCCCCGGAGGCGCCCCTGCCCGGACGCGCGCCCGGCCGGCCGGGTGCGCCGGGGACGGGCGGCCTCGCGCCGGCCCCCTGCCTGCCGGTGGCACCCTGCCGCCCCGGAGAGCCGGATCTGCCGGACGCGCCCGCGGCCGGCGGCCTCGCCGGAGAGCCGGGTCTGGCGGGCCTATCGGATTTATCAGATTTATCGGATCTGCCAGGTCTGCCGGTGCCCTCCGAGGCCGCCGGCCTGCCGGGCGAGCCCGTCCTGCCGGGACCGCCGGGGGTGGACGCCCGGCCGGAGCCGCCCGAGGCGGACGGCCTCGCGGCGGAGCCCGACCTGCCGGTCCGCCCTGCCCCCTGGCCCTTACCGGGTCCTTCGGCGGAGGGTCGCCCCCTGGCCGCACCGGACGCCTTCTCGTCGCCCTGTCCCCTGGCCGGAGAGCCCGCCCGGCCGGAGCCCGTGCTGGACGGTCTGCCCGAAGAGCCCGCGCGACCGGAACCGGACGACCTGCCCGAGGAACCGGGCCTACCCGGCCCGTCGGCGCCCTGCCCCCGGCCGGCGGAACCCGCACGGCCGGCACCAGGGGAACCAGACGATCTCGACGAGCCGGACCTGCCGGACGCCGGGGGCCTGCCCGGGGAGGCGGGCCCGCCGGGGCTGTCGGGGACACCGGGAGCACCGGAAGGCCCGGTGCCGCCGGAACCGGGCTTGCCGGGGACGTCCGAGGCTCCGCCGGGACTGCCCGTCCGGCCGGGGCCGCCGGGAGACCGGCGGCCGGAGTTTCCCGCCGATCCGCCCGAGGAGCCGCCGCGGCCTTGTCCGGGCCCTCGTCCGCCGCTCTCTCTCACCGGCCCGTGCCCGGCACTCGCTCCTGCCCTGCGGGCGTCTGACCGTCGCTGGCGGCCCTGCTGGCGGGTTTGTCGGGAGTGATGACGCGCGCGGTGTCCCAGTCGGGCCCAAGCCCCTGGTACTCGTTGTTCTTCGCGACCGCGTCGGGCATCTCCCTGCGCATGTTCTCGCTCTGCTTCGCCTCTTTCTCGATGCGCAGCCCGCTGATCTCCTTGCGCAGCCCGTTGGCCCGGAAGGAGTCCTTGGCGAGCACGGCGTTCAGCAGCAGCAGGCTGACCAGGCCGCCGCAGAGCAGGCCGACCACGAGCAGCAGGAAGGGAGCCCTCGGCGCCCGCGCGCGACGGGCCGCGGGAGCCGCCTGGGCCGGCGCGGCCGGACCGGAGACGGGCCTGACCGGACCGCTGCGACGCCCCTGCGGCATCGCGCGGGGGACACGCACGGGACGCGCGCCGCGACCGGGCACGGCACGGCTGGGCGCGGCACGTCGGACGTCTGTCTCACTCCTCGTCAACTGCCTCACGGATCCTCTCTGCCGCCCGACACCGGGCAGAGGCCGCCCGCGGGTTGCGGGCCACCTCCTCTTCGCTCGGAAGCTCGGCTCCCCTCGTCAGGAGCGCGAACCGCGGCTGGTGAGCCGGCAGCGGGACAGGGAGGCCAACAGGGCCGGTGTCCCTGGTCCGCGCGGTGATGACCTGCTTTGTCAGCCGGTCCTCGAGGGAGTGGTACGCGAGCACGACGACGCGCCCGCCCAGCGTCAATGCGTCGAGCGCGGCTGGGAGCGCGCGTTCCAGCGCCGTCAACTCCGCGTTCACCTCGATCCGCAACGCCTGAAAAGTCCTTTTAGCGGGGTTGCCCCCGGTCCTGCGCGTAGCGGCGGGGATCGCCGTCCGGACGATCTCCGCAAGCCGCTTGGTAGACGTTATGGCCTCCCTGGCCCTTTCCTTGAGGATTAGATGCGCGACACGCGGGGCGAATCGTTCTTCTCCGTAATCCCGCAGGATCCGGATCAGCTCGGCGGCCGGATAGGTGTTGACCACGATCTCGGCCGTGAGCTCCTCGTCACGGTCCATCCGCATGTCCAGCGGCGCGTCGTAGGAGTAGGCGAAACCACGCTCGGCCTCGTCCAGTTGCGGGGAGGAGACCCCCAGGTCGAACAGGGCCGCGTCGACCCGGGGGTGGCCGGCGTCGGCCAGCACCTCGGAGAGCTCGTCGGAGACCGCGCGCACCAGCGTGATCCGGTTCGCGTACGGCGCGAGCCTGGCCGTGGAGCGCTCGATGGCGGTGGGGTCGCGGTCGATCCCGATCAGGTGGAGCGAGGGGTGCGCGGCGAGCAGCGCCTCGGCATGGCCGCCGAGTCCGAGGTTGGCGTCGACGAGCACCGGGGCGGGGCGGGCCAGCGCCGGAGCGAGCAACTCCAGCACCCGGTCGAGCATGACCGGGACGTGCCCCCCCGGCGCCTGGAGATCATGGCTGTGGTTCTCGGCGCGCATGAAGCGCAACCCTCCTTATTTCCCGCCCCGTCCCACGGACGCGCGGCGGACGCTCACCGGTGTCTTGAAACTGGCCCCCACCCCCGGGGCCGTCCGGCCAGGTCCCCATCCGCACCCGCGTATCCGTCCGTCACCTGACACCGGGGAAGGTGCATCAGCTGACGGGCAGGTGGTTGCGGGTGGAGACCTCGCCGAACGACGTTTTACCGATGAGTCGACCGTGGAGTCACAAAATCCCTGGCAGCACCTCCTCCGACAGATCGGCGAAAGCCTGCTCTTGGTCGGCCAGATAGGCGCTCCAGGCGTGCGCGTCCCAGATCTCCAGCCGGGTGTTGGCTCCGATGACCACGCAGTCACGGCGCAGGCTGGCGTATTCGCGCAGAGCCTGCGGAACGGTGATCCGTCCCTGCTTGTCGGCGACCTCGTCGGATGCACTGGCGAAGAGGACACGACTGTAGTCACGGACCGCCTTGGCGGTCACCGGCGCGTTGCGCAGAGCCTCGGTTATGCGCTGGAACTCCTCTACGGGAAAGACGTAGAGGCAACGCTCCTGGCCTTTGGTGATCACCAGACCCTCCGCCAGCTCCTCACGGTACTTCGCCGGCAGGAACAGCCGTCCCTTCTCATCGAGACGCGGGTGGTGAGTGCCGAGGAACATCGGCTCCACCTCCCGTGCCCAGCGGCGAACCAGGCGTCGCGGCCTTGCCCTCCACTGCGCACCACCATACTCCACTTCTCTCCACCGTCAACTGATTCCGCGCCTCTTCACGGCAGGTTTCGTCGACATTTCCCCAGTTCAAATGGGGTGGTGCGGAGTGGAGGGGGTAAGCGGCCCGTCATACGTCATGGGCGTGTCGGGAAGATTGCCGAATAGTCCAAAGATCATGAAATGGACTGTAAGGCGGTGAAGAATGATGGAAGGTGAAACAGCACCATGCCCGTCACAGGATCGGCACGTCACTCGCACAGGAACGCGACGATCATGGCGCACACTGTGGCTGATCACCCGAAATCATCCTTGATGACCGCATAAGGTCGCCGTTGGAACGCGCGGCGCCGTAGGGTCGTAAACAGAATGAGTAACGGGATCGCAAAGATTCCGCAACGGCAACCCCCGGCGCACAACCGCCGCATCCTCATGGAGGCCTGGTGGCAGTAACTCATGACGTCTCACCTCAGCTCGATGATCTTGTTGTCACCGCGCACCGGATCCGCCAGTCGATCGAATCGGTGATCGAAGGCAAAAGTGACGTCATCCGCCTGACCTTGACCGTACTACTCGCCGAGGGCCACCTGCTCATCGAGGATGTGCCCGGAGTCGGCAAGACCATGCTCGCCAAGGCATTGGCGCGCTCCATCGACTGCCCGGTGCGCCGCGTGCAGTTCACCCCCGACCTGTTGCCGAGCGACATCACCGGGGTGAGCGCCTACAACCAGCAGACCAGGGAGTTCGAGTTCAAGCCGGGCCCGGTCTTCGCCAACATCGTGGTGGGCGACGAGATCAACCGTGCCTCCCCGAAGACCCAGTCGGCGCTGCTGGAGTGCATGGAGGAGCAGCAGGTCACGGTCGACGGGGCGACCTACCGGCTGGACTCCCCCTTCATGGTGATCGCGACACAGAACCCGATCGAGATGGAGGGCACCTACCCCCTGCCCGAGGCTCAGCGCGACCGGTTCACCGCCAGGATCGCGATGGGCTACCCGGCCCCCTCCGCGGAGCTGGAGATGCTCGACGTGCACGGCGCCGCCTCCCCGCTGGACAAGCTGGAGCCGGTGGCCACCACCGAAGAGGTGCGGGCGCTGATCGAGGCGGTGCGCGGGGTCTACGTCTCCCAGCCGATCAAGAAGTACGCGATCGACCTGGTGACCGCCACCCGCCAGTCCCCCGACCTGAGGCTGGGCGCCTCTCCTCGCTCGACCCTGCAACTGGTCAGGGCCTCGCGGGCGCACGCGGCGCTCGCCGGCCGCGACTACGTCATTCCCGACGACCTGCAGGAGCTGTCCATCCCCGTGCTGGCGCACCGGCTGCTGCCCAGCATCGAGGCTCAGGGGCAGCGCCGCCCGCCCGAGCAGGTGATCGCCGACCTGGTCCGCCGGGTTCCCGTTCCCGAGGCCCAGGCCCGGTGACCTCCGGCCTCAAGGCGCTCACCGCCCGCGGCCGGTCCTTCATCGCGTCCGGCGTCGCGGCGCTGCTGTGCGCCTTCCTCCTCGGCGAGCACGACCTGCTCAGGATCGGCGTGCTGATCGTCTCGCTGCCACTGCTGGCGGCCATGGTGGTCGCCCGCACCCGCTACCGGCTGAGCTGCGCGCGGCGTCTGGATCCGCCCAGGGCCGAGGTGGGCAGCGAGGCCACCGTGACGCTGCGGCTGGAGAACGTCACCCGGCTGCCGACCGGTCTGCTGATGGTCGAGGACACCGTTCCCTACGCCCTCGGCGCCCGGCCCAGGTTCGTGCTGGACCGGGTGGAGCCGCAGGGTATCCGGGAGATCGACTACCGGGTCCGCTCCGACCTGCGCGGCCGCTTCACCATCGGCCCGCTCTCCATCCGGATCAGCGATCCCTTCGGCCTGGTCGAGCTGACCAGGTCGTTCACCATCAGCGACACGCTGATGGTGACGCCCCAGGTGGTGGCGCTGCCCCACGTCCGTCTGGTCGGCGAGTGGACGGGCGGCGGTGACAGCCGTACCAGAAGCGTCGCGGCGGCGGGGGACGACGACGTCGCCCCGCGCGAGTACCGGCAGGGCGACGACCTGCGGCGGGTGCACTGGCGCTCGACCGCCAGGCACGGCGAGCTGATGGTCCGGCGCGAGGAGCAGCAGTGGCAGAGCAGAGGCGCGCTGCTGCTGGACACCCGGCGATACGCCCACCGGGGTGAGGGCCCGCGCTCGTCGTTCGAGACCGCGGTCTCGGCCGCCGCCTCCATCGGCGTGCACCTGGCCCATGAGGGTCTCGGCCTGCGCCTGGTCACCGACCAGGGGGCCGAGCACCTCACCGACAGCGGGCTGAGCCTGTCGCTGCTGGACACCCTGGCCGTGGTACGGGCCAGCCCGGCACGGTCGCTGGAGTACGGCGTCGGCGCGCTGCGCCAGGGCGGCGGCGACGGGCTGATCGTGGCCGTGCTCGGCAAGATGGACCTCGACCAGGCCCAGGAGCTGGCCAGGGTCAGGCACGGCAACATGACCGGCGTGGCCGTGATGCTGGACGTGGCGGGATGGGAGCATCCCGAACTCGGCGAGAACGAGGACTTCCAGGCGGCGCGGGCGGTGTTGACGGGGACGGGCTGGCGCGTCGTGCGACTGGCCGCCGGCGCCTCCGTCGCGAGCGTGTGGCAGGACGCCGCGCAGCGCGGGCGATCCTTGGCGAGCAGGGGCAACGCATGAGACTTCCCATCGCGTCGGGCGTGGCCACGGGAGCGGTCGCGATCGCGCTCTATCCCCTCTTCCAGGGCGGCGCCTGGTTCTGGACCAGCCTCGGCGCGATCCTGGTCGTGACCGGGATCGGCGTGCTGGCCGGCCACTACAGGCTGCCCGGCTGGCTGGTGCCGCCCGCCCAGGTGCTCACGGTCTGGATCTACCTGACCGCGGTGTTCGCCGGCGACGAGGCATGGGCGAGGGTGGTGCCCACGAAGGAGTCGGTCCTGGCACTGGCCGAGCTGCTGGCGACGGGCTTCGCCGACATCCAGCGGTTCGCCGCCCCCGTGCCGGACAGCGACGGAATCGTCCTGCTCACCTGCGGCGGCGTCGGCCTGATCGCGATCACCGTCGACCTGCTGGCCGCGCGGCTGCGCAGGGCGGCCCTCACCGGGCTGCCGCTGCTGGCGCTGTTCACCGTCCCGGCGGCGGTGGTCGCCGAGCCGATCAGCTGGCCGGCGTTCATCGTCGGTGCCCTGGGCTATCTCGGCGTGCTCGTCGCCGACGGACGGGAGCGGGTCAGCCACTGGGGCCGGGCGGTGCTGGTGCGCCGGACGTCCTCCTTCACCGTCACGCGGCCCTCCTCCGATGCCGGGACGCTACGGCTGTCCGGCAGGCGCATCGGTTTCACCGCGATCGTGCTGGCCGTCCTGCTGCCCTTGCTGCTCCCTCCGCTGGAGCCCAACCCGCTGTTCTCGTTCGGGGTGGGCAACGGCAAGGGTGGCGGCAACTCGGTCAGCATCCCGAACCCCATCGTCAACCTGCGCGGCCAGCTGTCGCTGCCGGAGAACTCCACGGTGCTGACCTACACGGCCAGCGACGGTGCGGCGCGCTACCTGCGGATGTACTCCCTCGACGTCTTCGACGGCGAGCAGTGGACGATGTCGGAGCCCAGGGGCCGCCCCGAGGACCGGACCTCCGACTCACCCATGCCACCGCCCCCCGGCCAGGGCGTGGACGTGCCCGTCACGACGGCGACCCTCGACATCACGGTGAGCGAGCAGGTCAGGAGGCTGAGCTTCCTGCCACTGCCCTACCCCGCGTCCAGGGTCACGGTGGAGGGCGACTGGCGGCCCGACCGCGACACGCTCATGGTCTTCTCCACCAGGAACACCGCCGAGGGCCTGACCTACCAGGTGGTCACCGCCGAGCCCGAGCCCACGGCGGAGAAGCTCAGGGCCGCGGATCCGGCGGCCCCGGCGATCAAGGAACGGTACCTGGCACTGCCGGAGAGCCTTCCCGAGGAGATCAGGGAACTGGCCACCCGGGTGACCAAGCGCGACTCCAGCCAGTACGAGCAGGCGATCCAGCTGCAGGAGTTCTTCACGAAAAAGGGCGGGTTCACCTACGACCTGTCCACTCAGGGGCACGACGGCCCGGCGCTGACGGAGTTCCTGATCCGCAACAGGACCGGCTACTGCGAGCAGTTCGCCGCCTCCATGGCGGTGCTGGCGCGCGTCCTGGGCATCCCCTCCCGGGTCGCCATCGGCTACACCGGAGGCGGCAACCTGTCCGGACAGTGGCAGGTGCGCACCCACGACTCGCACGCCTGGCCCGAGCTGTACTTCGAGGGCACCGGATGGCTCCGTTTCGAACCCACACCGACGGGCGGGGCGGGCCAGGGCAGCGCGACGGTGCCCTCCTACACCCGGCCCGAGGTGACGTCGGCCACCCCCGACGAGCCGATCACGGCCCCGTCGGCGGACCCCGGCGACTCCGACCCCACCGGCGGGGCGGCGGCCGGCCGCCGTGACCGGACACTCGACCTCGACTCCGGCGGCCTGCCGATCGCACTGGACGAGGGCATGCCGCCGGCCGCGCGAATCGGCATCGGAGTCGTGATCGCGCTGCTGGTCGCGCTGATTCCGGCGATGATCCGCTGGCAGCTGCGGGCCCGCCGCGGCAGGTACCACACCCGGCAGGTCAGGGATCCCGACGGCGAGGATCCGAGCGACGCCACGGCACTCAGGATCATGCGGCGGGAGTCGGCGGTGCGGGCGTCCTGGGCCGAACTCGATGACGCTCTGTGCGACTACGGAATGTCACGGCAGCCGAGTGAGAGCCCGCGCGCGCTGGCCAGGCGGCTGACGGAGCAGTACGGGTTCGAACCGGAGGCCGCCGCCGCGCTGGGGAGGATCACCTCGGCGGTGGAGCGGACGCTCTACGCCAGGACCCCGGGTGAGACCGGCACGCTCCGTGCGGACCTGCGAAGTGTGCGGCGGGCGCTGGCCGCCACCGTGACCCGTGGCAGGCGGATCAGGGCTGTGCTGCTGCCGCCCTCCACGCTCCTGCGGATGCGGGGGCTCGGCGGGCGGGTGCTGGACGGCTTCGACCGGCTGGAGAACATCCGGCTCCGCAGGCCGGCCGGGAAGGGCGCCTGAGCAGGGCGGATCGACCGGATGGCAGGGGCCGCTTCCAGTCGGGAGCGGCCCTCGTCGTCAGGGGGGCGTCAGGGGGGCGGGGAGGAGATCCGCCGCCGCGAACGGCGGCGAGCCCGGCGGCTAGTGCTCGTCGTTACGACGGCGCCAGCGCTCCTCCATGCGTTCCATGAAGCTCTGGCGGGAGCCACTGCGGCGTCCCCCCTTGCCTCGCGGCTGATCGGACGGTACGGCCGCGCCGGCCTCACCGAACCCGTTCATCCGCTTCCAGCTGGACAGACCCCACAGACACGCGGCGAGCATGACCACGAAACCGCCGACGCCGAGCGGGATGTTGATGATCACAACGCCGACCATCAGCAGGACGACACCCAGGATGAAGCCGATGGAGGCCTTCACCAGGCGGCGCCTGTAGTGGCTGCGCGGATCACTGATCCTGACGGTATTGGCCCACTTCGGGTCCTCGGCGTAGAGTGCCTGCTCGATCTGGTCGAGCAAGCGCTGCTCGTGCTCAGAGAGCGGCACGGCGCCTCCCAAGGACAGCCCCAGGACGGGGAAGACGGTGACGGACGACACGGGGTGTCCGAACCTCGCGGTCGGTTATCCCCAGAATACGAGGCTGTAGACGTAGACGAAAGAAAACGTCCAACGTAGTCCAAACCGGAGGCCGCGTCATGGATCTATTCCATCAAACGGCGGGCGAACAAGGGAGGCCGGGAGCACCGCATTGTGACCGAATCTGCGGGCGGCCCTGTCCATCGCCTGCTCGGCTTCCCGCCAGCCCGTCTCACGCTCTCCGAGGCCGAGCTGCCTGCTCGCCCCGTCGGCCGGGCTGAGGTTCTCCACCCGGACTCCGACCAGCCTCAGCTGGACGTTCTCCAGACCGGAGGCGGTGTAGAGGGCGCAGGCGACGTCGTACAGGATCTTGGCCACGTCTGTGGGCTCGCGCAGGCTCCGGGAGCGGGACAGGGTGGTGAAGTCGGCGCGGCGGAGCTTGACGCTGACCGTGCGGCCGACGCTGCCCCCCTGCCTGAGTCTGGCCGCGACCCGCTCGGAGAGCCGGAGAAGCTCCCTGCGGATCTCCACGGGGTCTGCGATGTCTGTGGCGAATGTCTCTTCCGCGCCGATGCTCTTGTCGGGAACGTGCGGGGTCACGGGGCGCTCGTCACGCCCCCAGGCGAGCGCCGCGAGGTGCTCGCCCGCCGCCTGCCCCAGCTCGCGCCGGAGCGTGTCCACCGGGACCCTGGCGAGATCGCCGACCGTCTTGATGCCGAGCCGGGCCAGTGACCGCTCGGTGCGCTCCCCGACACCCCACAGCGCCGCCACCGGGAGCGGGTGCAGGAAGTCGACCACCCTGTCGGCGGGAACCACGAACAGTCCGTCCGGCTTGCAGTGGCGCGAGGCGAGCTTTGCCACGAACTTACTGTTGGCGACTCCCACGGAGCAGGTGACGCCCTGCTCGCGCACGACCTGTGCACGGATCATCCGGGCGATCTCCGCCGGAGGGCCGAGGCGCTTGCGTGCCCCGCCGACGTCCAGGAACGCCTCATCGGAGGCTATCGGCTCGACCTCGGGGGTGAAGGTTTGGAAGATCTCCATGACACGCCGGGAGACCTCCGCGTACTTGCCGCGGCTCGGCGGGATGATCACCGCGTGAGGGCAGAGCCGTCGGGCCCGGGTCATGGGCATGGCCGAGTGCACCCCGAACCTCCGGGCCTCGTAGGTGGCGCTGAGCACCACCCCGCGCGCGCCGGGCGCGCCGATGATGACGGGGGTTCCGCGGAGCTCGGGGCGCTCGCGCAGCTCGACACCCGCGTAGAAGGCGTCCATGTCGACATGGAGGATCGGGCAGCCGGTGTCGTCCGTCCCCAGATCCGATTCCGGACGCGGCATCTGCTGCTTTCTCGACACGACGCCATTCTACGGGAACACGCGTTCGATGTGGTGCTCACCGGTGGCCAAGCACATGCAGTTGGGTCGCGATGTCACGGAGAACCGGGTGCGCCGCCGCCGCCTGCTCCAGGTCGACCAGGGCGCGTGCGGCTCCGGGTTCGCCGTCGAGCAGCCTGCTGGGCACCAGGTCGGCGAAGATCCGCACACCGTGCACCTCGCCGGGCGCGAAACCGGTCACGGCGAGAAGCCGCTCCAGTGCCTCACGGGTGAAGCGCCTGGGAGTGGGGTCGCGGTCGCCCCAGCGACCCTCGGGGTCGTCCAGGACCTGGCGGGCCTCGTCGAAGCGTCCGGCGAAGGCCCGATGCAGCGCGGCGGCGAGCGGGTTCGCCGCGAGCACGCTGATCACGCCGCCCTCGCGCAGCAGGCCGGCCATGGCCGTCACCGCGCCGACCGGATCCTCCACGTACTCCAGCACGCTGTGGCAGAGCACCAGGTCGGTGCCACCGCTCGGGAGCAGCTCCCCCAGGTCCGCGGCGTCACCCTGCAGGGCGCGCACCTCCACCCCCGCCTCCGCCGCGCGGCGCTCCAGCGCGGCGAGCGAGTCGGGGCTGGGGTCGACGACCGTCACGGCGTGGCCCAGGTCGGCCAGGGGAACGGCGAAACCACCCGTGCCGCCCCCGGCGTCGACGATGTCGAGCCGGTCACGGCCCGTCGCGGCCACCCGCTCGGCCAGCACGGCGCTCAGGACGTCCCACACGACCGCGGTGCGGACCGCCGGGGTGCCTGCGTGCCGTGAGATGCCTACGGCGTGCAACTTCAGATCGCCTCCTCATACGTGACGAGCCCAGCCTACGCCGCGCGTCCCCCGGCGCGGCCCAAGGACTATCCATACTCGTAATTGATCGAGTCTTTTTCCCCGTGCGGACGGGTCCGGCCGGCGTGCCCGGGGGAAGGCGGTCGGATCCGCGGGAAAGGGGGGCGTCCGGGGGAGGTGCCGGATGAGTGCCCGTCCGGGCCGCGGGGGTGTGCGAGTGGATGAGGGGCCGTGGGGATGTGCGCCGAGGCGGGGAGACGGAGGTCGGCTCCCCGCGGGGCGCGGCTAGAGCGTCAGCGACGGCTTGAGCTGCTTGAACCTGGCCATCAGGCCGTTGACGAACTGTGGCGACTCGTCGGTCGACAGCTCGGAGGCCAGGCTGACCCACTCACTGATGACGACGCCCTCGGGGACGTCGGGCATCCACAGCAGCTCGTAGGTGCCGCCACGCAGAAGGTTGCGGTCGACTGCGGGCATGCGGTCGAGCGTCCAGCCGTCGGCGTAGGCGGTGATCAGCTCGTCGATGCGCGTCCGGTGCCTGCACACGCCTTCGACGATCGTCGCGGTGTATTCGTTCACGGGCGGCTCGGCCCGCTCCAGGCGCTCGGCGAGAACGCTGAGCGGGTCCTCGCTCCGTGCCTCCGCCTCGAAGAGGATGTCCAGCGCGCGCCTGCGCGCCTTACCCCGTGCCGACATCAGGCGCGGCCGAGATAATCGCCGGTGCGGGTGTCGACCTTGACCTTCTCGCCGGTGGTGATGAACAGCGGCACCTTGATCTCGGCACCGGTCTCCAGCTTGGCGGGCTTGGTGCCACCGGTGGAGCGGTCGCCCTGGAGGCCGGGCTCGGTCTCGGCGACGATCAGCTCGACGGCCGCGGGCAGGTCGACGTAGAGGACGTTGCCCTCGTTGATCGCCACGGTGGCCAGCATGTTCTCCAGCAGGTAGTTGGCCGAGTCGCCGACCGCGACCCTGGAGACATGGAGCATGTCGTAGGTCTCGGTGTCCATGAAGACGTAGTCGTCGCCGTCCATGTACGAGAACTGCATCTCGCGCTTGTCGACGTTGGCCACCTCGACCTTGACACCCGCGTTGAAGGTCTTGTCGACGACCTTGCCCGATAGCACGTTCTTGAGCTTGGTGCGGACGAACGCGCCGCCCTTGCCGGGCTTGACGTGCTGGAACTCCACGACAGCCCAGAGCTCACCGCCGTCGAGCTTGAGCACCAGGCCGTTCTTGAGGTCGTTCGTCGTCGCCACTAGTTCTCTCCTGCGTACGGCCGCTCTTAGAGGACGAGCAGCTCTTTGGTCGTCCGGGTGAGAAGTTCCGGCCCGCCATCACGCGCCACGAGCGTGTCCTCGATGCGGACACCGCCCCTGCCGGGAAGATATACCCCAGGTTCAACCGTGACCGGAACTCGGTCCTCTATTCTAGCGTGCTCGTGGTCAGGCTCTGGCTTTCGCGGAGACAGGAACGGCATCTCGTGGATCTCCAGCCCGACTCCGTGGCCGAGACCGTGCTTGAAGAACTCCCCGTATCCCGCCTCGGCGATCAGGTCGCGGGCCGCGGCGTCCACCTCGTGGAGCGCCGCACCGGTCCGCACGGCCCGGCGGCCGGCCCGCTGGGAGGCGCGGACCAGGTCGTACAGCTCGCGCTGCCAGCCGGCGGGCTCGCCGATCGCCACGGTTCTGGTCATGTCGGCGTGGTAGCCCCGGTACAGCGCCCCGAAGTCCATGGTGACCAGGTCTCCGCGCTCCAGCGGCCGGTCCGAGGGCGAGTGGTGCGGGATCGCGCCGTTGGGCCCGCTCGCGACGATCGTGTCGAAGGCGAGCCCGTCCGCGCCCAGCTCGACCATCCGGCGCTCCAGCGCCCTGGCCACCTCCTTCTCGGTCAGCCCCGGACGCAGTTCGGGCAGGACCTCGGCGAAGGCCCGGTCCGTGAGCTCGCACGCGGTGCGGATGAGATCGATCTCGGCGTCGTCCTTGACCATGCGCACCGACTCCACCAGTTTCGACAGGCGGAGCCGGTCGCCGCCCAGCCGGAAGTAGGTGGCGACGGACATGTGGTCGGCCTCGATGCCCGTCCGGCCGCTCTCCGGCAGCAGCGCCCCGGCGACGTCGAGTTCCTCGACCACCTCGATGTCGGCGCACAGCCGCCGGGCGGCCCCGATGTAGCGGGAGTCGGTGGCCAGCGTGGCGCCCGCGTCGGCCCGGACCAGGACCGCCGCGTTGGAGCTGGCCAGGCCGGTCAGGTAGCGCACGTTCACGCCGCCGGTGACCAGGATCGCGTCCGCCTCGTGAGCGGGGAGAAGGGCCGCGAGGTTCTCACGGCGCCGTACGTGGATGACGGTCATGGCACGCATGCTATTGGCCGATTTGACCAATGTCGTCCCCTTGGCCCGATCTCGCCGGCCCCCTCCCGGAACCGGAACCCGCCGATCGCACGCCCACCGGCTCCCGGCCTCCCGCGCGGCGGGTCAGGAGGCGAGTTCCCTGACCTTCTCGATGAGCCGCAGGCGCTCTGCGTGGGTGCGTCCCAGCGGGGCGACGTTGATGGTCGTGACACCCGACTCGCGCATCGCCTGCAGCCGCTCCCTGACATGCCCCTCCGGGCCGATCAGCGACATCTTCTCCAGCATCTCCCGCGGAACGAGCGCGGCGGCCTCGTCCTTCTTTCCCTCCAGGTAGAGGTCCTGGATCTGCTCGGCCTCCTTCTCGTAGCCGTACCTGCGGGCGAGGTCGTTGTAGAAGTTCCTGCCCTTGGCCCCCATCCCGCCGATGTAGAGGGCGGCCATCGGGCGGCCCAGCTCCAGCCAGCCCGAGACGTCGTCGCCGATGGCCAGCGACGCCTGGGCGATCACGTCCAGCTCTCCCAGCGCCGGGTCCCGCTTGGCCCGGCCCGCCGCCAGGGAGGCCCCCCACACCTCGGCGGCCTTCTCCGGCATGTAGAAGATCGGCTCCCAGCCCTCGGCCAGCTCGGCGGCCAGCTCGACGTTCTTGGGGCCGATGGCGGCGATCACGACGGGGATGCGGTCACGGAGCGGGTGGTTGATGAGCTTCAGCGGCTTGCCGAGACCGGTCCCCTGGTCCGCGGGGAGCGGGACGGTGTAGTGCCTGCCCTCGTAGTTCAGGCGCTCACGCCGCCACACCTGGCGGCAGATCTCGATGACCTCGCGGGTGCGTCCGAGCGGGGCGTGGTACGGGACACCGTGGAAGCCCTCGATGACCTGCGGTCCCGAGGCCCCCAGGCCGAGGGTGAAGCGGCCGTCGGAGACGTAGTCCAGGCCCGCCGCGGTCATGGCCAGCAGAGCGGGGGTGCGGGAGTAGATCGGCAGGATGCCGGAGGCGATCTGCAGCCTCTCGGTCTTGGCCGCGATGTAGCCCAGCTGGCTGACCGCGTCGAAACTGTATGCCTCGGCGACGAAGACGATGTCGAGACCGGCCTTCTCGTAGTCGGCCAGTTCGGCCACCGTCTCCTTGAAGCCTCCCGAGTAGCTCAGGGCCATACCGATACGCATCGTGAGATCGTCCTTCCGCAGCGCCGACGAAACCGAATGTTGTTCCGTTGCCTTGGCTGTAAAGGCTATCGACTCACCGTCGAAGCACCAAGCCCCACCCGTCGGGCCGGTAGCCTACGCATTCCGGGGTAGGGGATCTTTGACGGCGACGAGGATGGGTGTGCTGAGGCGGTCGATCATCGTGGTGGCGGGAGCCCTGGCCCTGACTCTTGGAGGGCACCGGCTCCTGCCGGAACTGGGCGGGTTCACCCCCGTGCTGGAGAGCCTCCTTCCCTGGCTCGGCGTCGCGATACCCATCCTGCTGATCTGCGCGCTGGCCACCCGCTCATGGCAGGTGATCTTCGCGGCGCTGCTCCCGGCGATCGTCTGGGGCCTCATGTTCGGCCCGACGCTGCTGCGCAGCCCGCCCGGTGGCCCCAGCGACCTGTCGGTCGCCACGCTCAACGTGGGCGCGGCCAACGCCGACTCGGCCGAGGCCGTACGGTCGGTCTCCAAGGGCCGTGACCTGGTCGCGGTGCAGGAGCTGACCGCAGGAGGTCCGGCTGCGGAGATCCTCAGCGAACGCTTTCCCCATCACTACCGGATCGCCACGGTCGGCCTGTGGAGCCGGTTCCCGATCGTCGAGGCCCGCAAGGCCGACATCGGCCTCGACTGGGCGCGGGCGTTGCGAGCGGTGGTCGCCACCCCCAAGGGGAGACTGACCGTGTACGTCATGCACCTCGCCTCCGCCCGGCCGGGCCAGACCGCGCAGCGTGACGAGACCCTCGCCTACGCCCGCAGGATGATCGACAAGGACGACAGCACGCGCCTGCTGCTGCTCGGCGACCTCAACACCGCCACCACCGACCGCAAGCGCTCCGGCCTGGTGCCGCCGCTGTCGGACGCCCAGCAGGAGGCCGGTACGGGGTTCGGCTTCACCTGGCCCGCGGCCTTCCCCGTCACCCGTCCCGACCACATCCTCTACCGCGGCCTGACCGCCACCGGGGCGGGCGTCGAGCGGGCCGCGGGCAGCGACCACCGCGCCGCCTTCGCCTCGCTGCGCCTGACCTCCCAGAAACCGGACTGACCGGACTGACCAGCCGGGCCTGAGGGTCCGGAAGGCTCGGGTGGCTCGGGTGGCTCGGGTGGCTCGGGTGGCGAGGCAGGAACGGGCCCTTGGCTCCGGCGGGTCCGCCCAGGCGGGGCTCAGGGGGCTCGGACGGCGACTCGGGCGGCGACTCGGGCGGCGAGGCCGGAACGGGCGTGAAGCCGCCGGGCTCAGCCGGGCCGGGCGGCTCGGGCGGTGACGTCGGAGCGGGCCCGCAGCGCCGACAGGTCCGCCGGGGTGTCGATGTCGGCGGGGTCCGCCACGTCGTCGCAGGGGACCGCGACGACCAGTTCGGGATGGGCCTTCAGGAACGGACGTGCTCCGGCGTCGCCGGTCGCGAGCCGGGAGACCTCCGCGAAGTGCTCCCTGGCGATCAGCACCGGGTTCCGCCGCGCCCCGCCGTAGGTGGCGACGGCGACCGAGGCACCCCGCTCCGCGGCCCGGATGAGCCGCTGCACCGCCGCCGGGCCGACGAACGGCTGGTCCACCAGGCCGATCACCACGTGCTCGGCGGTGGCGGGGATCGCGTCCAGACCGGCCCTGAGCGAGGAGCCCATCCCCGAACTCCAGTCCGGGTTGTGGACGGTCACCGCCCCCGGCACCCGGACGGCGGCCGCCCCGAGCACCACGACCACGGGCCGGCAGCCCCCCTCCTGGAGCACCCTGACCCCCCGGTCCACCAGCCGCTCCCCGCCGAACTCCACCAGCGCCTTCGGCGTGCCGAGCCGCGAGCCGGACCCGGCGGCCAGCAGCAGCCCCGCGCTCACCGTTCCCGCCGGTTCCGCTCCGGCCGTACTCACTCGCCGGACCCGTCGCCGTGAACCGGGTCATCGCCGTGAACCGGGCCGTCGCCATGAACCGGGCCGTCGCCGTGGATCCGGCCGGAACCGTCGGTCAGCGGCCTGCCCGAGCCGCCCCAGCGCAGCTGGATCAGCTCGGCGGCGATGGAGACCGCGGTCTCCTCGGGGGTGCGCGCGCCCAGATCCAGGCCGATCGGCGAGCGGAGCCGCTTCAGCTCGGCCTCCCCCAGCCCCGCCCGCGCGAGCCTGGCCAGCCGGTCCTCGTGGGTACGGCGCGATCCCATGGCGCCGACGTAGCCCGCCGGGGTGCGCAGGGCCACCTCCAGCAGGGGGACGTCGAACTTGGGATCGTGGGTGAGCACGCAGATCGCGGTCCGCTCGTCCACGGTGACCGAGGTGAGGTAGTCGTGCGGCCACTTGACGATCACCTCGTCGGCCTCGGGGAAGCGCTTGGCCGTGGTGAAGACCGGCCGGGCGTCGCACACGACCACGTGATAACCGAGGAACTTGCCGATCCTGGCGACCGCGGCGGCGAAGTCGATCGCGCCGAAGACCAGCATCCGGGGCGGCGGTGCGAAGGACTGCACGAAGACCGACAACTCGTCGAGCCGCCGCTCCCCCCGGGCCCCGTACCTGCGGACGCCCGTCAGCCCCTGCGCCAGCATGCCCCGTACGTCGTCGTCCACCGCCTCGTTCAGCCGGTCCACCCCCAGGGAGCCCGAGGAGCGGTCCGGCCAGATCACCCGGCGGCTGCCCACCGCGCCCGGCCCGGACAGGATCGTCGCCACCGCCACCGGCTCGTGCCCGAGCACCGAGGCGGCGACCGACCCCAGCTCGGGGAAGGTCTTCTCAGAGACCGGCTCGACGAACACGTCCAGGATGCCGCCGCAGGTCAGGCCGACGGAGAAGGCGTCGTCGTCGCTCACCCCGTACCGCTGCAGGACGGGCCTGCCCGAGGAGACCACCTCCCGGGCCAGCTCGTAGACGGCCCCCTCGACGCAGCCACCCGAGACGCTGCCCTCCGCCTCGTCGCCGAGCACCGCCATGGACGCCCCCGGCGGCCGGGGGGCGCTGCGGAAGGTGTCGACCACGGTGGCCAGGCCGAACGTCTCCCCCGCCTCCCACCAGCGCAGGACCTGCGACAGAACATCACGCACGAGTGCCTCCCAGCAGCATTGCCAGCTCTTCGAAGGCGGCCAGGCTGTGCCCGGCCACGAAGTCGTCGATGTGCGGAAGGGCGGCCCGCATGCCGGCGGTGAGCGGCTGGTAGCCCTCCTGCCCCTTGTGCGGGTTCACCCAGATCACCCGGTGGGCGGTCCGCGACAGCCTGGCCATCTCCGCCCCCAGCAGCGAGACGTCGCCGCGCTCCCACCCGTCGGACGCGATCACCACCGTCGCGCCGGCCGCGTCGTTCAGCGCCAGGAGCCGCCGGAGTTCCGCACCCAGCCGGGTGCCGCCGCTCCAGTCGGGGATGGCGCGGGAGACGGCGTTCATCGCGGTGGCCGGGTCGCGGTGGCTCAGCTCGGCGGTGAGCCGCGTCAGCCGGGTGCCCGCGCTGAACACCTCGGTGGCCCCGGGCTCCGACCTGACCAGCGCGTGGGCCAGGCGGAGCAGCGTGTCCGCGTACGGGGTCATGGAGCCGCTGACGTCGACCAGCAGCACGACCCTGCGAGGTCTGGTCCGGTGCGCGCGGTAGCGGAGACCGGCGATCTCCCCGCCCCTGCGCAGGGTCTCGCGAATCGTCGCCCTGCCGTCCAGCCGCCCCCGGCGCGAGGGCCTGAAACGTCGCGACCGGCGCCGTTCCCGGCCCGCCCGCAGCAGGGCGAGCAGCCGGTGTACCTCGGCCAGCTCCGGTCCCGTCATCCTGGCCACGTCACGGGTACGCAGCACCTCCGTCGCGCTCGCGGTCGCCGCGAGCGCGGGGGAGTCACCGCTCTCCTCCCGATCGGGCCCCCTCTGCGGCAGCGCCGCGGTGTGCCGGGTGACGGTGATCACCGCCGGTCTCGCGCGGCCCGCGCGCCGCCCTTCGAAGTAGGCCGCGAAGACCCGGTCGTAGCGGGGCAGGTCGTCGGCCGAGGCGCACAGCGTGAGCCTGCCCGCCCAGTAGACGTCGGTGGGCTCCGCGGCGTCCAGGTGGGACAGGGCGCGGAGCAGGCCCTGGGTTCGCTCGTGATCGGCGGGCACCCCCGCGGCACGCAGGGTCCTGGCGAAACCGGTCATGACCGCGACCAGGTCCTCGCCGTTCCCGGCGGGAAGGGCGGCGCCGTCATCCGGGGCGGGCGGGCCTCCGGTGGCCCGATCCGCCGGGGCACCGGTCGCGCCGGCGGGGAAGCCGGGGCCGTCAGCGCCGGGCCACACCGAAGAATCCGTTCCCGAGCACGGTCTCGTGGTCCTCCCTGTGCTTGAGCAGGGCGCCCAGGGTGGCTGCCGCCACGTCGGGGTCGAGCTCGCGGGATCCGAGAGCCAGGAGTGCCTCGGTCCAGTCGAGGGTCTCGGCGATCCCCGGCGGCTTGATCAGATCGGCCTCGCGGAGCCGTCCCGTCGCGTGAGCGACCTGCTCGGCCAGGATCGCGGAACAGTCGGGGAGCCGCCTGCGCAGGATCGCCACCTCCCGCTCGAAGGAGGGGTGCTCCAGCCAGTGGTAGAGGCAGCGCCGTTTCAGGGCGTCGTGCACCTCGCGGGTGCGGTTGGAGGTCAGCACGACCACCGGCGGCCGCGCGGCGCGGACCGTGCCGAGCTCGGGGATGGAGATCGCGAAGTCCGAGAGCACCTCCAGCAGGATCGCCTCGAACTCCACGTCGGCGCGATCGACCTCGTCGATGAGCAGCACCGAGGGCTGGGTCTCGATCGCCTTCAGCAGCGGCCTGGCGATCAGGAACCTCCGATCGTAGACCTCCCCCTCCAGCCGGGCGGCGTCGGTGATCCCACCCGCCTCCGCCGCCTTCAGGTGCAGGAGCTGGCGGGCGAAGTCCCAGTCGTAGAGCGCCTGGGAGGCGTCCAGCCCCTCGTAGCACTGCAGGCGGATCAGCGGCGCCCCGAGCAGCGCGGCCAGGGTCCTGGCCAGCTCGGTCTTGCCGACGCCGGCCTCGCCTTCGAGGAGCAGCGGGCGCCCCATCCGCAGTGCGAGAAAGGCGGCCGTGGCGAGCCCGGTATCGGCCAGATACGACTGCTCGTCGAGCAGCTCCGCCAGCTGCGCGGGTGACTGCACGTTAGATGCCTCAATTGTCCGCCTGACCACCACCTCAGGTTACGCCCGGTGGTCGCGTTCTCGCGTTGTCACGCCGCACCCGCTGCACCGGGAGGAACCGGTCCGGCGAGACGGCGTCGGGTATCGAGGGCGGACAGGTCTACCGCCGCCCCTCGAAGAAGTATCCTCACCCCCTGTGAAGAACCTCCTCGGCCAGATCAACACCCCGTCCAGAGTCGTCGTGGTGGCGTTCCTGGCCGTGGTCCTCACCGGTACGGGGCTGCTGTCGCTGCCGGTGGCGGTCGAGGAGGGTCAGCATGCCTCGTGGACGTCGGCCCTGTTCACCGCCACCTCCGCGGTCTGCGTGACCGGGCTGGCCATGCACGACACCGCGGCGCACTGGTCGCTCTTCGGCGAGATCGTGCTCATGGTGCTGATGCAGATCGGCGGCTTCGGGATCATGACGCTCTCCTCGATCCTGGCCGTGCTCGTCTCCGGCAAGCTCGGCCTGCGCGCCCGCCTGAACACCCAGGCCGAGACCAAGACCCTCGGGGCCGGCGACGTGCGACGGCTGATCGTGGGAGTCGCCAAGATCACGCTGGTCGCCGAGGTGCTGACCGCCGCGGCGCTCGCCACCCGCTTCGTGATCGGGTACGGGGAGCCGGTCGGCCGCGCCATCTATTACGGGATTTTTCATGCAATCTCGTCATTCACCAATGCCGGGTTCGCCCTCTGGTCGGACAGCGTCATGGGGTTCGTCACCGACCCGTGGATCTGCCTCCCGCTCGCGCTGGCGGTGATCGCCGGAGGTCTCGGCTTCCCGGTCTACGCCGTCCTGAGGGAGAACTGGCGTCGCCCGTCGCGCTGGACGCTGCACGCCAAGATCACACTGTGGATGACCGCGGTGCTGCTGCTCGGCGGGACACTGGCCATCACCGTCATCGAATGGAACAACCCCGGCACGATGGGCGGTCTCTCCCCGGGACTACGGATCATGGCCGGGTTCTTCCACAGCACGATGACCCGCAGCGGCGGCCTGAACTCCGTCGACACCTCCCAGATGAGTGAGAACTCCTGGCTGGTCAGCGACGTGCTGATGTTCATCGGCGCGGGTAGCGCGGGCACCGCGGGCGGCATCAAGGTGACGACGTTCGCACTCCTGGGCTTCGTGATCCTCGCCGAGCTGCGCGGCGAGCCCGACGTCTCGGCGAGCCGCCGCCGCGTCCCCGAGCAGCTCCAGCGCCAGGCCCTGACGATCGCGCTGCTGAGTGTGGCGTCGGTCGCGGTGGGAACGTTCGCGATGATGACGGCGACCCCCTTCAAGCTCGACCGCGTACTGTTCGAGGTGATCTCCGCCTTCGGCACGGTCGGGCTGTCGACGGGGATCACCGCCGACGTCGGCACCGCGGGGCACCTGATCCTGACCGTCCTGATGTTCGTCGGGCGGCTCGGCCCGGTGACCCTGGGCGCCGCGCTGGCGCTGCACGTCCAGACCCGTCGGTTCCGATATCCGGAGGAGCGTCCCCTCGTTGGTTGACAAGAAGAACCGCGGCGACGCGGTCGTGGTCATCGGTCTCGGGCGGTTCGGCGGCGCTCTGGCGGCGCAGCTGGTGAGCCGCGACGTCGAGGTGCTCGGCGTGGACAACGACTCCAAGAACGTCCAGCACTTCTCCGGCAGGCTCACCCACGTGGTGTGCGCGGACTCCACGGACCCGGACGCCCTCCGGCAGCTCGGCATCGCGGAGTTCGGCCGGGCCGTGGTCGGCATCGGCACCGACATCGAGGCGAGCATCCTGACCACCTCGATCCTGACCGACCTGGGGGTGGCGGACATCTGGGCCAAGTCGATCAGTCTGCAGCACAGCCGGATCCTGCAGCGGGTCGGCGCGCACCGCGTGGTGCAGCCGGAACACGACATGGGCGAGCGGGTCGCGCACCTGGTCATCGGGCGGATGCTCGACTATCTGGAGGTCGACGAGGGCTACGCCCTGATCAAGACCATGGCGCCCGGCTGGGCGGACGGCAAGAGCCTGGGCCGGCTGGGCATCCGCAGCGAGTACGGGGTCACCGTGGTCGGCATCAAGAAGCCCGGCGGCGGGTTCACCTACGCCACCTCGGAGACGGTGGTGCAGAGCGGCGACATCCTGCTCGTGGCCGGCGACACCGACAAGACCGAGCGGTTCGCCGAGGAGACCTGAACACCGAGAACCCCGGCCTCGCGGGGTTCCGCAGTGGCCCCACAGTGGCCCCACAGGGCTCGCCGGACCCGGCGCGTTCAGGCGGTGGCGGCCCGCCGGCGGTTCAGCGGGCCTCGTCCGCCTCGCCGCGCTCCCTGATGAGGGCGGCGAGCTCGTGGACCTGGCGCATCGTGCGTTTCTTCTCCGACCCCTGCAGGCCCATGGCGCCGACCGTGATCCCGTCGGCGAAGTCGATCTTCGCCCAGGGCTCGTGGGCGGTCAGGGTGACCCCGAGCACCTCGGCCCACTCGTAGCGGCGCACCCTCAGCGGGTTGACGACGGTGATCCCCCGCTCGTCGGCCTCCACCCGGCACCGCCCCAGCAGGTGGAGGGCCCCGGCGATCAGGAAGCCCAGCACGAGCATCCCGATCCTGTCGGCCAGCGTGAACGGCGCCGGCAGGAAGATCGCCATCAGGATGGCGCCGAGCGTGATCACGCCCGCGAAGCCGTAGGCCACGATCCGCCCGTTCTTGGGCCGCCAGACGACGGGCAACGGGGGCGGGGAGACGCTCTCCGGGCTCACTCTCAGATCACGATCCTTCGGGAAACCACCGATCAAAACGGCTGCGACGGCTGGTCATGGTGCCGATGGCAACCTATCGCACGTCCCCGCCGCACCGATCACACGGCGCGGCGGGGTGCGTCGGCGGTGCGCTAGGAGCGGAGTTCGCGCAGCAGCAGCGCCGCCTCCAGCGCCGCGACGGTGGCCTCGTAGCCCTTGTCCTCGTGACTGCCCGGCACCCCCGACCTGTCCACGGCCTGGTCGAGGGATTCACAGGTCAGCACTCCGTTGCCGACCGGGACCTGCTCGTCGAGGGAGATCCGGGTCAGGCCCGCGGTGACGGAGTCGCAGACGTAGTCGAAGTGGGCGGTCTCCCCGCGGATCACGGCTCCGAGGGCGACGACCGCGTCGCAGCGCCTGGCCAGGGCCTGCACCACGACCGGGATCTCCAGCGAGCCGGCCACCCGGACCACGGTCACCGCCGCGCCGCTGTCCTCCCCCGCCCGTACGGCCCGCGCCACGAGCTGATCGGTGATCTCCTCGTGCCACCGGGCGGCCACGATGCCGACGGTCAGCCCCCGCGCGTCCACGGCCGACACCACCGGCCGTCCTGTCCCACTCATCTGATCAACTCACTCCGCTCGCGGTTCGCGTTCGCGAACACCCCGTCCGTACCGGCTCTCCTGCCACGCTCGCTCATTCGCGCTCCTGGGGGATGTCGTGACCAAGGCGGTCGCGCTTGACCGACAGGTACTTCTCGTTGTACGGGTTCATCGCCACCGGCATGGGCTCGCGGCCGATCACCTTGATGCCGTAGCCGTCCATGCCGCGCAGTTTGGCCGGGTTGTTGGTCAGCAGCCGGATCGACTTCACCCCCAGGTCCGCGAGGATCTGCCCGGCGTTGGAGAACTCCCGCGCGTCCACCGGCAGCCCGAGCTCCAGGTTGGCGTCGACCGTGTCGCTGCCGGCGTCCTGAAGGCTGTACGCCCGCAGCTTGGCCAGCAGCCCGATGCCGCGTCCCTCGTGCCCGCGCAGGTAGACGATCACGCCTCGGCCCTCGGCGGCGATCCGGGACATCGCGTGTTCCAGCTGCACTCCGCAGTCGCACCGCAGCGACCCGAGCACGTCGCCGGTCAGGCACTCGGAGTGCGCCCTGACCATGACGTTCTCGCCGTCCTCGATGTCGCCGAAGACCAGGGCCAGATGCTCGCCGCCATCCACCGAGCTCGCGAAGCCGTAGGCCCGCCACACGCCGAACCTGTTCGGCAGCAGGGTCTCGGCGACCCTGGTCACCATCCGCTCGGTCCTGCGCCGGAACTCCACCAGCTGCTCGATCGAGACGAGCGCCAGGTCGTGCTCGTCGCAGAAGCGGCGCAGCTCCGGCAGCCGCATCATGGTCCCGTCGTCGTTGACGACCTCGGCGAGCACGCCGGACTCGCTCAGCCCGGCGAGCCTGGCCAGGTCCACGGCCGCCTCGGTGTGGCCGCGCCTGACCAGGACACCGCCCTCCCGGTAACGGAGCGGGAAGACGTGACCCGGCCGTACCAGCTCGGACGGGTCGGTCGCGGAGTCGGCCAGGAGACGGATCGTGCGGGCCCGGTCGGCGGCGGAGATCCCGGTGCTCACCCCGTCCCTGGCGTCCACGCTGATCGTGTACGCGGTGCGCAGGCGTTCCCTGTTGTCGTGCACCATCAGCGGCAGGCCGAGCCGGTCGAGGTCCTCACCGCGCATCGGCACGCAGACCACGCCGCTGCTGTGCCGGATGGTGAAGGCCAGCAGTTCCGGCGTGGCCTTGGACGCGGCGAAGATGATGTCGCCCTCGTTCTCCCGGTTCTCGTCGTCGACGACCACGACCGCCTTGCCCTCGCGGGTGTCGGCGATCGCGCGTTCGATCGGGTCCAGCTTGATCACACGGCCTCCTCGGGGACGAGCACGGTCCGCGACCTGTGCTCCTTGAGCCAGTTGACGAATCCGACCGGGACCGGCACGGGGGCCTCGAATCCCGCTTCCGCCCGGTTCACCGCTCGTCCCCCCTGCCGGCCTGGCCGTCCGTGCTCTCGGGGGCGTACGCGCCGACGAGCTTCTCGACGTGCTTGGCGATCACGTCGACCTCGAGGTTCACCGGGTCTCCGGGCTGCTTGGCACCGAGGGTGGTCAGGCGCAGAGTGGTGGGGATGAGGCTGACGGCGAAGCCGCCGGAGCCGACGCTCACCACGGTCAGGCTGATGCCGTCGACCGTGATCGACCCCTTCTCGACCACGTAGCGGTCGAGATCGGACGGGAGGGAGATGCGGACGACCTCCCAGTGCTCGCCGGGCTCCCGCGACAGCAGGACGCCCGTCCCGTCCACGTGACCCTGCACGATGTGGCCGCCCAGTCGCTGGTCGGCGCGGACCGCGCGCTCCAGGTTGACCGGGGAGCCGGGCCTCAGCGCGCCGAGGGAGCTGCGGTCGAGGGTCTCCTTCATCACGTCGGCGGTGAACACCTCACCGGCCACGTCCACCACGGTCAGGCAGACGCCGTTGACGGCGATCGAGTCGCCGTGCCCGGCGTCCGAGGTGACCGTCCTGCCCCGGATGGACAGCCTGGCCGCGTCGCTCAGCTGCTCGATCCCGGCGATCTCACCCAGTTCTTCGACGATTCCGGTGAACATTCACATCTCCTTGCAGGGGATCGCGCGAAGGCGGGCGGCCGAGGTGTCGCGGGGCCGGAGGCGGAACGTCGCCGAAGGGCGGGAAGCCGCGTGGGGGCCGGCGGGGCATGCGCTCGGAGAGCGGGATAAGCCGGTGTGCCCGGTCAGGGAATGGTGGGGGCCGGCGGCGCCATGCCCGTGGGGGGCGGGCCCGGCCACTGGGCGCGTCCGCGTCCGATCAGTCACCCGAGGTCTCCTACTCGCCAGTAGCTGTCTGCCACGGCGGGCCCCGGGGAATTCGATGGGTGCGTACACCCGGTCAGCGGAGGACCCCAAAGGGCACTCTCCGCTCGCGCGCTTCCTCCCATCCGGACTCTAACCGTCGGTCCTGGAGTTTCACCAGGTCAACCGGTCGATGGATTCGACCGGGTCGCGGACTGTAACCGCCGGCTCGGAATTTCACCGACCCCGGAGCACGCTGCTCTGCCTTGCTTCGGAAAGCGCGCCACAGGCGGCCCGCTTCCCGTACACCAGTGTGCCATGTCCGGCAAACCGCACCGCACACCCCTCCAGCATATGGACCAAGCGAGCGCTTGGTCAAATCACGCGGCGTGCTCGGCGATCACCTTCCGAGCCCGTCGCGCGTCCGGGGAGTAGCGCACCGGAGCGGGCACCAGACCGATGCCGGTGTGCAGCGCCCGCAGGGAGGCCGTCGCCCACAGGTCCCCCAGCGGGGTCGCGGGCAGCCCGTAGAGCCTGCGGGCCCAGCGCGGCAGGGTCGCGAAGGCGAGCAGGGTGACCATGGGGAACACCGGCTTGAGCGGGGTCAGGCGCGCCGGGAGCGGCGCGTTGAGCGACTGCCTGAGCGGATGGGGCACCTCGGGCGCGAAGTAGAGACCCGGACGGCAGGCCCGAATGTAGTCGTCCAGCTCGCCGACCGAGCCGGGCACGTCCTCGGGGCGCAGGCCGACGACCTCGGCCGCACGGCGCCACTCCGCGACGAACCTGTCTGCCTCCTCGCCGCTCAGCCCCACTCCGGCCCGCCGGGCGACCGACAGGTAGGAGTCGACCTCGCCGACATGGACCCAGAGCAGCGCGGCGGGGTCGTCGAGACGGAACCGCTCGCCGGTGTCTGGGTCGAGGGCGGTGAGTCTCGCGTGGATCTTCCTGACCCTGGCCCCCGCGCGGGCGACCTCCTCGGTCGTACCGTAGGTGCGCACCCGGACGAACTCGGTGGTGCGCGCGAAGCGGGACCAGGCCTCCGCAGGGTCCATGAGCGCCGAGTTCTGCGCGACCCCGCGCATCGCCCGGGGGTGCAGGCCCTGCATGAGCAGCGCCCTGAAGCCTCCGACGAGCAGGATCGGCTCGCCCATCACCTTCCAGGTCACCGAATCCGGTCCGAACAACCCGTGATCCATGCGCCGCCTCCCTCGTAAGTGGTTAATTACGCTACCGGAGGGGGCCTGGGCACACATGTCCCGGGTCTGTGACACAAGCGGAACGGGATCCAGACGAGGGTGTCACGGCCAGGTCATCAAAGTGTCACAGATCCGTGAAAAGCAGCTTTTAAGTGCCTCGATTCTTTCACCCCACCCCCCCACCGCGTCAACGGAATTGAAGCTACGAACAGGTGGAAATTACACAACAATAAAATGAGTAAGGAGCAGACCATTGATTTGACCTTGACTGTTTTGCGATGGTTCCAAGGATCAGGCTCAGCCATGCTCGTTGGGAGCGCCCGCACGATGACCATCCCTGCACCAGCCGCGTCCACCACCGGGAAACCCCCCGCGGTGAAGACACCGGAGACGGTAGGCCGTTCCCCCGGCCAGTTGATGTGGCTGCGCTTCCGCCGCGACCCCACCGGCATCGCCTCGGCCGGCGTGGTGATCTTCTTCTTCCTCGTCGCGATCCTCGCGCCGGTCATCTCCTGGCTCTACGGCAAGGACCACTCCACCCTCTACGGCCAGGACACCCCGGGACTGCTGAACGACTTCGGCTACCCGGTGCTGCCCAACGGCGGCATGAGCTCGGACTTCTGGTTCGGCATCGAGCCGGGCCTGGGCCGTGACGTGTTCATGCAGCTCGTCTACGGGATCAGGACCTCGCTGCTGATCGCCATGACCGCGACGGTCCTCATCACGATGATCGGCATCGTCATGGGCATCGTCGCCGGATACACCGGCGGCAGAACCGACTACTTCATCGGCCGCCTGATCGACATCGTCCTGTCGTTCCCCTCGACCCTGTTCATCATCGCGTTCATGCCGGTGGTGGAGAACCTCTTCGTCAGCCCCGACGAGGAGACCCCGGTCTGGCTGCGGGCGGTGACGCTCATCACCCTGCTGACGGCCTTCGGCTGGGCCGGCATCGCCCGGCTGCTGCGCGGCCAGGTGCTCTCCATGCGCGAACGGGAGTTCGTCGAGGCCGCCAAGGTGACCGGCGCCTCCCCCGCCCGGATCATCTTCAAGGAGCTGCTGCCCAACCTGTGGACGCCGATCCTGATCCAGTCGACACTGCTGCTGCCCGCGATGGTGACCGCCGAGGCGGCCCTGTCCTTCCTGGGCGTCGGCATGATCGAGCCCATCCCCGACTGGGGCCGGATGTTCCTGCGGGGCACCGAGGTCTACCAGAACGACATCACCTACCTGATCTTCCCCGGCGCGGCTCTGCTGATCTTCGTGATCGCCTTCAACCTTCTCGGCGACTCGGTCCGCGACGCCTTCGACCCCAAGCTCAAGCGTTAGACCTGAATAGGAGAGAGATGAAAGTCCGTACGCGGTCAGCGATGGCCGTACTCGCCATAGGCGCGCTCGCACTTACCAGCGCGTGCGCCGAGGGCAACCAGGGCGCCCCCGCCGCTCCCAGCGGCTCCGCCGGCGCCTCTGCCCCCGCCGCGGAGGCCTCCTACAAGGCGCCGACCATCACGGTCGGCACCGCGGAGGACTCCAAGGGCCCCGCCATCGAGCCGGAGGGCGTCGTCAAGGGCGGCACCGTCACGATGATCGACCGGGACGACTTCTCCCACCTCGACCCGGGCCAGCTCTACGTCAACACCGAGACGAACTTCTCCCTCCTGATCGCGCGTACCCTGACCGGCTACAAGCGCACCGACAAGAGCGAGTACAAGCTGGTCGGCGACCTGGCCACCGACACCGGCACCCCCTCCGACGGCGGCAAGACCTGGACCTTCACCCTCAAGGACGGGGTGAAGTGGGAGGACGGCACGCCCATCACGTCCGAGGACGTGAAGTGGAGCATGGAGCGGACGTTCGCGTCCTTCATCACCCAGGGCCCGACCTACATCCAGCAGTGGCTGACCGAGGTCGACCACAAGAAGGCCTACCAGGGCCCCTATGACGGCAAGCGCCTGGACAGCATCGAGACGCCGGACGACAAGACGATCGTCTACAAGTTCAAGACGCCGCACGCCGACGCCAACTACGCCTTCGCCATGGGCGGCTACGGCATCGTGCCCAAGGCCAAGGACACCAAGGAGAAGTACGACAAGGCCCCTGTCTCCAGCGGCCCGTACATCATCAAGAACCACGTGGTCGACAAGTCCATCGACCTTGAGCGCAACCCGCACTGGGACGCAGCCACCGACCCGATCCGCGGCGCCTACCCCGACAAGTGGCGTCTGGAGTTCGGCCAGGAGCCCCTGCAGATCACCGACCGGCTGATGGCGGACGCGGGCCCGGACCAGACCGCCTTCACCTTCTACGCGACCGTTCCCCCGGAGCGGCTGCAGCAGGTGCTCGGCGACCCGGCGCTGGCGCCCCGCCTGATGAAGAGCCCCTCGCCGTACGGGAACTACTACTACTTCAACCTTGACCGGATGAAGGACCAGAAGATCCGCCAGGCCATCAACTACGCGTGGCCCTCCAAGCAGATCCAGCAGACCATGGGCGGCCCGGCCGCCGCGGCGCTGCCGACCACCATCCTCAACGAGAACACCACGGTCGGCTACCAGCCCTACGACCTGTTCGACAAGACGACCAAGCCCGAGGGTGACATCGAGAAGGCCAAGCAGTTGCTGGCCGAGTCGAGCAACCCGACGCCGACCATCGTCTACGCCTACAACCAGACGCCGGTCCAGGAGCAGGTCACCGTCGTGATCAAGAGCGCCCTGGAGAAGGCCGGCATCAAGGTCGTGGCCAAGCCGCTGGACCGCAAGACCTACTACGACTCCATCGGCCTGACGAAGAACGAGTTCGACCTGTACTGGGGCGGCTGGGGTGCCGACTGGCCGTCCGGCTCGACGGTCTTGCCCGTCATCTTCGGCCCGATCGCCGACGGTGCGCCGAACTACTCGCACCTGAAGGACGAGGCGCTCACCAAGAAGATGGACGAGATCACCGCGATGACCGACATCGACGCGCAGAACGCCGCGTGGATGGCGCTGGACAAGGAGATCCAGGAGACGATCACCCCGCTGGTCGTCGCCGAGAACCGGATCGCCAACACCCTGCACGGCTCCAAGATCGGCGGCGCGGAGATCGACCCGCAGTCGTGGACCGTCCAGCCGAACAGAATCTTCGTGAAGCCGTAACGCCCACGAAGCCTTAGGAGACACCGGCGGCCGTGGCCTCGCGGAGGACGACACCGTTCCCCGCGAGGCCACGGCCAAGGGGCCGTCAGGCCCCAGCAGCGGTCCCAGCCACCTCGGGAAACAGGCAATGCTTCCATTCATCACTCGCCGCACGCTCGGCGCCGCGGTCACGCTTCTGATCATCGCCGCGGTCACGTTCTTCCTCTTCTTCGCCGTGCCCGCCGACCCGGCGAGGCTCGCCTGCGGCAAGGTCTGCCCGCCCGACCTCCTGGAGCAGGCGCGGCACAACCTGGGACTGGACCAGCCCCTGTTCGCCCAGTTCGTGGCCTGGCTGGCCGGCATCTTCGTCGGCCGCGACTACGAGAGCCTGGGCCACTGCCCGGCCCCCTGCCTCGGCTACTCGTTCGTCAACCGCGAGCCGGTGTTCGAGACGATCCTGGACCGGCTGCCGGTCACCGTCTCCCTCACCATCGGCGCGGCGGTCGTCTTCCTCGTCTTCGGCATGGCGACCGGCATCGTCGCGGCCCTGCGCCAGGGCAAGCCGCTGGACAAGATCGCCAGCGTGTCGTCCCTGATCGGCGCCTCCGTGCAGATCTACTTCATCGGCACGCTCGCGCTCTACTTCTTCGTCTACAAGAACCAGATCCTCGAACGGCCCCAGTACCTGCCGTTCACCGAGAACCCCATCGCCTGGGCGAGCGGGCTGGCGCTGCCCTGGGTGGTGCTGGCGATCATCTTCACCGCCAACTACACCCGTATGACGCGCTCGACGATGGTGGAACAGCTCAGTGAGGACTACGTCCGCACCGCGCGGGCCAAGGGCATGTCCGGGCGGAGCGTGGTGATGAGATTCGCCCTGCGCGGCACCCTGACGCCCATCATCACGATCTTCGGCGTGGACCTCGGCACGCTGATCGGCGGTGCGATCATCACCGAGACCACCTTCGGGCTGCAGGGACTCGGGCGACTCTCCATCAAGGCCGTCGACACCTCCGACCTGCCCATGCTGATGGGCACGGTGCTCGTGGCGGCCGGGGCGATCGTCTTCTTCAACATCGTCGTCGACATCCTGTACGCCTTCATCGACCCTCGTGTCCGGCTGAGCTAGGAGTTCTGAAGAAAGTGTCAACTCCCTTCCTCTCGGTCCGTGACCTGACCGTCGACTTCCACACCGAGGACGGCGTCGTCCACGCGGTGGACGGGCTCTCCTTCGACGTGGAGAAGGGCACCACGCTGGGCATCGTCGGCGAGTCCGGGTCCGGCAAGTCGGTGACCAACCTGACGGTGCTCGGCCTGCACAACCCGGAGACCACCACGATCAACGGGGAGATCCGGCTGGACGGCGAGGAGCTGATCGGCGCCTCCCGGTCCACCATGGAGAAACTGCGCGGCAACAAGGTCGCGATGATCTTCCAGGACCCGCTGACCTCGCTCTCCCCGTACCACACCATCGGCAAGCAGATCTCCGAGGTCTACCGTAAGCACACCGGCGCGAGCCGCGCCGAGGCCAGGGCCCGTGCGATCGAGATGCTGACCCGGGTCGGCATCCCACAGCCGAAGACCAGGGTGGACGACTATCCCCACCAGTTCTCCGGCGGCATGCGGCAGCGCGCGATGATCGCGATGGCGCTGGTCTGCGACCCCGACCTGCTGATCGCCGACGAGCCCACCACCGCACTGGACGTGACGGTGCAGGCCCAGATCCTGGACCTGCTCAAGGAGCTCCAGGACCAGATGGGCACCTCGATCATCCTGATCACCCACGATCTCGGCGTGGTCGCCAACACCGCGCACGAGGTGCTGGTGATGTACGCCGGGCGCGCGGTGGAGCGCGGGACCGTCAAGGAGGTCCTCCGCGAACCCCGCCACCCCTACACCTGGGGCCTGCTGGCCTCCATGCCCAAGCTGAGCGCACCGGTGGACGTGCAGCTCCGGCCGGTCCGCGGCACCCCGCCGAGCCTGATCAACGTCCCGTCCGGCTGCCCCTTCCACCCGCGGTGCGACTTCATGGAGGTGGCGGGGCCCGAGCTGTGCCGCTCGGAGCGGCCCGAGCTGTCCCCGCACCGCGGCCACGGCGACGCGTGCTACCTGACCCTGGCCCAGAAGCGGGAGATCCACAAGTGAGCGAGACGACCTCCGAGCCGCTGCTGGAGCTGTCCGGTCTGAAGAAGCACTTCCCGGTGATGGGCGGCCTCATCTTCAAACGGCAGGTCGGCCGGGTCCACGCGGTGGACGGCATCGACCTGACCGTGCACGCCGGTGAGACGCTCGGCCTGGTCGGCGAGTCCGGCTGCGGCAAGTCCACCGCCGGGCGGCTGGCGGCCCGGCTGCTCGAACCGACCGCGGGCGGCATCCGCTACGCCGGACGCGAGATCGGCCACGCCAGTCGCAAGGAGCTGAAGCCGATCCGGGCCGAGATCCAGATGATCTTCCAGGACCCGTACTCGTCGCTCAACCCCCGGCACACCGTGGGCACCATCATCGGCGGCCCGATGGAGATCAACGGGATCAACCCGCCGGGCGGCAGGACCAAGCGGATCCAGGAGCTCCTGGAGATCGTCGGGCTCAACCCCGAGCACTACAACCGCTTCCCGCACGAGTTCTCCGGCGGCCAGCGGCAGCGGATCGGGGTGGCCCGCGCGCTCTCCCTCAACCCCAAGCTGATCATCGCGGACGAGCCGGTCTCGGCCCTCGACGTCTCCATCCAGGCGCAGGTGGTCAACCTGCTCCAGCAGCTCCAGCGGGACATGGGGATCGCGTTCCTGTTCATCGCGCACGACCTGGCGATCGTCAGGCACTTCTCCCAGCGGGTCGCGGTCATGTACCTCGGCAAGATCGTCGAGGTCGCCGACCGCGCCTCCCTGTACGAGCGCCCCCGCCACCCCTACACCCACGCGCTGCTGTCGGCGGTGCCCGAGGTGCAGGAGGACGACGAGCCGCGCGAGCGCATCCGCCTGGCGGGGGACGTGCCCTCCCCCATCAACCCGCCGTCCGGCTGCCGCTTCCGCACCCGCTGCTGGAAGGCCCAGGACAAGTGCGCCACCGAGGAGCCTCCGCTGCTCAGGCTGGAGGGCAACAGGGAAGGTCACCTGACCGCCTGCCACTTCCCCGAGGAGCCGACCGTGCACGGCCAGGACGTGGTGCTGGACCCGGCGCTGCAGACCTGACACCGGCCGTCGCCGGTCCTCGCGGCCGGTGATCCCCGGTGAGAGAACGGCGGAGGGCGGACCCATCCCGGGTCCGCCCTCCGCCGTTCGGCTGTCCGCCTGGCGGTCCGGTCCTCCCGGACGCCTCCTGGACGGGACCGGTCAGCCGCGAGTGGCCAGGGCGCGCAGACCGTCGACCGCGCGGGCCGGGTCCTCGGCGCCGTAGACGGCGTTGCCCGCCACGAAGACGTCGGCGCCCGCCTCCGCGCAGCGCTCGATCGTCGTGTCGGAGACGCCGCCGTCCACCTGGAGCCAGACCTGCCCGCCGCAGCGGTCGATCAGCTCGCGGGCCCGGCGGATCTTGGGCAGCACCATGTCGAGGAACTTCTGCCCGCCGAAACCGGGATCGACGGTCATCAGCAGCAGCATGTCGAGCTCGTCGAGCAGGTCCTCGTACGGCTCGACGGGGGTGGCGGGGTTCAGCGCCAGGCCGGCGCGGGCGCCGGCGCTGCGGATCTGGCGCAGCGTACGCACCGGGGCCTTGGCCGCCTCCACGTGGATGGTCACGCTCTGGGCTCCGGCCTCGGCGTAGGACGGGGCCCAGCGGTCCGGGTCCTCGATCATGAGGTGGCAGTCGAGCGGCATCGAGGTCGCCTTGAGCAGGGACTCGACCACCGGCAGCCCGAGGGTCAGGTTGGGGACGAAGTGGTTGTCCATGACATCCACGTGCAGCCAGTCGGCGTTGGGGACCGCCTCGGCCGCCTCGGCGAGGCGGGCGAAGTCAGCGGACAGGATGCTGGGCGAGATCTGTACGGCCATAATTGGCCGATTCTATGAGGCGGCGCCCTGCCCTCCGTCACCCGCCGTCCACCACGTGACCCGCGTCACATATCATCCAACACACGGCGCGCGCCACATAAAACATGACATATCGGATATATCGCTCGTACTACCGAGCCTCCCGCACCGAACTCGGAGACGGCAGGGAATGTCAAGGACGCGAACTCATAACTCTCCTGGCACACGAGGGATTGCCGGAGTAATTTCCTTCCGGAATCATCTGGATTACTGAACGAGACGGTGCGCGAGGTTCGGGGTCCTCCGCTCCGACCGACTTCTCAGTCTTTATCGGAATCGGGGAGCGATGTCCTTTCGCCCCCGCTCCCTGCGTTCGATTCTCCTCCCGCTGCTCGTCACCGTCGCCCTCCTCGCCATACCCACCGCGAGCGTGATGGACCTCTACGGCGTGATCTCGACCAACCTGGCCTGGAGCTCCTCAGCGGGCCAGGACGGGGTGAAGCTCTGCTACGTGCCCCGGCGGCGCTGAGGGGACGGGATCTCGAATCAGAGGTTGACCCGGACGTGGTACCTCTCCAGCCAGGCGTTGAACTGCAGCAGCCCCTCCAGCGCCGCCCGGCCTCCCGCCGGGCCGCCGTCCGTCTCCGGCCGGCCGATCACCGCCCGTACCTTCTCCCTGTCGATCAGCGGCTCGGCCGCGATGTCCCCGCGGCCGAGCAGCCGGGCCGCCTCCGCGCGGACGGCCTCGGTGTAGGAGGGGTCCTGCGTCGAGGGGTAGGGGCTCTTGTGGCGGTGGACGACCGAGGGCGGCAGGATGTCCGCCGTGGCGGCGCGGAGCAGGCTCTTCTCCCGTCCGTCGAAGGTCTTCATCGACCAGGGGGCGTTGAAGACGTACTCCACCAGCCGGTGGTCGCAGAACGGCACCCGGACCTCCAGCCCGACGGCCATGCTCATCCGGTCCTTGCGGTCCAGCAGGATCTGCACGAACCGGGTGAGGTTCAGGTAGGAGATCTCCCGCATCCGCCGTTCCAGCCCCTCCTCACCCGGTAGCCGAGGCACCTCGTCCAGCGCGTGCCGGTAGCTGTCCGCGCGGTAGGCGGGGATGTCCAGCTTGTGCATCAGGTCCTCGTCGAGGAGCGCCCCCAGCCCGCCGAACCGCGCCATCCCCGGGGAGACCAGCCAGGGGAAGGTGTCGGCGGCGACCGCCTCCGGATCGTGGAACCACCGGTAGCCGCCGAAGACCTCGTCGGCCGACTCCCCGGACAGCGCCACGGTGGAGCGCTCCCGGATGGCGCGGAACAGCAGGTAGAGGGAGGTGTCCATGTCACCGACACCGATCGGCAGATCCCGCGCCCGCAGGACCGCGCCGCGCACCGCCGGGTCCATGAGGTCGGCGGAGTCCAGGACGATGTCGGTGTGGTCGGCGTCGACGTGCCGCACGACCTCGTGCGCGTACGGTGTGTCGGGGGTGTCGCGCATCTCGTCGGGCTGGAAGTTCTCGGTGTATCCGGCGAAGTCGACGGAGAACGACCGGACCCTCCCCTCCCCCCGCTCCCGAAGCCCCAGCGCGGCGAGTGCCGTGACGGCGCTGGAGTCGAGGCCCCCGGAGAGCAGGGCGCAGAGCGGCACGTCGGCGACGAGCTGGCGGCCGACGATGTCGTCCAGCAGGTCGCGTACGCCCGCGACCGTGGTGGCGAGGTCGTCGACGTGCTCGTGGGAGTGCAGCTGCCAGTAGCGGCGCCGGCACAGGAACTCGCGGGTCACCCGGATCGCCTGGCCGGGGCGAACCTCGTACATGCCCTGGTAGACGGCGTGCTCGGGGGTCTTGACGAAGGCGATCAGCTCGCGCAGCCCGTCGGCGTCGACGGTGGGCGTCCCGGCGAGCGGGTTGGCGAGGATCGCCTTGGGCTCGGAGCCGAACAGCACGCCGTGCGCGGTGGGGTAGTAGTACAGCGGCTTGACACCCATCCGGTCGCGGACGAGCAGCAGCTCCTCGCGGCGGGTGTCCCAGATCGCGAAGGCGAACATGCCGTTCAGCCGGTCGGCGAGATCCTCCCCCCATTCGAGGTAGGCCCGCAGCACGACCTCGGTGTCGCTCCGGGTCTGGAAGCGATGGCCGTGGGCGGCCAGTTCGGCGCGTAACTCGACGAAGTTGTAGATCTCGCCGCTGTAGGTGAGGACGGCAAGCGGCAGCCCCTCCTCCGCGACGACCATCGGCTGGCGGCCGCCCTCGATGTCGATGACGGCCAGCCGCCGATGGCCTATCGCGACGTGCGGGGCGAGCCAGATCCCCGCGTCGTCGGGCCCGCGGCAGGCCATGGTGTCGGTCATGGCCCTCGCGATGTCCGGTGACTGCCGGACATCGCCCTCGAAGTCCACCCATCCACAGATTCCACACATTTCGCCACCCCCGCGTCCTCTTGGAAGCAGTTATGCCCAGTCGAACGGCGTGCGGCATCCATATATGCCCTGACCTGCGATGACGGCTCCGGGGGCCGATCAGCGGCGGCGCAGCAGGGCCAGGAACATGGCGTCGGTGCCGTGCCGGTGCGGCCAGAACCGCGCGTACGGCCCCTCGCCCAGCCCCTCGACCTCGGGGAGGTAGGCACGGGCGTCCAGCGCCTCGACGTCGTCGCGGCGGCGCAGGGCGTCGCCGACCACGACGTCGGTCTCGGCCAGGTGCGGCGAGCAGGTCACGTACCCGACGACGCCGCCGGGACGGACCGCCTCGATCGCCGAGGCGAGCAGGTCACGCTGGAGCCTGCCCAGCTCGGGAAGGCTCCGGGGATCACGGCGCCAGCGGGCCTCGGGGCGGCGGCGCAGCGCGCCCAGGCCGGTGCAGGGGGCATCCAGCATGACCCGGTCGAAGACTCCGGGCCGCCAGGCGGGCACGGTGCCGTTCGCGGTGATCACCGCGGCCTGCCGGGTCGTCTGCCACACCAGCCGCGCCCGGTGGTACTGCAGCTCGGCGGCGAGCAGGCGCGCCCCACCGGGGAAGGCCGCCGGCCCGGCGCCCGCCGCGAGGCCCGCCTCGTCACCGTGGGTCGCGATGGCGTCGAGCAGGCCGGCCTTGCCGCCGGGGCCCGCGCACAGGTCGAGCCAGCGCGAGTCGGCGCCCTCCACCGGGACCCGGGTCAGGGCCAGCGCGACGAGCTGGCTGGCCTCGTCCTGGACGGCGGCCCGCGACTCGGCCACGGCGAGGATCGCCCCGGGGTCGCCCTCGGGCAGATAGGCCGCGTACGGGGAGTATCCGGCGGGCTCGGCGCCCGCGTCGAGGAGCTCCGCGACCGACGAGCGGCCCGGACGGGCGACCAGGGTCACCCGGGGACGCTCGTTGTCGGCGGCGAGCAGGGCGGCCGTCTCGTCGAAGTCGCCGCCCACGGCGTCGCGCAGCGCCTCGACGATCCACCTCGGGTGGCTGTGGGCCACCGCCAGATGGCCGACGGGGTCGTCGGCGGGGTCGGGCGCCACGATCGGGACCCACTGCTCCAGCGACCGGGTGGAGACCTTGCGCAGCACGGCGTTGGCGTACTTCGAGGCGCCGATGCCCACGCGCAGCCGCACCAGATCGACCGTGGTGCCGACGGCGGCGTGCGGGGGCACCCGCGTCTTGAGCAACTGGTGCACGCCCAGCCGTACGGCGTCGAGCAGCGGCGGGTCGACGTCCTCCGGCGCCCGGTCGCTGCAGGCCGCGATGATCTCGTCGTAGGTGCCGAGACCGCGCAGGGTGCCGTAGGCCAGTTCGGTGGCCAGTCCCGCGTCGCGCCCCGACAGGCGGCGCTCGCGCAGCAGCGCGGGCATCAGCAGGTTGGCGTAGGCGTCCCGCTCGTCGACGGCACGCATCAGGTCGTACGCGGTGTTGCGCGCCTCGTCGCGGACCGGCTTGGGCGGACGCCCGGCCCCGGCAGTGCCCTTGCCCCTGCCTCGGTTCCCGCCCGCTCCATGGCCGCGCGGGGTCGCCCCCCGGCCGCGCCCGCCTCGTGCGGCGTTACGGCCGTCACCACCAGCACTGCTCATGATCTCTAGGCCAGCCGATCCTCGTCCGTGGGCCGCACACCGCGGGCCCACTCCCCCGCCCTCATCAGGCGCTTGCCCTGCGGCTGCACCTCGCCCAGCTCGACCGGGTAGGTGGCGGTGCCGACCAGGACGGTGTTCTTGGACGCCGCGATCTGGCCGGGGGCCAGGCCCGAGGCGTCGGGAACCGGTCGCAGGGGGCCGAGCTTGACCCGCTGGCCGCGGAACTCGGTCCACGCCCCCGGGGCGGGGGTGCAGGCACGGACCAGCCGGTCGACGCGCATGGCGGGTGCGGACCAGTCGACCCTGGCGTCGTCGACGCTGATCTTCGGGGCGAGGCTGATCCCCTCCGCGGGCTGCGGCACCGCCTCCAGCTTGCCGTCCTCGATCCCGTCGAGGGTGGCCGTCAGCAGCCCGGCGCCGGACTCGGCGAGCCGGGCGAGCAGCTCCCCGCTGGTGTCCGCGGGGCGGATCTCCTCGGTGACCACGCCGTAGACCGGGCCCGCGTCCAGCTCCCTGACGATCCGGAAGGTGGCCGCGCCGGTGATCGCGTCACCGTGCAGCACGGCGTGCTGCACCGGCGCCGCGCCGCGCCAGGCCGGCAGCAGCGAGAAGTGGAGGTTGACCCAGCCGTGCCGGGGAATGTCCAGGGCGGCCTGGGGCAGGAGCGCACCGTAGGCGACCACCGGGCAGCAGTCGGGGGCGAGCTCGGTGAGCCGGTCGAGGAAGGCCGGGTCGCCCGCCTTCTGCGGCCTGAGCACCTCGATGCCCGCCTCCTCGGCGAGCTCGGCCACAGGGCTCGGATGGACCCTGCGGCCCCTGCCCGACTGGGCGTCCGGCCGGGTGACGACGGCGACGACGTCATGGCGGGGCGAGTCGATCAGAGCCCGCAGCGCGGGCAGGGCTGTGTCCGGGGTTCCGGCGAAGACCAGGCGCAAGGTTCCTACAGAGCCTTCCCGTGGGTGGCGTGCGGGGAGAACTTGAACGCGGGGGCCGCCAGACCGTTCCAGTCGGCCTCGCGGATCGCCTTCATCGCGAGTTTGCGCTGTTTGGCGTCCATCCGGTCGATGAACAGCACGCCGTCGAGGTGGTCGGTCTCGTGCTGGAAGCAACGGGCCATCAGGTCGGTGCCCTCAAGCGTCACCGGCTCGCCGTGCATGTTGAAACCGGTCGCCACGGCCCGCAGCGCCCTGGGCGTGGGGAACGAGAGGCCGGGGAAGGACAGGCAGCCCTCCTCGCCCTCCTCGTCCGCCTCGTCCGACAGGTCGAGGTTGGGGTTGATCAGGTGCCCGAGCTGATCGTCCACGTAGTAGGTGAAGACCCGGAGCCCGACCCCGATCTGGGGTGCCGCCAGCCCGGCCCCCGGTGCGTCCATCATCGTGTCGGTGAGGTCCTTGACGAGCTTGCGCAGCTCCTTGTCGAAGTCCTTGACCGGATCGGCCGGAGTGCGCAACACCGGGTCGCCGAAAAGGCGGATCGGTTGAATGGCCAACAGGGGTCTCCTCACGCTTCAGGGGATCGCCCCAGTCTAAGGGCGCCGGCCGCCTCCCCCGGGCCTTCCCACGCACCTCAGCGGGAGCGGGCCTTCATGGCGGCCTTGCGGGCCGACTTGGCCACCGCGGCGGTGCCGTGCCTGGAGCCGAGCAGGTCGAGGACGGCGAACGTGTCGGGGTGCTCCACCAGGGCCATCTCCTCGACCACGCGTACCAGGTCCTCTCCGGGTTCGAGCGCGTCGAACTCGCAGATCGCCTCGGAGGCCTCGCCCCGCTCCAGCAGCGAGGCGAGCGAGTCGACCGCGAGCCAGGTGTTGTCCGCGGGGGTGAGCGCGGGCGCGGGCAGATCGCGGATGTGCAGCCAGGAGGCGGCGTAGCGCCACATGGCGGGCTCGGAGAGCGCCTCCCTGAGCGGAGCCTCGGCCTCGGGGCCGAGCTCCTCCAGGATCGCGCCCGCGACACCGCGCCGGCCTGCCGTGCCCGAGGCCGCGACCTTGACCAGCTCGCGCGCGGCGGCCTCGGGGTGGCGGGACTCCAGCCACACGGTGACGGCGCTGGGCGCGGCGGAACCCTTCACGATCGCCTCGACCAGCTCGGGCGCGCCGAGGTCGGCGAAGACGGCGACCTCGGCGCCCGTCGGCGCGTCGTGGCCCTCCCTGATGAGGTCCTGGCGGACGGCCCACATGCCGAGCGGGGTCAGCCGGGGCCTGCCCGCCCGCGAGGTCTCGACCAGCCCGCAGTAGCCCAGGAGCGACAGGGCCGACTCCAGCTGGGCGGGCAGCGTGCCGGTCAGCGTCCTCATCTCGGCGGGACCGGCCCCGCAGGCCACCCGGTGCGACTGCAGGATGCCCTTGACCAGGGTCGCGGTGGACAGTCCTTCGCGCACGGCGTACAGCGTGGCGAGCATCTCGGCCAGGTGATCGTCGATCACGGGAGACCCGGTCAGGTCGTCGTCCGCACGGTCGAGGACGTCCATGACCACGCCGTCCCAGAACCCCAGCACGGCCCGGTGCGGCAGGTCGGCGGAGAGCTCCAGCGGGCCGGGGTCCACCCGGCCGCGGGAGATGCGCAGCATGCCGGTGTTGACCGCGACCACCCAGAGCAGGTGCAGCCGCGCCGGGCCCGGCAGGCCGAGCTCCGCGCACGGCGCGAACGGGTCGGGCAGCAGTCCCTCGGGGGTCACCGCGCGGGTGCCGGTCCAGGCGGCCAGCCGCTGGGCGTCGAGCACCAGCGGCACCAGCGGCACGGACGCGGCCAGCTCGGCGTCCGGGGCGAGGTCGACCGGCGGGAAGCTCAGCGCGTCGCCGCGCGGGGGGCAGTCACGGCCCGCGGCCGTGACCGACTCCTCCAGAACGGCTGTTCGCAGCTCGCGGGGTGCCGCTCCCAGCTCGTCCACAAGCCTGCGCAGCTCGCCGATGTCGAAGACGTTCCCACTGTTCCCGCTCTTTGCCACCCGTGAAACTTACTGCACTCGCGCCTCACGCATACACGGCTCAGCCGATGGCGCGGGAACGTGCCTTGAAAGCCGCCTTGCGGGCCGCCTTGGCCGCGTTGTGGTCCCTCAGGGAGCGTCCGAGCAGCTCAAGAACCTCGACGACCTCGGGGTGGTCGACCCGCCACATCTCCTCGATCACGCTCTGCGGCGGCCCGGAGGCGGACATGTTCTCGGCGAACGTCTCCGGATCCTCCTCGGCGGAGGGCATGGCCAGGACGAGCATGTCCACGCTCATCCAGAGCACCTCCTCCGAGGTGAGCGCGGGGGCCGCCAGACCGCGCGCGGTCAGCCAGTGGATGGCGTGCGGGCGCAGCTCCGGCTCCTCCAGGAAGGCCCGTACCGCCTCCTCCGCGTCGGCGCCGAGGCGGTCGACGATCGTCACCGCGATGCCCCTGGCGACCGAGGGCGCCCCCGAGACGGAGCCGAGCAGCTCGGTGACCGCCTGCGCCGGGCTCCTGTGCCGCAGCCAGCCCTCGATGTCGGCCTCGGCCATCTCGGCGGGCATCCCCGACAGCAGCCCCTCGATGAGCTCGGGTGCGTCGGCGAGGGCCAGATCGGCCGCCTGGGGCGCCTCGATGCCCAGGTCGGTGTAGAGCCTGTGCAGCCCCCACAGGGCCAGCGGGGTGAGCTCCAGGAGTTCGTCGCCCGGCTCGGCCATCCCGCAGTAGGCGAGCCGCCGCGCGACCTCGGGGACGTCGATCTCCCCCTCCTCCACCAGGCCGATCTCGTCCAGGTACTCCCTGACCAGCGGGATCGGCACGGGTGCCTGGAGCCGGTAGAGCATGTCGCACAGGCCGTAGAGCTCCTCGTCCAGGGAGACCTCACCCGTCACGGCACCGCCGGTCTCCTTCTCGACGACGAACTCGACGGTCGCGGCCCAGATGTCGAGCGGGTCGAAGTCCTCGCCGTCGAAGATGGCGGTGCCCTCGACGGTGACCAGGCCGGTGTGGACCGCGAGTTCCCAGAGCAGACCGGGGTCGGTCACCGAGAGCTGGGCGATCGCCTCGGTGGCGTCACGGACCCTGAGCCTGCCCTTGACGGTGGGGGTGCGCCCTCCCGCGAGCATCCACTGGACCAGCCTGCGCGCGTCGGTCAGCAGCGGCACCCGCAGGGCGCTCTGGGCGAGCGTCTCGCGGGGCGCCAGGCGCACCGGGGGAAGCGGCGAGCAGCCGGGGCAGTCGCAGTGCTCGACGGCGGGCTCCTCCTGCACCGCCGAGACGGAAAGGATCGCGTTCCCAGTGTTCTCAGTGCTCCCGGCGGCCCGCTCCAGCGAGTCGGCGCCCATCGCGCTGAAGAGGCTCTTGGCCATGCCGAACCTGGAGGTGTCGGCGAGGGCGATGGGCATCTCGGGCTCGATCCGGTCGAGGACGCTCCTCATCCGGACGGCCATCTTGCCGCCGATCTCCTCGGTCGAGAGCAGGAAGTCGACCAGGGTGCGGGCGGCGGCGACGGTCTCGGGGGCACTCTCCGGCGGGGCGATGACCTTGCGTGGATAGATGTTGAGCAGCAGCTCCTCGAAGGCGACAGGAGTGAAATCACCCAGCTCGTTCACGTCCAGATAGTCACTCGCGTAGTCGCAGAGCAGCCGCACCTCGTCCACGTCAACGTCCAGGCCACGCGCACGCCCCCACGCGCGCAGGTCGTCTACGGCCCGATTCACCCATTCGATCGACACAGGGGAAAATTAACGGCTTACTGCCAGCACCGCGAATCGGGGAAACAACTCAAATCACATCTAGGGGGTCAATGCATACCTTGACCACCTCCGCGGCCTTGCGTGCGGAGCGCACTCCCACGGCCCCTTTCAGGGCCGCGGCCAGCGTGGAGCCGGAGCCTCGCGCGATCCGCACCATGGCACGTTCCCGCACTTGATCCCCCCTGGGCGAGGCCACCGGGACCGGGCCGAGCACCTGTGCCTCGGGGGGCAGCGCCATCTCACCGAGCATTTCCCTGACCCCCGCCGGAGATCCGGTGAGCGTCGCCATTTTCACCGCCGGGGGGAAACCGAGTTCTGTCCTGTCGGCCAGTTCTCTCTCGGCATGTGTCACCGGATCCCAGCGCAGCAACGCCTGCACGACGGGCAACGAGGAATCGGCCAGCACGACCAGCTCGGCGGCTGGCCGCAGCAGCGCCGCCGCGTTCATCCACCGGCGCAGCGTCTCCTCGGCGGCGCGCAGGTCCGGTCTGCCGAGCAGCGCCCAGCCGTCCAGCAGCACCGCCGCCGCGTATCCGCCCTCGGGCACCGGCTCGGCTCCCGGGGTGGCCACCACCAGTGCCCGGGCCGCGCCGACCGTGGCCAGCACCCCGTCCCTGCCCGACGTCTTGACCCGTACGGAGGGGAAGGCCCGCCCCAGTTCCTCGGCGGTGCGGCGGGCACCGACCACCTGGGCCCGCACCCGTGCCCCGCCGCAGGAGGGGCAGCGCCACTCGCCGGCGATCCGGCCGCACCAGCGGCAGTACGGGGCCACGTGGCCACCACGTAGCGCGAAGGGTCCGCCGCAGTGCCCGCAGCGGGCCGGCGCCCGGCAGCCCTGGCAGGCCAGCGCGGGCAGGTAGCCCCGCCGGGGGACCTGCACCAGCACCGGGCCGCTCTCCAACCCCGTGCGCAGGATCCGCCAGGCGAGGCTGGGCAGCCGGGCGGCCCTGGCCGCCTCGTCCCTGGCCAGCTCAGAGTCCTCTCCCGCCGGACGGACCCTCGGCGCCCTGGCCCTGACCGCCTGGCGGGCCGCGACGATGGGCCCCGCCCAGCCCGTGGCGATGAGCTGGGTGGCCTCCGCCGTGCGGGCGTACCCGCCGATGAGCAGGCCCGCGCGGGCCCGGTGGGCACGCAGTGCGAGGACCTCCCTGGCGTGCGGGTAGGGGGCGAGCCGCTCGGAGTGCAGGTCGTCACCGTCGTCCCAGATCACCGCCAGCCCGAGGTCGGCGACCGGGGCGAACGCCGCCCCCCTGGTGCCGACGGCGACCCGGACCTGGCCCCTGGACAGGCGCAGCCACCGCCGGTAGCGCTCCGCGGGCCCGAGGTCCGCCGTCAGCGCCACATGCGCACCGGGCCCCAGGACGGCGCTCAGCGCCGCGTCGGCCAGGGCCACGTCCTTGCCGTCGGGAAGCACCACGAGGGCCCCCCTGCCACCGTGCAGGGTCTCCCGTACGGCAACCGCGACCGCCCGCGGCCACCCGGGCCCGTCCTGGTCGGTGCCCGGCAGGGCGGTCCACACGGCTCGGGGGGAGCCCCCCTTCGCCAGCGCCGCCAGGAACGCCTTCCCCTCCCGGTAGTCCGCCCACGGCCCCGGCCCCGCGTCCGGCCCGCTCTCCACTCCCCATCCCGGCTCCGGATCCGTCCGCTGCCCCTGTCCCGGCCCCTCGGCCGGTCCGCTCTCCACTCCCCGGCCCGGCTCGGATTCCGGCTCCCCCCGGGTCTCATCCGCGACGCCGATCATCTTCACCGGCGGGACCGTACCCGCCGCGGGAACGGCCTCGGCCTCGACCCTGGCGTGGCGGGGCGGGACGGCCAGGCGCAGCACGTCGGCCATGGTCCCGGCGTAGTGGTCGGCCACCACCCTGGCCAGCGCGGCGATCTCCGGGGTGAGCACGGGCTCGGCGGAGACGACCCGCTCCAGGCGGGTCAGCTTGCCCTGGTGCTCGGTGGTCTCCACCCGTTCCAGCAGGAACCCGTCGACGAGCTTGCCCGCGAACCTGATCCGGACCCGGCACCCCGGCACCGCGGCGGTGTCCAGGGGGGCGGGGACGAGGTAGTCGAACAACCGGTCGAGGTGCGGCAGCGGGGTGTCGACGACCACCCGCGCGACCGGCAGCTCCGCGGCCGGCTCCGGCACCCCTCTGACCTGCTCGGCCACCCCTCGCGCCCGAGCCACCCCCGCCGCTCGGACGGCCCCCGCCCGCGCCCTGGCGGCCCTGCCGGGCACGGGCCGCTCGCGTACGGCGTCGAGCGGCAGGAGGGCGTCATCGTCCGGCGAGGGGTTGGCGTGGGTCACCCGCCTGTCCTACCAGAAGCCGGCCCCCGTCCAGACGGTCGGCCCGTCGGCGGTATGGCACCGGGTGCGAGAAGCACCGGACATGGAACGGCATACCGGACGGACCACCACCGAACCCGACCGGCTGGATCGGCCGGCTGGATCGGCCGGCGAGTCCAGGCGGGCGAACCGGGCAGAACGGGTGGCACGGTGGTGGACCCGGCCGGGCGGACCGCCACCGCACCCCGTTCCGCCGGGTCAGATGGCGCGGCGGTGGGTCCAGCGGCCACCGAGCAGGGTGCCGAGGATCGGCATATGACGGAGACCGTCCCCGTCCAGCCCCGCCGGATCGTACTCGGTGATCATCAAGTCCGCGGGGTCGCCCGGGCGCACCCCGGCGCGGCCCCGGCCGGCCGCCGCCAGCGCCACCGGCAGCGAGATCGCCTGTTCCGGGTGCCACGGCGGCCGCTCGTCGTCGGTCCTGGCCACGGCGGAGGCGATCCCGTCCCACGGGTCGAGCGGCGCCACCGGAGCGTCGGAGCCCAGCTCCAGGGTCGCCCCCGCGGCCAGCAGGTCGGCGTAGGCGAAGGCCCGCCCGGTCCGCCCCCGCCAGTGCAGATCGGCCACCTCCCGGTCGTCGGGCGCGTGGGCGGGCTGCACACCCGCCACCAGACCGGGCCTCGCGAACCTCCCGAAGTCCTCCGGGCGGACCAGTTGCGCGTGCTCGATCCTCCCCGGGCAGCCGACCCGCTCGAAGGCGTCCAGCGCGATGCCCACCGCCAGGTCGCCGATGGCGTGCACCGCCGGGGCGATCCCATGCCCGGCGGCCAGCTCCATGACCCCGTACAGCTCCTCCGGCGGTGTCTCCAGCAGCCCGCGCGCGTCGCCACCGGGATACGGGTCCGCACAGTAGGCGGTCCTGGTGTTCAGCGAACCGTCCACGAACGTCTTCACCGGCCCGACCTCCAGCAGGCCCCCCGAGCCCGCGACCGGTTCCCCGGTGCGCAACCCGCGATCGATCGCCTCTTCGAGCCGGTTCACCGGGATCGAGCAGCTGACCCGGACGTCGACCGCCCCCCGCGAGATCCGCCGGGTCCAGTCGGTGACGTTGTCGGCGAACTCGAAGTCCAGCACGCCGACGACACCCCTGGCCGCGGCGGCGGTGGCGGCCTCGGCCACCCAGCGGTCCAGCTCGTCCTCGGGGGGCGGAGGCATCTGGGCCATCGCGTCGTAGCAGTCGCGCTCGCGCAGCACCCCCGTCGGATGCCCGCCCCTGCCGATCACCGCCAGCGCGGCCGGGCTGAACCAGGCGGTGTGCAGATCATTGCTCACCAGCACGATCGGGCAGCCCGGCGCCGCCGCCTCCAGCAACGACTTGTCCGGCGTGTCCGGCCACAGGCCGTCGCGGAAGCCGTAGCCGACCGTGAACCCGGACGTACCCGCCTGCGGGGCGACGAGGTCGACCGCCTCCCGCGCCGACCGTGCCGAGGTCAGATCGATCCTGCGCCGGGCCTGTGCCCACTGCACGGAGTGCACGTGCGCGTCCCACAGCCCCGGCAGCAGGGTGGCGCCCCCGACGTCCACCGACTCGTCGCAGGCAGGAGGCTCCGGGGCCACCTCCGCGACCCGGCCGTCAACGATCAGGACATGGCGCAGCGGCCCACCGAGACCGATCCGCGCGTTACGCAGCAGCAGGCGAGCAGAAGAGGACATGAGGAGACTCTAGGCGGACGGCCGACGCCCCCTCCCCTCGGCTGCCGGGGCAACGGGTCCCCCGCCCGACAAACCCGACCGATCACTCATTCCGGACTCCCGGGACCGGGGCGCGCTCGGCAGACTGTCGGGGGTGACAGACCCCCTGCTGAACGACGAACTCGACTCCGTTCCCGACCATGACCGGTTCGCCACCGTGGACGAGATCACGGCCGCCCTCACCCGGCTGGCCGCCGACCATCCCGGCGTCGCCTCGCTGAGGCGGGTGGGCAGCTCCGCCCTGGGTGAGCCGATCCTCTGCCTCAGCGTCGGTGACGGGCCGCGTCACGCGCTGGTCGGCGCCATGCCGCACCCCAACGAGCCCATCGGCGGGCTCACCGTGATCCATCTCGCCACCCGGCTGTGCGAGAGCGCCGCGCTGCGCGAGGCCACCGGTCACACCTGGCACATCGTAGGCTGCCTCGACCCGGACGGGACCAGGCTCAACGAGGGGTGGTTCGCCGGGCCGTTCACCAAAGCGCACTACGGCAGGCACTTCTACCGTCCTGCGGGTGACGAGCAGGTCGAGTGGACCTTCCCCTTCGCCTACAAGCGCGCCTACTTCGACCGGGTGATGCCCGAGACACTGGCGCTGATGCGGCTGATCGACGACACCCGCCCGGCGTTCATGACCACCCTGCACAACAGCGAGATGGGCGGGGCGTTCTTCTACCTCAACCGCCCGGTGCCCGAACTGCAGGCCCTGCTCAAGTCCCTGCCGGGCCGGTACGGCGTGCCGCTGCACGCGGGCGAGCCCGAGCACCCCTCGGTACGGACCCTGGAGGAGTCGGTCTTCCTCGCCCCGCGGATGGAGGACACCTACGACTACATCGAGGCGCTCGGCGAGGATCCGGCGGCGCAGCTCACCGGCGGGTCCAGCGACTCCTACGCCGCCCGGTACGGCACGCTCTGCCTGACCGCCGAACTGCCCTACTGGAGGGATCTCACCGCCGACGACCGTTCCCCCGCCGGGGTCGGATACGCCGATCTGATCCGGACCCACGCGGCGGACCTGCGCGAGACGTTCGCCGTCCTCGACGAGACGCTCGGCGCCGTCTCCGGCGACCTGGCGACCCGCTCCCCGTTCGTCCGGGCCAGCAGGTTCTTCGTTCCGTTCATCGAGGGGATGGCCACCACCGCCGAGCACCACGCGCGGGCGCCGGAGAGCGACCGGCCGGCCACCGTCGCCGAGCGGCAGTCCTGCCGCGACACCGCGCACAGCGTCCGGCTCAGGTTCGGGGGCATGCTGCTGCGCGCACTGGAGGGCGAACTCGCCGTCGGCAACGGCACCCCGACCATCCGGGCGCGGGCCCGCACGCTGTCGGACACCTACGCCAAATGGTGCGCCGAGGCCGAGGCGGGCACCCCCGACGAGACGATTCCGATCCGCCACCTGGTCGCCATCCAGTACGGCGGCATCCTCGCCGGAGCCGCCCACGCCTGAGGCTCCCAGCCGATCGATCCGGATGCCTAAGGTAAAACTAGGGATTGCCTTCGGTAGGAGGCTTTCGATACGAGGCCGACGCCGCCTGCGGCGTCGGAGAACGGGTCGTCTCCGGATGAACACCAAGGAATTGATCCGGAGTCGATGGAGCAATTCATCGCGTCGTCGGAGCAGGCACGGAAAGTGATCGGTAAGGAGACCGCGAGAATTCTGAACGCGCTTTCCTCGGCGGCGCCGACCGGCCCGCGGCGCTGCGGATCCGCGAGATCGAAGGCCGGCCGGAAGAGGATGTGGTTACTGTTTTGACGCGCTAATCCTTCTTCACCAACTCGTCTCTCGGCGCTTCCAAATCGACGGATGAAATCTTGTGTCCCCGTCTCCCCAGGCCACCGGCCGGCATATTGAGTATTTTTATCGAATCATCTACATCGGACCTTTTGGCGCCGGCGGCGGCATATGTTCTCCTCACCTTCTCCCCATCACGGGGGATGTCCTTCCCGCCCTTGTCCGTTGCTCTGACATCTTTCACAGCAAGCAAATTCATCAACCAAGGGCCGGACCACTGTTCTGCTGACGATTTTTCCCTGACCAGGGGACCAGGAGAGCGCGCATGACCGCTACCCACGACGGTGTGGCCCCGGAGCCGATCGACGCGATGGTACGGCTCCGCCCCGGCGGCCTGACCTGGCGACGGACCTTCCCCGGCCGTCCCGCCCAGGTTCCCGAGGCTCGGCGCTTCGTCAGGTTCCTGCCGGCGGACTCGTCCTTTCAGCGGGACGCGAAGCAGATCGTCGCCGAACTCGCCGCCAACGCCGTCCGCCACACCGCCGGCGGGCGGCCACGGCACGTTCGTCGTCGAGGTCGTCCGCAGGCCCGAGGCCGGCCGGGTGACGGTCTACGACTCCGGCCAGGGCTCCGTCCCCGCCATCGTCCACCCCGCCCTCCTCGGCGAGGGCGGCCGGGGACTCCCCCTGGTCACCGCCCTGGCCTCCCAGGTCGGCTGCCGAGGCAGCCAATCCCACGGCCACGCCGTCTGGGCCCAGCTCACCGTCGAAAAAGCCTCGGCCCCCCTCCGAACGCTCATGACGTAGACGGCCAGGATGGTCAGCGGCCCTCGGCCCAGAGATCGCCGAGTACAGGGCCAATTCCCCTGGTGGCAGCAAGTGCACGCTCACGATCGGCTTCGGTCACCGGGGGAGCCGGAGAACGCTCGGCGAGCACGCCGAGCCGGTGCGCACGTGCGCGAAGCTCCGCCCGGGCGTCTCGCGCCTCATCGGACAGACCACGAGCGAGGATCTCCACGGCGGTGGCGTTGACGGAACGACCGGTGCGACTGGCCTTTCGGACTATGCGCCGATGCAGATCATCGTCGATTCGGAGAAGGAGTTTCCTCATGCCTTGAGGATAGTGAGCAGAGCCGCAAAGTGATCTCACTTGCCACCGTCCCCGAGCGCGTGACAGAAGGGACCGGGCCGGGGGTAGGACATACGGAGCTGTGACTCACGGAATTCTGACGAGATCGGCGCACACCCTGAGATCATCCCCCAGTGCACAGGGCAACCGGGCACCGGCGGGTCCGGACATGCGACGGCCCCCGTGAATGAGTTCTCACGGGGGCCGTCTTGAAGCGTGCGGGTCAGAGACCGGCGGCGGCGCGCAGGGAGTCGGCGCGGTCGGTGGACTCCCAGGAGAAGCCCTCGCGACCGAAGTGACCGTAGGCGGAGGTGCCCGAGTAGATCGGGCGGAGCAGGTCGAGGTCGCGGATGATCGCGGCCGGGCGCAGGTCGAAGACCTTGACCACGGCTTCCTGGATCTTGCTGATCTCGACCTTCTCGGTGCCGAAGGTCTCGACGAACACGCCGACCGGGTGCGCCTTGCCGATGGCGTAGGCGACCTGGACCTCGGCGCGGTCGGCCAGACCGGCGGCCACGATGTTCTTCGCGACCCAGCGCATGGCGTAGGCGGCCGAGCGGTCGACCTTGGACGGGTCCTTGCCGGAGAAGGCGCCGCCACCGTGGCGGGACATGCCGCCGTAGGTGTCAACGATGATCTTGCGACCGGTCAGGCCGGCGTCGCCCATCGGGCCGCCGATCTCGAAGCGGCCGGTCGGGTTGACCAGGAGGCGGTAGCCCTCGGTCTCGATCTCCAGGCCGGCCAGGACCGGGTCGACCACGTGCTCCTTGATGTCGGGAGCGAGCATCTCCTTGAGGTCGATCTCGGCCGCGTGCTGGGTGGAGACGACCACGGTGTCGAGCCGGACCGGCTTGTCGCCGTCGTACTCGACGGTGACCTGGGTCTTGCCGTCGGGGCGCAGGTAGGGCACCGTGCCGTCCTTGCGGACCTGCGACAGGCGCTCGGCCAGGCGGTGCGCCAGCTGGATCGGCAGCGGCATCAGCTCGGGGGTCTCACGGCAGGCGTAGCCGAACATCAGGCCCTGGTCACCGGCGCCCTGGCGGTCGAGCTCGTCGCCCGCCTCGCCCTCGCGGTTCTCGTAGGCGTCGTCGACGCCCTGGGCGATGTCGGGCGACTGCGCACCGATGGACACCGACACGCCACAGGAGGCGCCGTCGAAGCCCTTGTGCGAGGCGTCGTAACCGATCTCGAGGATCTTCTCCCGGATGAGACCGGGAATGTCGACGTAGGTCTCCGTCGTCACCTCTCCGGCGACGTGGACCTGACCGGTGGTGATCAGCGTCTCGACCGCGACGCGGCTCTTGGGGTCACCCTTGAGCATGGCGTCGAGAATCGCGTCACTGATCTGGTCGGCGATCTTGTCCGGGTGGCCCTCTGTGACCGACTCGGAGGTGAACAGGCGACGGGACAAGTCAGTGGCTCCTCATGCAGCGGCTGCTGGCGTCTGGGGCTCTGGCATCGGCAGGACACCAGTAGCGCTCCGGCGAATTCTAGCCCCACCTGATGCGGGGCCGCGAAACCGTCTCAGATCGTGTCACCCTAAATGTTCAGATCATGTACTGGAAGGGCTGCGGGTTCACCGGAATCCATCGCGGGGAAACCCACCCGCCATGACGTGAGGCGGGGCACGTTCCGGAAGCCGCCCAGACAAGGGTCCAGGGCTCACGAAATCCCCGGCTCACCTCACCTGCCCGGGACTCGAGGCCCCGGCTCCCGGGCTCACCCACATCTCGCGGGCGGGATGCGCAGCCCCGCCCCACCCGGATCCCCAGGGGCTCACAGTCCGGTTCACAGATCGGGCAGCGGGTCGGGCGGCAACGTCTCCGGGGCGAAGACCTCGGCGTCGGCGGCGGAGATCACCGCGGCGTACTCCTCCTCGATCTCGAACACCATGCCACCGAGCTCGATGGCCGCGCCCGCGGAGAACTCCAGCGGGCCGAGCCGGGTGCGCCGGGTGTGGGTGGCGTACACCGAGGTCGGCGCGTCGCGGTCGAAGAACTTGGTGGAGAGCAGGTAGATGGCGCGGTCAGTGATCACGATGAGGAAGGTCGCCATGCCCGGGGTGCCCACCGACAGAGCCGGCAGGACGTAGTGGATCTCCTCCCCCGGAGGAAGCAGCGCTCGGCATCGTGCCCTGACCGCGGCGGCGACAGGCATGATCCAAACCCCTCCCGGCTGCGATGTGGCAGGGCTCTGGGAGGCAGTATCCGCCGGGAGTCGGGCTACGGCAAGTGGTCAGGCCAGGCGTGCGGCGACGAGGTCCCAGAGCACGTCGGCAAGGGCCTCCTTGGGACCGCGCGGGATGTCGACCTGCTCCCCGTCCGCGAGGAGGACCACCGCCGCGTTGTCGGGGGTGCCGAAGGCGAGATCGTCGCCGACCTGGTTGACGACGAGCAGATCACAGCCCTTGCGGGTGAGCTTGGCCCGCCCGTTGGCGAGGACGTCGTCGGTCTCGGCCGCGAATCCCGCGATCACCTGAGGGTACGGCTTGAGCCCCGCACGGCGCCGTTCCCCCAGCTCCGCAAGAATGTCTGGATTTTTCACCAGATGAATGGCGTCAGGCTCGTCGGCGGTCTTCTTGATCTTCGACTCGCTCCGCGCCGAGGGCCGGAAGTCGGCGACGGCGGCGGCCATGACCACGGCGTCGGCGCCCTCCACCGCCTCCAGCACGGCGTCGCGCAACTCCAGGGCCGAGGTGACCCGGACCACCTTGACCCCCGCGGGGTCGGGCAGGGCGACGTTGGCGGCCACCAGGGTGACCTCCGCCCCTCGGGCGACGGCCGTGCGGGCCAGGGCGTAACCCTGCAGCCCCGAGGAACGGTTGCCGATGAAACGGACCGGGTCGATGGCCTCGCGGGTGCCGCCCGCGGAGATCACCAGGCGACGGCCCGCCAGGTCCGCGGGGCGCCCGGAGAGGACGCCGCGGCAGACCTCGAAGATCTCCTTCGGGTCCGGCAGGCGGCCGGGGCCGGTGTCGGCCCCGGTCAGGCGGCCCACCGCGGGATCGACGACGATCGAGCCGCGCTCGCGGAGCGTGGCCACGTTCGCGCGGGTCGCGGGGTGCTCCCACATCTCGGTGTGCATCGCGGGGGCGAACACCACCGGGCAGCGCGCGGTGAGCAGGGTGTTGGTCAGCAGGTCGCCGGCCAGCCCGTGGGCGGCCTTGGCGAGCACGTCGGCGGTGGCCGGCGCGACGACCACCAGGTCGGCGTCCTGCCCGATGCGGACGTGCGGCACCTCGTGCACCGACTCCCAGACGTCGGTCGTGACCGGGTTGCCGGACAGCGCGGCCCAGGTCGGCTCACCGACGAAGCGGAGCGCCTCCCTGGTCGGGACCACGCGCACCTCGTGGCCGGACTCGGTGAACAGGCGCAGCAGCTCGCACGCCTTGTAGGCGGCGATGCCCGCGCTCACACCGAGGACGACCCTCGGCTTGCGGGGAACCACGGAGGTCGGCATCGAGGTGGGTCAGCCCTCGATCGGCTCGGAGGTGAGCAGGCCCTCGCTGACCTCGCGCAGCGCGATGGAGAGCGGCTTCTCCTGCGCGTGGGTCTCGACGAGCGGGCCGACGTACTCGAGCAGGCCCTCGCCGAGCTGGGAGTAGTAGGCGTTGATCTGACGCGCCCGCTTGGAGCCGAAGATCACGAGACTGTACTTGCTGTCGACGATGTCGAGCAGGGCGTCGATCGACGGGTTGGTGATGCCTTCGGAGTAGGCGGCGCTGGTTGCCACGTGTGATTTCCCCTAGCTAGGTGAACGTCCGAGGCGTGAACCCTCGGGAGCATCAGCCAACAAGGCTATCAGCCGATGACATACATCCTGGACTGACGTGTTGACGAGCGTCAGGTCGAACTCCCGCTCGGCCGCCATCTCGATCCGGCCGGCCGCCAGGCGGCGGGCGATGACGTCCTCGGGCTCGGTGCCCCGGCCGCGCAGGCGCTTCTCCAGCTCCTCCCAGGTCGGGGGGGCCAGGAAGACCAGCAGGGCCTCGGGCATGGTCGCCCGGACCTGCCTGGCGCCCTGGAGGTCGATCTCCAGCAGCGTGGGCACCCCGGCGGCGAGTTTCTCGAGCACCGGGCCGCGCGGCGTTCCGTACCGGTTCCCGGCGAACTCGGCCCACTCGAGCAGCTCGCCGGAGGCGGCGAGGCGGTCGAACTCCTCGTCGTCGGCGAAGAAGTACTCGACCCCGTGGGTCTCCCCGGGACGGGGTTTCCTGGTGGTCACCGAGACCGACAGCCACACCTCCGGGTGTGCCCGCCGAAGCTCGGCGACGACCGTGGACTTGCCGACGCCGGACGGCCCGGACAGGACCGTCAGACGCCTACCGGCCGGGAGTCCGGCGAGGGCTCGCGCCCCCTTCGGACCTCCGGCCGAGGATGTGGAGCGACCGGCTCCGCCCTCGGCGGTTGCCTCCGGAGCCCGGCTCTTGCCGGACCGCGACGTTCCGGTCACTCCAAACCCCCCGTGATGCTGTCCCCATATGGGGTGAACGTGGTCGTTTGAACCGAGATTAGCTCTCGGCCCCGCCGAACTCACGCTCGAGCGAAGCTCGCTGGTTCGTACCCAGGCCCCGCACGCGGCGGGACTCGGCGATGCCAAGCCGCTCCATGAGCTGCTTGGCGCGAACCTTACCCACGCCGGGGAGCGACTCAAGAAGGGCCGAAACCTTCATCTTGCCGATGACGTCGTCGGCCTGCCCGTCTTTGAGCACCTCAGCCAGAGAGACCGCACCGTGCTTCAGGCGGTTCTTCACCTCGGCACGCTCTCGGCGGGCCTTGGCAGCCTTCTCTAGGGCTGCGGCGCGCTGCTCAGGGGTTAGGGGAGGAAGAGCCACGCCGGGTCACCTCGAATTTCCTGTCGATGTACTCGGACGGGAAGGGAAACTAGCTGGTCATGGCGCTTCAAGCAACGTCAAGACCACTTTATCCCCCTAGAAAATCTACTTCGTGACTTTCCGTGCTCGCGACATCGCTCTGTGTGGACAAAACTACGCTCAACGCCGAGTTTTCCGGGGTTGTGTCATGCGCCGTGTCCGGCGGCCGCGGAGGTGCGCCGGAGGGCCGCGGCGATGCCCGCGGCCGTCGCGCCGGGGTCGGCGGAGCCGGTGATCGGGCGGCCGATCACGAGAAGGTCCGCCCCGTCGGCGAAAGCCTGCTCGGGGGTCGCTACTCTTGCCTGGTCCTGACTCTCGGCGCCGGCGGGGCGGACGCCGGGGGTGATGAGCGTGATGTCGGGCCCGACCTCGGCACGCACCGCGGCCACCTCGCGCGGCGAGCAGACGAGGGCCTGGGCGCCCGCGGCGACGGCCATGGCCGACAGGCGGCGCACGGCGTCCTCGGACGGGCCCCTGACGCCCATCTGCTCCAGATCGGCCTCCGAGAGCGACGTGAGCAACGTCACCGCCGCGATCTGGGTGTTGGGCATGGCCTCCACCGCCGCCCGGATCATCGCCGGGCCGCCGGTGGCATGGACCGTCAGGATGGCGGGCTTGAGCCTGGCCACGGCCCTGGCGGCGCCCGCGACGGTGTTGGGGATGTCGTGGAGTTTAAGGTCGAGAAAGACCCGCACCCCGCTCGCCCCCCGGACCGAGGCGATCACGTCGGGGCCGTAGCGGAGGTAGAGTTCCAGCCCGACCTTGACCGTGGTGACGTGTGGAGTGACCAGGCTGGCCCAGTGAGCCGCGGTCTCGAGGTCTGGCGCGTCCAGGGCGACGGCGATGGGTGCGGGCGTCACAGGGAACTCTCCTCAAGGTCTATCCGGTGCCGGGTGGACGCCCCCGGCGGGCGGTGTGCCAGCCCGACCGCGTCGGCCAGCCGGTGGAACCCCCGGGCCGCCAGGATCTCCTCAAGCTCGCGGAGGATGCGCAGGCAGGCGTAGGGGTCGTGGAACAGTGCGGTCCCCACGGCGACGACGCAGGCTCCGGCGAGGATGAACTCGAAGGCGTCCCTGCCGGTCAGCACGCCGCCCATGCCGATGATGGGCACGCTGGGCAGGGCCGCGTGGACCTGCCATACGCAGCGTACGGCCAGTGGCCTGACCGCGGGGCCCGACAGGCCGCCGGTGACCGCCGCGAGCACGGGCCGCATGGCCTCGGTGTCGATGCTCATGCCGAGCGGATTGTTGATCATCGACAGGGCGTCGGCGCCGCCGTCCACGCACGCGCGGGCCACGCTCACGATGTCCATGACGTCCGGGGAGAGCTTGGCCACCACCGGCACGTCGTAGCGCATCACCGAGCGCACCGAGGCGATCACCTCGGCGGAGGCCGCGCCGTCGCGGGCGAAGACCCTGCCCCGGTCCTCGATGTTGGGGCACGACAGGTTGACCTCCACGGCGGTGACGCCGGGCGCGTCGGTGAGCCTGCGGGCCAGCGCGGTGTACTCGGCCACGGTGCCGCCGCCGATGGACACCACGGTCCGCACGCCCCGCTGGGCCAGCCAGGGCAGCTCACGCTCCAGGAAGGCGTCCACGCCCGGCCCCTGGAGCCCGACGGCGTTGAGCATGCCCGAGGGCGTCTCGGCCATCCTGGGGGTCGGACGGCCCGCCCTGGGAGCCATCGTGATCGACCGGGTGGTCAGCGCGCCGATCCGGGCGAGGTCGAAGAACTGGGCGAGTTCGGAGCCGGACGCCGCGCACCCGGCGGCCGTGGTGACGGGGTTGACCAGTTCCACGTGCCCCAGGTACGTCCGCATGTCAACCGGCATTCCGTATTCCTCCACCGGGCGCTCCCAGCGCGTCGAACGGGATCGTCCCGACGTCGTCGAAGCGGACGCGCTCCCCCCTGAAGACCGGTCCCTCGACGCACGAGCGCACCATCCGGGTCACCCCGTCGTCCCCGATGACCGGCAGCACGCACGTCATGCACACGCCGATCCCGCACGCCATCCGCTCCTCGACCGCCACCTGGACGGGGATGTCGAACTCGACGGCCACCGTGGTGACGCCGTGCAGCATCGGCATCGGACCGCAGGCGTAGACCGCGTCGGCCCGTACGTCGGCGATCACGCCGGGCAGCACGTCGGTCACCCGGCCGCGCATGCCCAGGGAGCCGTCCTCGGTGGTCAGCGTGGTCGTCTCCCCCATCCTCCTGGCCCGCAGGGCGCCGAACACCCGGTCGGCCGAGGCCGCGCCGAGCACGAAGTCGACGCGGCAACCACGCCGCTGGAGGGCGTCGGCCACGGTGAACAGCGTCGCCGAGCCGTGCTCGGCGCCGACCAGGACGCAGGTCACCGGGTCTCTGGGCAGCGGGAACGGGCGGCCGAGCGGGCCCACCAGGTCGAGGGTGTCGCGGGCGCGCCGGTCGGCCAGCCAGGCCGTGCCCGGCCCGCTCACCGAGAAGACGAACTCGACGGTACCGCCGTAGTCGGGCTTGACGTCGTGGACGAAGAAGGCACGGCGCGTCAGCATCGACGTCTGCGCCCCGCCCACGGCCACCCCGACGAAGTGGCCGGGCCGGAAACGCTCGGCGATGCCGGGCGCCACCACGGTGAGCGCATGGTAGGCGTCGACGCGGCGCGTCGTCAGCACCGTGCCTGTCACCTGCACCGGAGTAACAGGCGTCTTCCTCACCTCCGCTGGGGCGCCGGCCTCACTCCTCAACCGCTCCGCAACCGCTTCGCGTGCTCCTGAAGGGACCGTACGCCGATGTCACCGCGGACGATCGCCTGGATGCCCTGTACCGCCGCGGCCAGGCCCTGAACCGTGGTGATGCAGGGGATGGCGCGCAGCACGGCGGCGGTGCGGATCTCGTAGCCGTCCAGGCGGGGTCCCGACTGGCCGGGGCTGCCGAAGGGGGTGTTGACGATGAGATCCACCTCCCCGTCCAGGATGCGCCGGACGATGGTCTGCTCACCCGCGGGACCGGCTCCCTCGCTGTGCTTGCGCACGATCTTGGCACGGACACCGTTGCGGCGCAGGACTTCGGCGGTGCCCTCGGTGGCGAGGATCTCGAAGCCGAGGTCGGCGAGGGCCTTGACCGGGAAGATCATGGCGCGTTTGTCACGGTTGGCGACCGAGACGAACGCCCGCCCCTTGGTGGGCAGCGAGCCGTACGCGGCGGCCTGCGACTTGGCGTAGGCGGTGCCGAAGAACTCGTCGATGCCCATGACCTCGCCGGTGGAGCGCATCTCGGGGCTGAGCACGATGTCCACGCCGCGGAACCGGTTGAAGGGCAGCACGGCCTCCTTGACCGCGATGGGCGCGTCCAGCGGCATGGTGCCGCCGTCACCGCTCTCCGGCAGCAGGCCCTCGGCGCGCAGTTCGGCCACCGTGGCGCCCATCATCACCCGGGCCGCCGCCTTGGCCAGCGGCACCGCCGTGGCCTTGGAGACGAACGGGATGGTACGGCTGGCGCGGGGGTTGGCCTCCAGCACGTACAGGATGTTGGCCGACATGGCGTACTGCACGTTGAGCAGGCCGCGCACGCCCACACCTCTGGCGATGGCCTCGGTGGCGGTGCGGATGCGCTTGATGTCGTAGCTTCCCAGCGTCATCGGCGGCAGCGAGCACGCCGAGTCGCCGGAGTGGATGCCGGCCTCCTCGATGTGCTCCATCACGCCGCCGAGGTAGAGCTCCTCGCCGTCGAAGAGCGCGTCGACGTCGATCTCCACGGCCTCGTCGAGGAACTTGTCCACCAGCACCGGGTGGTCGCTGGCCGCGCCCGCCTTGGCCATGTAGGCGATCAGCGTCTCGTCGTCGTAGACGATGGCCATGCCCGCGCCGCCCAGCACGTAGGAGGGGCGCACCAGCACCGGGTAGCCGATCTCCGCGGCGATGGCCAGCGCCTCGTCGGAGGTCACCGCCACGCCGTGCTTGGGGGCGGGCAGGCCCGCCTCGGCGAGGACCCGGCCGAACGCGCCGCGCTCCTCGGCGAGGTGGATCGACTCGGGCGAGGTGCCGACGATCGGGACACCGGCGTCCTTGAGCGCCTGGGCCAGGCCGAGCGGGGTCTGGCCGCCGAGCTGGACGATGACGCCCGCGACGGGGCCGGTCTGCTGCTCGGCGTGGACGACCTCCAGGACGTCCTCCAGGGTGAGCGGCTCGAAGTAGAGGCGGTCGGAGGTGTCGTAGTCGGTGGAGACCGTCTCGGGGTTGCAGTTGACCATGACGGTCTCGTAGCCGGCCGCCGACAGCTCGAAGGAGGCGTGCACACACGCGTAGTCGAACTCGATGCCCTGGCCGATCCTGTTGGGCCCCGAACCGAGGATGAGGACCTTGGGGCGCTCCCCGTAGGGGACCTCGCTCTCCTCGTCGTAGGTGGAGTACAGGTAGGGGGTCTGGGCGGCGAACTCGGCGGCGCAGGTGTCGACGGTGTTGTAGACCGGGCGGACGCCGAGCGCGTGGCGCAGGTCGCGCACCCGCGACTCGGTCATGCCGCGCAGCTCGGCGATCTGCGCGTCGCTGAAGCCGTACCGCTTGACCCTGGTCAGCACCTCGGCGGTCAGCTGCGGCACCTCGCGCAGCTCGGCGGCCATCTCGTCGATCGCGATCAGCTGGTCGACGAACCACGGATCGACACGGGTGGCCTCGAACAGCTCCTCGGCGCCTGCCCCGGCGCGGATGGCCTGCTGCATGGTGAACAGGCGCCCGTCGTGCGGGATACGGCAGGCGGCCAGGAGCTCGTCCCTGTCGCCCGGATCGCCCGCCCAGGTGAAGGAGGCGCCCTTCTTCTCCAGCGAGCGCAGTGCCTTCTGCAGGGCCTCGGGGAAGGACCGGCCGATCGCCATGGCCTCGCCGACCGACTTCATGTGAGTGGTCAGGGTCGCGTCGGCCCCGGAGAACTTCTCGAACGCGAACCGGGGCACCTTGACCACGATGTAGTCCAGCGAGGGCTCGAACGACGCCGGGGTCTCCCTCGTGATGTCGTTGGGGATCTCGTCCAGCGTGTAGCCGATGGCGAGCTTCGCGGCGATCTTCGCGATCGGGAAGCCGGTGGCCTTGGAAGCGAGCGCCGAGGAGCGCGAGACGCGCGGGTTCATCTCGATGACGACCATGCGGCCGGTGCGCGGCTCGACGGCGAACTGGATGTTGCAGCCGCCGGTGTCGACACCGACCTCGCGGATGACCGCGATGGCCACGTCGCGCATGTTCTGGTACTCGCGGTCGGTCAGGGTCAGCGCGGGGGCCACGGTGACACTGTCACCGGTGTGCACGCCCATCGGATCGATGTTCTCGATCGAGCAGACGATCACCACGTTGTCCGCCCGGTCGCGCATGACCTCCAGCTCGTACTCCTTCCAGCCGAGGATGGACTCCTCAAGGAGCACCTCGGTGGTCGGCGAGGCGTCGAGGCCCGCCCCGGCGATGCGGCGCAGCCCCTCCTCGTCGTGCGCGAAACCGGAGCCGACCCCGCCCATGGTGAAGGAGGGCCGCACCACCAGCGGGTAGCCCAGCTCCCTGGCGGCGGCCAGGCACTCGTCCATGGTGTGGCAGACGGACGAGCGGGCCGACTCGGCGTTGAGGCCGTGCTCCTCGGCGACCTTGGCCACGATGCCCTTGAACAGCTCGCGGTTCTCGCCCGCCTGGATGGCGTCGACGTCGGCGCCGATCAGCTCGACCTCGTAGCGCTCCAGGACGCCGGCCTCGTACAGGGAGATCGCGGTGTTCAGCGCGGTCTGCCCGCCCAGGGTGGGCAGCAGCGCGTCGGGGCGCTCCTTGGCGATGATCTTCTCGACGATCTCGGGGGTGATGGGCTCGACGTAGGTGGCGTCGGCGAACTCGGGGTCGGTCATGATGGTCGCCGGGTTGCTGTTGACGAGGATCACGCGGAAGCCCTCGGCGCGCAGCACGCGGCAGGCCTGGGTACCCGAGTAGTCGAACTCGCATGCCTGGCCGATCACGATCGGTCCTGAGCCGATCACCATGATCGACTGGATGTCCGTGCGCTTAGGCACCCTTGCTTCCCTCCGTACCCATGGTCGCGTCCGGCTCCTCGCCGGCTCCGCGGAGGACTCGTCCCTCGTCCGCCACTCCGCCCGCTCGTTCCCCGGACCGCTCCGTGCTCTTGGTCGCGTCCGGCTCCTCGCCGGCTCCGCGGAGGACTCGTCCCTCGTCCGCCACTCCGCCCGCTCGTTCCCCGGACCGCTCCGTACTTGTGATCGCCCCGTTGACCGTTCCCCGCTCTCCCGCCATCAACGCGCAGAAGTCGTCGAACAGGCTTGCGGAGTCGTGCGGGCCGGCCGCGGCCTCCGGGTGGTACTGGACGCTGAAGGCCGGGCGCTCCAGCAGCCGCAGCCCCTCGACGCAGTCGTCGTTGAGGTTGACGTGGCTGACCTCCGCAAGGCCGTACGGCGTGTCGAACACGCCCTCCAGCGGTGCCCGCACCGCGAAACCGTGGTTGTGCGCGGAGATCTCCACCTTGCCGGTTCCCCGGTGCTGTACCGGCTGGTTGACACCTCGATGGCCGTAACGCAGCTTGTAGGTGCCCAGCCCCAGGGCACGCCCGAAGAGCTGGTTTCCGAAGCAGATGCCGAAGAACGGGACACCCGCGTCGAGGACCCCGCGAAGCGCCTTGACCGGTCCGTCGGCGGTGGCGGGGTCGCCGGGACCGTTGGAGAAGAACACCCCGTCCGGACCGAGCGCGAGGATCTCCTCCGTAGTGGCCGAGGCCGGCAGCACGTGCACCTCGCAGCCGCGCTCGGCCATCCGGTGCGGCGTCATCGCCTTGATCCCGAGGTCGACCGCGGCCACGGTGAACCGCCGCGCGCCGATCGCGGGCACCACGTACGGCTTGGCGGTGGAGACCTCTCCCGCCAGGTCGGCGCCCTCCATCGGGGGGCTGCCCAGCACCCGCTCCAGCAGCTCCTCGACCGGCGCCAGAGCCTTGCCGGAGAAGACCCCGGCCCGCATCGCTCCCCGCTCCCGCAGGTGACGGGTCAGGGCGCGGGTGCCGGGAATGGCGATGCCGACGACGCCCTGCTCCCTGAGGTAGTCGTCCAGGGAACGGTTGGAGCGCCAGTTGGAGGCCACCCGGGCCGGCTCGCGGACCACGTAACCGGCCACCCACACCCGCGAGGACTCCGGATCCTCGTCGTTGACCCCGGTGTTCCCGATGTGCGGCGCGGTCATCGCGACGATCTGGCGGTGGTACGACGGATCGGTCAGCGTCTCCTGGTAACCGGTCATCCCCGTGTTGAAGACCATCTCGCCGAAGGTCTCGCCCTCGGCGCCGTAGGGGGTCCCGTGGAAGACACGTCCATCTTCCAGCACTAGCACTGCGGTCACTCACACACCCCGATCATCTCGGCTCCAGCTCCGCAAAGTATGAAATATCTGGCACATCGATTCGCCGTCGCCGCACCGAGCGGGACGCCCCCACGTCCCGGTGCGGGAAGGCGAAGGTATCCGACGCCCGGCGCGCGAAAGCGGGGAGTCCTCACGTGAGCTTCCCGTCCAGGACCGTCGGCCTGCCGCGCAAAAAGGTCGCCACGACACGGCCGGGCAGGGTAAGGCCCTGGTAGGGGGTGTTGCGGCTCTTGGAAGCGTAGCCCGCCGGGTCGACCGCGGCGCGCACCGCCGGGTCGTAGAGGGTGAGGTTGGCCGGCGCGCCGACCTCGATCGGCTGCCCGTGCCCTCGAAGCCTGCCGATCCTGGCCGGGGCGCAGGACATGCGCTCGGCGACACCGGCCCAGTCGAGCAGCCCCGTCTCCACCATCGCCTCCTGGACCACCGCGAGCGCCGTCTCCAAGCCGATCATGCCCATGGCGGCGGCGGCCCACTCGGTCTCCTTGTCCTCGACCGGGTGCGGGGCGTGGTCGGTGGCCACGCAGTCGATCGTGCCGTCGGCCAGAGCCGCGCGCAGCGCCTCGACGTCGGCGCGGGTGCGCAGCGGCGGGTTCACCTTGTAGATCGGGTTGTAGGAGCCGACCGGGGAGTCCTCGACGAGGTCGTCGGTCAGCAGCAGGTGGTGCGGGGTCACCTCGGCGGTGACGTCCCAGCCTTTGGACTTGGCCCAGCGGATGAGCTCCACCGAGCCCGCGGTGGAGACGTGGCAGATGTGCAGGCGCGAGCCGACGTGCGCGGCCAGCAGGCAGTCGCGGGAGATGATCGCCTCCTCGGCGACCGCGGGCCATCCGGTCAGGCCCAGCCTGCCGGAGACCGAGCCCTCGTTCATCTGCGCGCCCTCGGTCAACCGCGGCTCCTGGGCGTGCTGGGCCACGACGCCGTCAAAGGCCTTGACGTACTCCAGCGCGCGGCGCATGAGCACCGCGTCGGAGACGCACTTGCCGTCGTCGGAGAAGACCCGGACCCGGGCCGCCGAGTCGGCCATCGCGCCGAGTTCGGCCAGGTGCTCGCCGCCCAGGCCGACCGTGACGGCTCCAACGGGCTGCACGTCGCAGTAGCCCGCCTCCTGGCCCAGGCGCCAGACCTGCTCGACGACGCCTGCGGTGTCGGCGACCGGGTCGGTGTTGGCCATGGCGTGCACGGCGGTGTAGCCGCCGAGGGCGGCGGCGCGGGTGCCCGTGGTGACGGTCTCCGCGTCCTCACGTCCCGGCTCGCGCAGGTGGGTGTGCAGGTCCACCAGGCCGGGCAGGGCGATCAACCCCTCAGCCTCGACGGTCCCGCCGCCGCTCAGCCCCTGGCCGATCTCCACCAGGAGACCGTCGCGGATCAGGATGTCGACGGGCTCTCCGCCGAGGATCCTGGCGCCCCTGATGACGATGCCGTCACGCGTGGCCCCGATGCGGTCGTTCATCAGATCTCTCCCCCGAGGTCGGCGCCGCCAAGCAGCAGGTACAGAACGGCCATACGTGCGGTCACCCCGTTGGCGACCTGCTCGACGATCGTCGAGCGCGGCGAGTCGGCCACCTCGGCCGCGATCTCCATCCCCCGGTTCATCGGGCCGGGGTGCATCACGATGGCGTGGTCGGGCATCCTGGCGACGCGCTCGCGGTCGAGCCCGTAGCGGCGGCTGTACTCCCGCTCGGTGGGGAAGAACGCCGCGTTCATCCGCTCGCGCTGCACGCGCAGCATCATCACCACGTCGGACTTGGGCAGCATCGCGTCGAGGTCGTAGGAGACCTCGCACGGCCAGGAGTCGACGTTGACCGGGAACAGGGTCGGCGGGGCGACCAGGGTCACCTCGGCACCGAGGGTGGCCAGCAGCAGCACGTTGGAGCGGGCCACCCTGCTGTGCAGCACGTCACCGACGATGGTGACCTTCCTGCCGTCCAGCGAGCCCAGGCGGCGGCGCATGGTGAAGGCGTCGAGCAGGGCCTGGGTGGGGTGCTCGTGGGTGCCGTCACCGGCGTTGACGACACTGCCGCGCACCCAGCCGGCCAGCCGGTACGGGGCGCCCGAGGCGCCGTGCCGGATGACGACGGCGTCGGCGCCCATCGCCTCCAGGGTGAGCGCGGTGTCCTTGAGCGACTCGCCCTTGGAGACGCTGGAGCCCTTGGCGGAGAAGTTGATGACGTCCGCCGACAGGCGCTTGGCCGCGGCCTCGAAGGAGATCCTGGTCCGGGTGGAGTCCTCGAAGAAGAGGTTCACCACGGTGCGGCCCCGCAGGGTGGGGAGCTTCTTGATGGAACGTTCCGAGATCTTCGCCAGCTCGTCCGCGGTGTCCAGGATGAGCAGGGCGTCGTCACGGGTCAGATCGGCCGCCGAGATCAGGTGCCGCTTCACCGGCCGTCCTCCTTCAGCAGCAGGACCGCGTCGCGGCCGTCGTTCTCCTCCAGGTAGACCTTGACGCTCTCGGACTTGGAGGTCGGCAGGTTCTTGCCCACGTAGTCGGGGCGGATGGGCAGCTCGCGGTGGCCGCGGTCGACCAGGGTGGCGAGTTGCACGGCCTGCGGGCGGCCCAGGTCGTTGAGCGCGTCGAGCGCGGCACGGACCGTGCGGCCGGAGTAGAGGACGTCGTCGACGAGGACGACGGTCCTGCCGTCGATGCCGTCGGCGGGCAGTTCGGTGCGGCCCAGCGCACGGGCGGGACGCAGGCGCAGATCGTCTCGGTACATCGTGACGTCGAGGGAGCCGACGGGCACGGAACGGCCCTCGAACTGCTTGATGTGGGCGGCCAGGCGGCGGGCCAGGTGGACACCGCGCGTGGGGATGCCCAGCAGGACGACGTTCTCGCCGCCCTTGGTCCGTTCAAGGATCTCGTGGGAGATGCGGACCAGGGCCCGGTTGATATCGGGCTGCTCGAGAACGGCGCGCGCACCGCTCAGCGCATGCGAAATGGCATCGGTCAAGGAGTAACACCACCTTTCCCGCCTCACGGGACGGGTCTTAAAGGAAGTCAGCACTCTTACGTTACCAGCCGCTCGACGGCTCGCCCTGACCGGACCCTGACCGGCCCCACCTCGGCGGACGCCGGACAGCCGCCCCAGCGATCTTCCTAAAAGTGAATAAATATCGTGATCTTCGCTGACTTCCCATGGTTCTGGCGGGTATGCGCTTTAGGTCCGTACCAACGCGAGGTATGGCGAGCGCGCCCACGGGGTCCGGGGCGCCGCCCTCCCAACTCTCTCGTCACCAGCCGCGAAGGAAGAGAAATGGCCTTTCACGTCGACTCCGAGGTCGGCCGGCTCCACCAGGTCCTGCTGCATCGGCCCGAACTCGCCCTGAAACGGCTCACGCCGTCGAACAAGGACGACTTCCTCTTCGACGACGTGCTGTGGGTGCAGCGCGCCGTGGAGGAGCACGAGGAGTGGCAGAGACTCCTGGTCGACCAGGGGGTCACCGTTCACATGCTCTCCGACCTGCTCCATGAGACCGTCGAGATCCCCCAGGCGCGCAAGCACATCCTGGACGGCATCGCCGACGAGCGCTACTTCGGCCCGATGGCCGTCGACGCCATCCGCAACGCGCTGGACTCGATGGACTCCACGATGCTTCAGCGCTATCTCACCGGCGGCATCACCAAGCGCGAACTGGTGGACATGGGCACCGATCCCAAAAGCCTCGCCTTCCACACGCTCAGGCCGGACGACTTCGTCCTGCCCCCGCTGCCCAACCACCTGTTCACCCGCGACACCTCCTGCTGGATCTACGGCGGCGTCTCGATCAACGCGATGAGAAAGAAGGCCCGCCGCCGCGAGACGGTCAACATGGAGGCGATCTACCGCTACCACCCCGCCTTCGCCTCCGGCTACGACCGGCCCGAGGAGGGCGGCTACCACGTCTGGATGCCCGGCATCCCCGCGGCTCCGGCCACCATCGAGGGCGGCGACGTGCTCGTCATCGGCCAGGGCGCGGTGCTGGTGGGGATCAGCGAGCGCACCCAGCCGCAGGCTGTCGAGATGCTCGCGCGGAGCCTGTTCGCGAAGGGCGCCGCGACGAGGATCGTCGCGCTGGACATGCCGAAGGCGCGGGCCTTCATGCATCTGGACACGGTCATGACCAACGTGGACGTCGGGGTGTTCACCAAGTTCGCGGGGCTGGGCATGCTGCCCTCCTACACCGTCGAGCCCGGCGACAACGAGAAGGAACTCAAGATCACCGACCATCCCCCCGAGGACATGCACAGAGCCATCGCGCGGGCGATCGGCCTGGACGACATCAAGGTCCTCAGCGCGACACAGGACGTGTACGCCTCCGAACGGGAGCAGTGGGACGACGGCTGCAACGTGCTGGCCCTGCGACCCGGCGTGGTCGTGGCCTACGAGCGCAACACCACCACCAACAACCACCTGCGCCGCAACGGGATCGAGGTCATCACGATCCGGGGCAGCGAGCTCGGCAGGGGCCGGGGCGGCCCGCGCTGCATGAGCTGCCCGCTGGAACGCGACGGCAGCTGAGCCCTCCCGGGAGCCGGGCGGGTCGCCGCCGCGAAACGCCGATCCACACCTCCGGCCGGACGGGACCGTCGCACCGGGTATTCCTCCCGGCCACCTTGTCGAAGATCATACTCTGGTCGCCGCACCCGAAGATGATGTTGCCCCGAATCCCCCAGAAGAAGCCAGCATCCGGCGAAAATCCCGTAAAAACTAGAGGTTTCGCGATGCGCGGTAGGACAACTACCGCGTTTGAGGCGGACCACATCGGACCGGATTCGACATCTTTTTTCCAATCAGCTTGACCTTAGGCGCCCACAGCTTTACCGTCACTGTCCGTAACCACACCTCGTGGCGTTATCGGGTGAACCCTGACGCACCGGTCACCGAAGACGCCTACCCCGGGCGCCAACCCGGTGACCGGGGCATAAGTTGCGAGGTAGCACAATCAAGTTGAGAGCAGTACATACAGAGCCGGGGGGCCACACCATGCCGTCTGAGTACGCCAAATCGCTGGGTGCACGACTCCGCGCCATTCGCACCCAGCAGGGCCTGTCCCTGCACGGAGTCGAAGAGAAGTCCCGCGGGCGCTGGAAGGCGGTCGTCGTGGGCTCCTACGAGCGTGGCGACCGTGCCGTCACCGTGCAGAAGCTTGCCGAGCTGGCTGATTTCTACGGGGTGCCGGTCTCGGAGTTGCTGCCCGGAGGGGCTGCTCCCAGTCCTCTGGGCCCGACCCCGAAACTTGTGATCGACCTTGAGCGCCTTGCCCAGCTCCCCAAGGAGAAGGCCGGCGCGCTTGCCCGCTACGCGGCCACCATCCAGAGCCAGCGTGGCGACTACAACGGCAAGGTGCTGTCCATCCGCCAGGAGGACCTCCGCTCCCTTGCCGTGATCTACGACAAGTCCCCCAGCGAGCTCACCGAGGAGCTCATCGGCTGGGGCGTCCTGGACCCCGAGGCACGCCGCGCCGTCGAGTCCTTCTGACCGTCTGACCGGTCGTGGGTGCGCCGGGACCGGCGTGCCCACCCCGCTCTAAAAATCTTGCTCTCAGCAGAACGTTAGCTTCATTCCGCCCCGGCTCACGGCCACTGTGGTAGGAAAAGGCAAACATTCGATCGGCGAGACACGGTGGACATGACTTCGGGAGATGATCGGCTCGATCACTCTCGACCGCGCTCAAAAAGCCGTCTCCACTCGGTCATGGTGTCGCTGGGATCGACCAGGACGCGCACCTTCCTGCGGTTGCTGGCATCGATCGGCACCACCAGGACCCAGGACACCCTGAAGCTGCTGCCGTTCGTCGTCATGGCCGTGGTGGCCGTGATCGACTTCGGCTCGGGCCCCACGTCCGGCCTCCTCCCGCTGCTCGCCCTCGGCCCGGCCTTCGCCAGTGTGGCCTGCGGCCTGGCCCGCACCACCGTGATCGGCGTCGTCGCCCTGGTGCTGTGCGTCGCGCTCGGCCTCTACAACGACATCCTCTGGGCGCCGCGTACCAACATCACCATGTTCGCCATCCTCGGCGTCACCGTGGCCAGCGTGCTGGCCAGCGCCGGGCGGCTGCGCCACGAGCGCCAGCTCGCCGACGTGCGCTCGGTGGCCGAGGCCGCCCAGCGGGTGCTGCTGCGCCCGGTGCCCCGCCGCGCCGGTCCCGGCATAGGCGTGGCCGTCTCGTACACCTCCGCCACGGCCGAGGCCAGGATCGGCGGTGACCTGTACGAGGTCGTCACCACCCCGCACGGGGTGCGGATCATCGTGGGAGACGTGCAGGGCAAGGGCCTGGAGGCCGTGGAGACCGCGGCCGTGGTGCTCGGCGCCTTCCGCGAGGCGGCCCACGACGAGAAGAAGCTCCAGGGCGTCGTGGCACGGCTGGAGAAGGCACTGACCCGCGAGTTGTCCGGCGAGCAGTTCGTGACCGCCGTACTGGCCGAGATCCGCGGCGGTTCCACCATCGCCGTCATCAACTGTGGCCACCCCCCGCCCATGGTGCTGGACGCCGAGGGCACGATCTGGTTCGCCGACCCGCCGGACGAGGCCCTGCCGCTGGGCATGAGCGCACTACAGGCCAGCAAGCCGCAGCCGCACCACATCCCTTTCGAGCCGGGAGACCAGGTCCTCTTCTACACCGACGGGGTCATCGAGGCGCGCAACGGGTTCGGCGAGTTCTACCCGCTGCCGGAGCGGGCGCACCTGCTGGACGGTGAGGACGACCCTCAGGGGTCGCTGGACGCTCTGCGCGCGGACCTGCTCCACCACGTGGGCAGACCGCTGGGCGACGACGCCGCCATGCTCCTGCTGCGCCACCGCGCCGTCCAGGAGAACTCCTCCGCGGCGTAGACCGCCTCGGGTCCTGCCCGCCACGGCCGGTCGGACGGCGCCACGCCGCGTCGTCGCCGGTCACCACCGCCGGTCATCAAGGCACGCCGCGACGCCCTCCTCCGGCCTCGCGACACCCTCTGAACCAACCCGTCTGAACCAACCGTCTGACCGACCTCGCCACGGCGAGATCCGCCGGAGGGGACCTAACCCGCCAGCGGGACGTGGCCCGGGAGCACGGGTTGCGCCGGCACCCCGAGCAGGTTCTCGACCTCGATGACGAAGCGCTCCGCCTCGGAGATGAGCTCCTCGGCGTCTCGCGGCGACACCGTGCGGGTCAGCCCCGCCTCGGCGGCGGCCCGCTTGGCCGCGCTCGTCTCGAAGTAGGGCGCCCACTCGGCCAGCCGGGGCTCGGCCTCGGGGAGCAGCTCCCAGGCACTGCGCAGCCTGCGCCTGCGGCCCTGCATGGGACGGGGGCGCGCGGCCAGGACGGCGGCGGCCGCCCTGAGCGCCGCGAGGTGGGCCGCGACGTAACGAGCGGCGGAGGTCCGGGCGGCGGCGGCCTCTTCGAGACAGTCGCGCGCGTCTGTGAGGTGCGCCCGCACCGTGGGGGACAGTCGGGGCCCACCGGAATCGCCGAGCCGAGGGGTCATGTGCGTCAGCCTCCTTGGTCGCAAGCGGCTCCCGGCGTTTTCACCGGCGGTGTCAACATTCGCAGACCCCACCGACAAATCCACCGGGCGGCCGGACGAGGAGCTTCCCCTCTCCCCGCCCGTCCCGACCTGGGCCCGATCGTCTCCTCCGACGACGTGGATCCGGCCGGCCACCCTGGACACGGGCTGCGAGCCCCGCGTCATTACATCGAACATAAATTCGACCACTAATACTGTCAAGTAAAACGGCGAACAAAAGTTCGATCTTCTGATATGACGGAGGCCCCGGGAGATCTCCGTCTCCCGGGGCCTCCGCTCGCCGAGCGCCGATCCGCCCGCAGGCTCGCCCGCTCCGCCGCGCTACCGGGCGAACCTGCCTCGGACATGCACCGGCACCCCGGTGCCGAGCAGACCGGGAAGGACCTCCGCCACGTGCATCGGCAGCCGGACACAGCCGTGGGAGGCGGGTGCCAGCGGCACCGACAGCGCGCCGTGGAAGGCGATGCCGCCGTTGAAGAAGATCGGGTTGTAGAGCTGGCCCAGGTAGGACTTGTGCCAGCCGTCCCTGCGCCAGGTGGTCTTGTAGTCGCCCGTCGGCGTGCGGGCGTCGCCGCAGAACCGCTGGGTCTTGCCCTCCCAGGTGGCCGTCTCGCAGTAGGCGATCCCACTGCCCGAGGAGGTGTGGCTGATCAGCCGCACCGCGCCGTTGACGTAGAGGACCATCACCTGGGTGGTGAGGTTCACCTCCACCCGGGTCGGCTTACCCCCGGGGACGAGCACCTTCGGCGCCAGCGGACTCTCCAGGGCCTGCCAGGTCCTGCGCGCCACGGTGCTGGTCGGCGAGATGCCGTTGACCTTCTGGAAGGCCCAGATCGCGGTCAGGGTCGCACCGCCGTAGCGGCCGTCGATCCTGCCCGGGGCGTAGCCGAGCTCGGCCAGCCTCTCCTGGAGCACCTTCACCGTGGCGCCCTTCGCGCCGAGCCTGAGCGTCTTGCCCGGTGCGACGAACCGGGACGCCTCGGTCCTCGTCGCGACGGCCGGCGCGGCCGAGACCGCGGCCCGGGCCTCGGCGACGCCCGCGGAAAGGGTGACGCCCGCGGAAGAGAGGAGCACGGCCCCCGCCGTCATCAGCGCGGCCGCTCCCAGCCGCTGTCCAACCCCCACTTTCCATCAACTCCTCATATCACTATGGATCAGGTCAAGGGACCATAGCGCACGGGTTCCCCGTGCAAGTGACCGGTTATGAAGCGGAAATCAACGGTCAACCCGTTTAGAGTGGCCAGGTGCCAGAAAAGTTGCATCCGAACGTTGAGAAAGTCGCCGCCGTGCTCCGTGAGCACGCCGTCCCCGGCGAGATCGTCACCTTCGCCGAGGCCACCCCGACCGCCGCCAGCGCCGCCGCGCAGCTCGGCTGCGAGGTCGGCGCCATCGCCAACAGCCTGATATTCGACGCCGACGGCGAGCCGCTCCTGGTTCTGACCAGCGGTGCCCACCGGGTCGACACCGACCTGATCGCCAGGACGGCCGGTGTGGCGAAGGTGAAGCGCGCCGATCCCGCCTTCGTGCGGGCGGCCACCGGCCAGGTCATCGGCGGCGTCGCCCCGATCGGCCATCCCGCCCCGGTCCGGACGCTGGTCGACACCTGGCTGGACAAGTACGACGTCGTCTGGGCCGCCGCCGGCCACCCGCACACCGTCTTCCCGACCTCCTTCGACGAGCTCGTCCGCATCACCGGCGGGGTCCCCGTCGAGGTCGAATGACCGCGATCCGGCGGTGAGCACGGCACGGCGCTCCCGCCACCGGCGCTGACCCGCGTCATGTCCTCCCTGCTAGGGTGCGACGCGTGATCGGACTGCGACGGATCGGCCCCGACGAGTTCACGCTCCGGTTGGACGCGGTCCTTGACGTCTACACCAAGGCGATGAACCCGCCCGCCGACCAGATCGCCGGCCGTAAGGCGATCATGGGAAACCACGCCACCAACCCGGCCTTCACCTGCCTGTTCGCCGAACTCTCCGACGGCACCCCGGTGGGGATCGCCTACGGTTTCCACGGGGTTTCCGGCCAGTGGTGGCACGACGTGGTCCGGCGGGCCCTCGCCGAGAAGCACGGCGAGGGCAGCGCCCGCGGCTGGCTGGGCGACGCGCTGGAGCTCGCCGAGATCCACGTCCACCCCGACTACCAGGGCAAGGGCATCGGACGGTCGATGATCATGGGCATCTGCGCGGGCCGCCTGGAGCGCACCGCCGTGCTGTCCACCCGCGACCGGCCCACCGCGGCCCGGCACCTCTACCGGAGCATCGGCTTCGTGGACCTGCTCACGCAGTTCGTCTTCCCCGGCGGGCACGAGCGCTACGCGATCCTCGGGGCGGTCCTCCCGCTGGACGGCTGAGCCGCCGGCGGGAGACCCTCTCGCTCAGCCCCCCAGCGAAGGGGCCCTCGGCGTGTGGTCGAGCGCCTGGAAGACCTCGCGGGTCGCGCTGGAGCGGTTGAAGGTGATGAAGTGGATGCCGGGCGCGCCCTCGTCGAGCAGGGTCTGGCAGAGCTCGGCGGCCAGCTCGATGCCCAGGCTGCGCACGGCGGCCGGATCGTCGGCGACGGCCGCGAACCTCTCGGCCACCTCGGGCGGGAACGGCGCGCCGGAGAGCTGCTCCGACCTGGCGATGGTGCTCATCTGCGTGACGGGCATGATGCCGGGGATGATCGGCGTGTCACAACCGCTGGCCGCCACCCGGTCACGGAGCCGCAGGTAGTCGTCCGCGCGGAAGAACATCTGGGTGATCGCGTAGTCGGCGCCCGCCCGGCACTTGCGTACGAAGTACTCGGTGTCGGATTCGATCGAGCGCGACCTGGGGTGCTTGTAGGGGAAGGCGGCCACGCCCACGCAGAAGTCGCCGGACTGGCGGATGAGCCTGACCAGTTCCTCGGCGTACAGGACGCCCTCGGGGTGGCGCACCCACTCGCCCGTCACGTCGCCCGGCGGGTCGCCCCGCACGGCGAGGATGTTGCGGACGCCCGCCCCGGCGAACCGGCCGACCAGGTGGCGCAGCTCGCGGATGGAGTGGTTGACGGCCGTGAAGTGGGCGACCGGGGTCAGCGTGGTCTCGTGGGCGATCCGCTCGACGATGTCGACGGTGCGGTCGCGGGTGCTGCCTCCGGCACCGTAGGTGACGGAGACGAAGGTGGGGTGCAGCGCCTCCAGCTCGCGGACGGCACGCCAGAGGTGGCGCTCTCCCTCGTCGGTCTTCGGAGGGGAGAACTCGAAGGAGAACGAGTGGGCACCGGCGGCGAGGAGTTCGCGGACGGTGGCGACACGATCTGGAAGAACGGACGGGCGACCCAGAGCCATGGGGCAAGGATACTGGCCCGGCCGCCCGGATGCCCGATCAGATCACGGCCGCCTACAGGACGATCTCCACGCGAAACAACCGTTCTTCTAGATCGAAATATCCCCTTGGACCGTTAATCTCATTACTTGACCTCCTCCTGCCGCCGAAGCCGGGGGATCCCAACTTTCATAGATTGGGTTTCCTGACTCATGACCAGTCGCGAGAAACCCGGAGGTGTCGTGTCTCACACCGGCCCCGCAACCGTTCCGCCGCTCCGCCGCCCCGGCGGGAAGGCCCGTGTCGACCATGCGTACGGTGGTCGGGGTGTCATCACCGCCGGACACGGTGCCAGGGCGTGCGGCACCGCACCGCGTTTCCTCCCCAGAGCTGAAGCCCGGGGTCCCCATACCGGAGGTATTCGATGATCACTTCTGCAACCGCGCTGGACATGATCCGGTCCGAGGTGGACCATGCTCTCCGGCGGTTCGTCGAACAGCAGCGTCCGCAGGTCAGTGCTCCAGAGCTGGCCCCTCTTGTCTCCGCTGCCGAGGACTTCCTCGCGGGCGGCAAGCGGCTGCGCCCCGCCTTCTGCTACTGGGGCTGGCATGGTGCGGGCGGAGGCGACGACCCCGCGCTCTTCTCCGCGGCCGCCTCCCTTGAGCTGCTCCAGGCAAGCGCCCTGGTGCACGATGACGTGATGGACGCCAGCGACCTGCGCCGGGGCATGCCCTCGGCACACCGCAGGTTCGAGGAACTGCACAGAAAGGCGGGCTGGCACGGCTCCGCCGAGCAGTTCGGCGAGGGTGCGGCCATTCTGCTGGGCAACCTGATGCTCATCTGGTCCGGTGAGATGTGGCGCAACAGCGGTCTGCCGGCCGCCTCACTGGCGGCGGCGCAGAAGGTGCACGACGACATGCGCACCGAACTGATGTGCGGCCAGTATCTCGACCTGCTGGAGCAGGCGCACGGCGAGGGCACCTTCGACAGCGCGCTGCGGGTCGCCCTCTTCAAGAGCGGCAAGTACTCCGTGGAACAGCCGCTCCGGCTCGGGCTGGTGCTGGCCGCCCAGGGCAGGGAACCCTGGATCGACCGGCTCTGCGAGGAGTACGGGCGGTCCGTGGGCATCGCCTTCCAGCTTCGCGACGACATCCTCGGCGTGTTCGGCGACCCGGACGAGACCGGTAAACCGGCCGGCGACGATCTTCGCGAGGGCAAGCGGACGATGCTCATCGCCCGCACGCTCGCCGCCGCCTCGGCCTCCCAGGCACAGGTGGTACGCGCCACGCTCGGCGACCCGGATCTGGACGAGGCCGGGGTGGACCGGCTGCGCCGGATCATCGAGGAGACGGGGGCTCTCGTGGCGTGTGAGGACCTGATCAAGGAGTACCTGGAGAACGCCCTCGGTTCGCTGGAGGGCGCCCCGATCCGCCCCGACGCCCGGGCGGCCCTGGCCGACCTCGCGGTGGCCGCCACCTCCCGACGCACCTGACCCGTGCACCTGACCCGTGCACGGGCCGGCGCGCACCGGTCCGGTGCACGGGCCGGCGCCGTGCTCGGCGTCCCGTCCGCCCAGCCGAAGACACGCTCCCGCCGGGCGGAAGGACTTCAGACGGAGGCCGCCAGCCTCCGCTTGAACTCCTCCGCCGCCGCCTTGGGATCGTCGGCCTCGGTGATCGCCCGCACCACCACGACCCGGCGCACCCCATGGGAGACGACCTCGTCCAGGTTGGTGAGGTCGATGCCGCCGATGCCGAACCAGGGCCGTTCGGTCTCCAGGGCCGCGGCATGCCTGAGCAGGCCGGGGCCCGGAGCGTGCCTGCCGGGCTTGGTGGGCGTCGGCCAGATCGGGCCACAGCAGAAGTAGTCGACGCCGGGCTCGACCGCCGCGGCGGACGCCTCCTCGGGGGCGTGAGTGGAACGCCCGATGAGGATGTCGTCGCCGAGCATGTCGCGCACGATCGGCACCGGCAGATCGCCCTGGCCGAGGTGGAGCACGTCGGGGCGGATCGCGTAGGCGATGTCGGCCCTGTCGTTCACGGCCAGGAGCTTGCCATGCCGGTCGCAGGCCGCACGGAAGACGGCGAGGAGGTCGAGCTCCTCGCGCGCCTCAAGACCCTTCTCGCGTAGCTGCACGATGTCGACCCCGCCCGCCAGGGCGGCGTCGAGGAAGTCCGCGAGATCTCCCCGGTCACGCCGTCCGTCGGTGCACAGATACAGACGGGCGTCAGAAACCGAGGGCTTGGGCACGTCTCTTCACTTCCGTGTGGCGGCCCGCCACGATCGCGTCGACCGGCGAGCCCGGCAGCGTGTCGTCGGGGGTGAAAAGCCAGCGGAGCGACTCGACGTCGTCGTATCCGGCGTCGAGGAGCACCGTGAGAGTGCCCGGCAGCCCCTTGACGACGTCCGCGCCGGCGAGGAAGGCCGCGGGGACCTGTGGCTCGCCACCGCCCCTGCGCACTCCGATGAGCTTGCGGTCCTTGAGAAGTTGCTTGGCGCGACCGGCGCTCAGGTTGAGCCTTCTGGCAACCTCGGTCAGGGTGAGCCACTCGCCCACCAACTGGTCGGTCTCCCGGTCGATCTGCGCAACAGAAAGCGTCACGAATCCACCACTACCACATCGAGCCCTTCGCCAAACACCTGGCGGCGAGGTTACGCCACCGTACAGTCGCGCAACGCTATCGCAGGGTCGGCGAGGCGATTGACGTCGAGGCGCCGTCCGCCCTCGATGAGGCGGCGCCCCTGGACGAGGTCGCGGGGGCGGTTGACCGAGAGGACCGCGGCGAGCCGGTCGTCCTCGGTCACCCAGCACACCGCCCACCTGGTGTTTCCCTCGGCCTCCGGGTCGCCGCGCCGGATCAGGCGGGCGCCGTCGTGGTACCCGGCGTACTGGACCATGTGGCCGAACTGCTCGGACCAGAAGTAGGGGACCGGATCGTAGACGGCGACGTCGCCGACGAGCGTGGCCGCGGCCACGTCCGGGGCGCCCAGGGCGGTGTCCCAGTGCTCGACGCGGAGGCGCACGCCGTAGCGGCGCGACCACCAGGCCGCGCAGTCGCCCACGGCGACCACTCCGGGCAGCGAGGTGCGCAGATGCTCGTCGGTGACCACGCCGTTGTCGAGCCGGATGCCGGAGCCGACCAGCCACTCGGTCGCGGGCCGCACGCCGACGCCCGTGACGACCACGTCGGCCTCGACCGCGGAGCCGTCGGCCAGGGTGAGCCCCCCCTGGTCGACCGAGGCGACCATGGTGCCCAGGCGCAGGTCGACGCCGGCCTCCGCGTACCAGGCGGCGGTGTACGCGCCGACCTGGCCGAGCGCGGCGGACAGCGGGACGTCGGCGGCCTCGATCACGGTCACGGCGCAGCCCGCCCTGCGGGCGGCGGTGGCCACCTCGGCGCCGATCCAGCCCGCGCCGATCACGGCGACCCTCGTCCCCCTGCCGAGCAGGGAACGCAGCCGGAGCGCGTCGTCGATGGTGCGCACCACGTGCTGTGAGCCGTCCCCGCGCAGCCGGATCGGGCGCGCGCCGGTGGCGATGACCAGGCCCTCGTAGGCCAGTTCGCCCTCGGTGGTCTCGACCACGCCGGGGTGGAGCCCCTTGGCGGAGACGCCCGCGCGAAAGTCGACCTCAAGCGCGTCGAGGTCGGAGTCGACGACGGTGGAGTCGGTCTCGCCGAGCAGCACCCCCTTGGACAGGGGCGGACGGTCGTACGGTCTGTGCCGCTCCTCCCCGATCAGCGTGATCCTGCCGCCGAACCCGCGGGCCCGTAACGCCTCGACGCTGCGTACGCCGGCCAGACCGGCGCCTACCACCACGACATGATTCACACTTCCCGACCATAAGCGTCAGCACCGTACTCCTACCAACGGTCGTTGATAACGAAAACGGTATTTACCTCACATCTAACGCTCTAAGCGTGTTGCCGGACCCCTTAGGGTTGGGGGGGAAGACGCGCGGGAGCCCGGAACGCACCGGGCTGAGAGGAGGGCCGCGGAGCGACGAAGGACCCGGCGCGAGCCAGGTGGTGTGCGAGGAACGGATCCGCACGGCACCGGTGAGCGAGGTCCGGAGGCGACCGCGAGCGGGCCCTCGACCGCCACGAACCTGATCCGGGTCATGCCGGCGAAGGGAGCGGAGTACGTATGGCGGACCATTTCCACCTCCTCGTCGTCGGCGGGGGGGTGATCGGACTGTCGGTGGCCTGGCGTGCCGCCGGCCGGGGCCTGAGGGTGGCGGTGGCCGACCCCGCGCCCGCCTCCGGCGCCTCGCACGCGGCGGCGGGCATGCTGGCCCCGGTCAGCGAGGTCACCTACACCGAGGAGCCGCTGCTGCGACTGGGCCTGGCCTCCCTGGAACGCTGGCCCGCCTTCGCCGCCGAACTGGCGGACGCGAGCGGGCACGACCTCGACCACCGCACCGACGGCACCCTCGACGTCGCCTTCGGCTCGGACGATCTGGCCGCGCTGGACGATCTCGCCGCCTTCGTCGCCAAGCTGGGGTTGCCCGCCGAGCGGCTCACCGGCCGCGAGTGCCGTCGCCTGGAACCCATGCTGGCCCCCGCGGTCCGCGGCGGCCTGCTGGCGGGCGGCGACGCCTGGGTGGACCCCAGGAAGGTCACCACCGCGCTCCTCACCGCCCTGGAGCGGGCGGGCGGCACCCTGGTGCGCACCCGCGTGGCCGGGCTGCTCACGGCCGCCGGAGCGGTCACCGGGGTACGGCTGGCGACCGGCGAGAGCGTCGGGGCCGAGCAGGTGATCCTCGCCGCCGGCGCCTGGTCGGGCTCCCTGCCGGGGATGCCGCCCGAGGCGCTGCCCCCGGTGCGGCCGGTCAAGGGCCAGATCATGCGGCTGCGCTCCCCCGTGCCGATCCTGCGGCGATGCGTGCGCGGGGTCGTGCACGGCTCGAACGTCTACCTGGTGCCACGCGGCGACGGCGAGGTCGTCCTCGGCGCCACGCAGGAGGAGATGGGCTTCGACACCCGTGTCACCGCCGGTGGGCTGTGGGAGTTGCTGCGCGACGCGCGGGAGCTCGTCCCCGGCGTGACCGAGCTGGAGGTGGCCGAGGTCGCCGCGGGACTGCGCCCGGGCACCCCGGACAACCTGCCGCTGATCGGTCCCACGACCGTGCCCGGTCTGCACATGGCCACCGGGCACCACCGGGGCGGGGTGCTGCTCGCCCCGCTCACCGCCGACCTCTGCTCGGGCGAGACCGACCCGGAGCTCTCCCCGATCTGCTCACCCCTCCGCTTCCAGGAGCACCCACCGCAGGAGCTGTCATGAACGTGACCATCAACGGCGCCGCGCACGAGTTGCCCGCCGGGGCGACCGTCGCGCAGGCCGTGCAGCGGCTGACCGGCATGCGGAGCGGGGTGGCCGTCGCGGTGAACGACGAGGTCGTCTCGCGCGGCGCCTGGGAGGCCACCCCGCTCGCGGAGGCCGACAGGGTCGAGGTGCTCACCGCGGTTCAGGGAGGATGAGGGGCATGGTGGACGATCTGATCATCGGCGGCGAGAAGTTCTCCTCCCGTCTCATCATGGGCACCGGGGGCGCCCCGTCCCTGGAGATCCTGGATGCGGCGCTCGCCGCCTCGGGGACCGAGCTGACCACCGTCGCGATGCGGCGGCTCGACCCGGCCGCGCGGGGCTCGGTGCTCGACGTGCTGCGCCGGCGCGACATCAGGGTGCTGCCGAACACCGCGGGCTGCTTCACCGCCGGGGAGGCCGTGCTGACCGCCAGGCTGGCCAGGGAGGCACTGGAGACGAACTGGGTGAAGCTTGAGGTCATCGCCGACGAGCGCACCCTGCTGCCCGATCCCATCGAGACCTTCGACGCCGCCGAGCGGCTGGTCGCCGACGGGTTCGTGGTGCTGCCCTACATCGGCGACGACCCCGTGCTGGCACGCAGGCTGGAGCAGGCGGGCTGCGCGGCGGTGATGCCGCTGGGGGCGCCCATCGGTTCCGGCCTCGGCATCCGCAACCCGCACAACATCGAGCTGATCGTGGAGTTCGCGAGCGTGCCGGTGATCCTGGACGCGGGGATCGGCACGGCCAGCGACGCGGCACTGGCCATGGAGCTGGGCTGTGACGCGGTTCTGCTGGCCACCGCGGTCACCCGGGCGCAGCGTCCGGAGCTGATGGCGCAGGCCATGCGCTCGGCCGTCGCGGCGGGCCGGGCGGCGCGCCTGGCCGGGCGGATACCCCGGCGTCGCTACGCGGAGGCCTCCTCCCCTCTTCATCGATAGAAAACGACCACGTCTCGGCATCGGTTTGGGATTCAGGGACCCTGTCGGCGTCAAATCGCCCGTAAACTCGGCCACGTGGACACGACGCTTACGGACCCCCTGGTCGGGAAACTCCTCGACGGGCGTTACCGCGTTGAGTCCCGGATCGCCCGGGGCGGAATGGCGACCGTCTATCTGGCCCTGGACATCCGGCTCGACCGCACTGTCGCCGTGAAGGTGATGCACCGCTCGCTCGCCGAGGACCCCGCCTTCGTACGGCGGTTCATCGGCGAGGCCAAGTCGGTGGCGAGCCTGTCGCACCCCAACGTGGTGCACGTCTTCGACCAGGGCACGGATGGCGACAACGTCTACCTCTCGATGGAGTACGTGCCGGGCCGGACCCTGCGCGACGTGCTCCGCGACCGTGGCAGGCTGCCCGCCCGCGAGGCTCTGGAAGTCATGATCCCGGTGCTCGCCGCGCTGGGCGCCGCCCACCAGTCGGGCCTGGTTCACCGGGACGTCAAACCGGAGAACGTGCTGCTCGCCGACGACGGCCGGGTCAAGGTGGTGGACTTCGGCCTGGCCCGCGCGATCGAGGCGACCAACCAGACGCGCACCGGCGTCATGATCGGCACCATCGGCTACATGTCCCCCGAGCAGGTCACCTCGGGGGCCGCCGACGCCCGCAGCGACGTCTACGCGGCCGGCATCATGCTGTTCGAGCTCCTGACCGGCCGCCAGCCGTACGAGGGCGACACCCCGATGTCGGTGGCCTACCGGCACGTACACGACACGGTGCCGGTACCCTCCGCGCTGCTCCCCGGCTCTTCCCCGCTGCTCGACACCCTGGTGGCCAGGGCGACGGCCCGCGATCCCGCGAACCGTCCCGCGGACGCCACCGCGCTGCTGGTCGCCGCCGTCGACGCGCACCGGATGCTGCCCAGGGAGAGCGGCCCGGTGCCGTCCGTCCCCGTCGGGCCGCCGCACGCCCACGAGACCGTCGTGTCCGCACCGTCCGCACCGCCCGCACCGGCCAACCACACGCTGATCCAGCCCCGCGTCGAGTTGCCCACCGGCCCGGTGGGCGACCAGCCACCGCCCGTTTCCACGACGCGCAAGATGTCCGGCGCCCGCTGGTTCCTGCTCGCGCTGGCCGTGGTCATGGTGATCGCGGTGGGGGTGACCGGCTGGCTGTTCTCGCAGAACACCACCATCGTGGTGCCCTCCACCCTGGTGGGCAAGAACATCACGGTCGCCACCAGCGAGGCCAGACAGCGCGGCTTCACCGTCGAGGAGGGCGAGGCCGAGCACGACGAGAAGGTGCCCAAGGGCAACGTGCTCCGCACCGATCCCGTGGCGGGCACCGAGGCCGAGCCGGGGAGCAAGCTGATCCTGATCGCCTCGGCCGGCCCCAAGCGGGTCGCGGTGCCCAACGTGGTGGGCATGACCGAACCCCAGGCCAGGAGCAGGCTGGCGGAGGCCTCACTGGTCGTCGGCAAGGTCAGGAGGCAGCCCAGCGAGACCGTGCCGCGTGACCAGGTGATGCGGACCGTCCCCGCCGTGGGAAACCCGGTCAAGGAGGGCAGCAAGGTCGATCTGGTGGTGAGCGCGGGCCTGCTCATGCCGGACGTCATGGGCATGCCCCGCGACCAGGCGGACGGGGTGCTGCGCGGGGCGGGATTCGCTCCCGAGTTCGTCGAGCAGACCGACGCCGCCCAGCCGTGCACGGTCATCGCCCAGGACCCCCAGCCCAAGGCCGAGGTCGACAAGGGCGCCGTGGTCCGGCTGACCCTTTCGCAGTGCGCCGGCGAGTGGCACTGGCCCTGGGAGAACAACGGCGAGCAGCCTCCCGGCGACGGCGGCAACGTCGTGCAGATCCCGAACATCATGTTCAAGGACTTCAGGGCGGCGCGCGACGAGCTGCGCGCCGCGGGGGTCACGGTGAAGCTGAGGCGGACCCTGGGCAAGGGCAGGGTGCTGGCCCAGATCCCGCCGGGCGGCCAGACGGTCCCGGCCGGCACCGAGGTCACCATCTGGTACTGACGGCCGGGCCTGGCGGGCTCGGCGAGACGGATCCCCGTGCTCCGGCCGGTACCGGCAGCCGGGCACGGGACGAACCTCCGGGTGCTCAGCCCTCGGCCAGGAAGCCGTGCAGGCGGATCCTGGCGAGACCGCCGTCGGGGTGGATGTCCACCCTGGCGTACGCGGCCTCGGGCGCGTCGGTGATGCGGAAGCGGTGCCGGGTGTCGGGCAGCAGGCGGGTCCTGGGCAGCAGCGGGAACCAGGTGGCGCCGTCCGCGCTGCCGGTGACGGAGACCTCGGCGGGAGCGTTGAACACCAGGTTGGTGGTGTCGATCTCGGCGAGCCTGACGATCCCGGGCCCCGCCAGACGGATGACCAGCCAGTCGTTGCCGCCGTCGCGGCGGCGGGCGGTCTCCCAGCCCTCGGCCTGGTGGCGGGCGAGGCCCGGGGAGATGGCGTTGTTGGGCGAGGAGTAGAACTCGTTGGAGCAGGCGGTGACGAGCGCGCCGTTCTCCAGCGCGGCCAGGTCCAGGCCGAGTCCCTCGTACACCGACAGGTCGGGCCTGATCTCGCCGTGCACCCGCAGCCTGGCGATGCCCCCGTCGGGGAACATGTTCAGCCGCACATGGGTGTAGCGGCGCTCTCCGGACACCTCGAAGAAGTGCTCGGCGTCCCCCTTGAGGTCGCTCACGGGCACGATCTCCACCCAGTCGGCCGTCTCCAGTTCGGCGACCGTCGGATAGCCCTCGGCCTCGCACGCCTCGACGGAGGCGTGCGGCGGGTAGTTTCCCTTGAACCAGGCGGTGTCGATCACGACACCCCGGACCACCCCGGGCATGCCGAGCCTGACCAGGGCCCAGTCGTGGCCGGGCTCGCGCCGCCTGCGGGTCTCCCAGCCGTCGTAGACCTGGCCCTTGGCGCCGAAGGTGTGCGGGCGGAAGCCGGGGCGCCCAGGCCTGATGAGACTCTCCTTCTCCGCGAAGGACTCGTCGTTGGCCGCGATCACCGACCCACCGAGGGCGCGCAGGGCGAGGTCGGGCAGTGCGGTGAACTCGATCAAGGAGAGAACCTTTCTCACGAGGAGCGGAATCCTGGCCGCCGGATCGTTCCGCGGGAGCGCTAAAGCAGGACGCCCCTGAAGTCCTTCCGCACGGCCCGGCCGCGCAGCCAGGTCGTGCGGACCACACCGGTGAGCGTCCTGCCGTGATAGGGCGTGACCGGGTTCCTGTGGTGCAGCCTGGCGACGTCCACGGTCTGGACGGCGTCGGCGTCGAAGGCGACCAGGTCCGCGTCGGCGCCCTCGACGATGGCGCCCTTGCCGCGCAGCCCGGCCAGTTCGGCCGGGCGGGTGGCCATCCAGCGCACGACGTCGCCCAGACCGTGCCCGCGCCGCGCCGCCTCGGTCCAGACCGCGGTCAGGCCGAGCTGGAGGGAGGAGATACCACCCCAGGCGGCGGCGAAGTCGGGCACCTTCAGGTCGGGGGTGGAGGGCGAGTGGTCGGAGACGACACAGCCGAGCACCCCGTCGGCGAGCCCGCGCCAGAGCTCGTCGCGGTTGGCCGAGGCACGGATCGGCGGGCAGCACTTGAACTGGGTGGCGCCCTCGGGCACCTCCTCGGCCACCAGCGTGAGGTAGTGCGGGCAGGTCTCCGCGGTGAGCCTGATCCCCTCCTGCCTGGCCCTGGCCAGCGGTTCCAGGCAGAGCGCGGACGACACGTGCAGGATGTGCGCCCGCACCCCGGTCTCCGCGGCCAGCGCGGCGACCCGCTCGACGGCACGGCGCTCGGCCTCCCCGGGGCGGGAGTCGAGGAACTCCGGGTACCGCGGTCCCACCGGGTCCGCGAGCAGCGCGGGGTCCTCCGCGTGCACGACCAGCAGGCCGTCAAAGGAGGCGATCTCCACCATGGCCGCCCGCAGCCCGTCCGTGTCCAGCGGCGGGAACTCCTCCACCCCCGACGGGGACAGGAAGCACTTGAACCCGCGCACACCCGCCTCGTGCAGCGCCCTCAGGTCCGCGACGTTGCCGGGGATCGCGCCGCCCCAGAAGGCGACGTCCACCGCGCACTGCCCGTCCGCGGCGCTCCTCTTCACCGCCAGGGCGTCCGCGTTCACGGTCGGCGGCAGCGAGTTGAGCGGCATGTCCACGATGGTGGTCACCCCGCCCGCCGCGGCGGCCCGGGTGGCGGAGGCGAACCCCTCCCAGTGGGTCCTGCCGGGCTCGTTGACGTGCACATGGGTGTCGACGAGGCCCGGCAGCAGCGCGACACCGCCGAGGTCGACCTGCTCGGCGGCGTTCAGCTCGGCGTCGTGGGCATGCACCCCGACGACCTTCCCGTCCCTTACCGCGACGGCCGCCGGTCCCTCCTTCCCGGGCAGCACGGCCCGGCGGGACCGGATGACCAGATCCAGCACGTCCTCAGCCCTCGCACTCATCGCCTCTCCGTTCCTGCCCGCTTCTCGCCGCGGAACGCGCCGGCCTGGACGCCCGTACCCCGCTCACGCTCATCGGCCCCGCGTCCCCTTCCCGCCCCCGCCACGCCCGGACGGTGCCGGAACGGCGCTCAAAGGTGCCTCTCGGCGACCGTGCGCGCGAGCCGTTCGAGCAGCGGGCCCGCCTGCGACATGCACACGGCCGGGTCGGGCTCGATGTCGGTGAGCGCGTAGGCGGCCGTGATGCCCGCCGCGCTCAGCTCCTCGTCGCCGAGAGCCCGGCGCCCGCAGACCACGACCACGGGGACTCCCGCCTTGGCCGCGGCGCTCGCGACCCCCGCGGGCGCCTTGCCGCGCAGCGTCTGCTCGTCGAGCGAGCCCTCACCGGTGACGACGAGGCGCGCGCCCTCCAGGCTGTCGTGGAATCCGAGCAGGTCGAGGAGGTATTCGATGCCGGGCCGGAACTCGGCGGCCAGGAAGGCCAGCGCGGCGAAGCCCACTCCCCCGGCGGCGCCGGCGCCCGGCTGCCCGGCCACGCCCATCGAACGGACGACGCCGTCGTGCTCGGCGGCCCCGACCAGGCCGTGGGTGTGCGCGGCGACGGCGGCCAGCCGGGCGAGGGCGGCGTCGAGCAGCCTCACCTCGTCGGGGCTCGCGCCCTTCTGCGGCCCGTACACGGCGGCGGCCCCGTGCGGACCGAGCAGCGGGTTGTCCACGTCGCCCGCGACGACGAACTCGACATCATCAATCTTGATAAGGCCGGATTTATCGATTTTCGCCAGGTCGCCGAGGGCGGCTCCACCGAACGGGAGCTCCCGCCCTTCGGCGTCCAGGAAGCGGACGCCGAGCGCCCGCATCATGCCCGCACCCCCGTCGGTGCAGGCGCTGCCGCCGAGACCGAGCACGATCCGCCGGGCCCCGCGCCGTACCGCGTGGGCGATCAGCTCGCCGGTACCGTGGCTGGTCGCGGTGAGGGGTGCCGTCTCGACGCCCTCGTGCGCGAGCGAGCCCGCCGCCGGGGCGACCGGCCCCGCGGCGGCCGGCAACCGCCGCAGCCCCGACGCCTCGGCCAGCTCGACGACCGCGGTGGCCACATCTCCTTCCCCGAGGGCGTCGCGCCAGGCATAGGAGGCGAGGACCGGCTCACCGACGGGGCCGGTGACCTCGACCTCGACCCGGGTGAACCCGCAGGCCACGACCGCGTCCACGGTGCCGTCACCGCCGTCGGCCACCGGCAGCGCGACCGTGGCGACGCCGGGCCCGAGACCCGCGGCGATCCGCGCGGCGACCTCGGCACCGGTCAGCGAGCCCTTGAACTTGTCCGGGGCGATCACTACATGTCCCGACGACTCAGACAACCCTGCTCCCTAATGGCGGATGGGCGGCACGCGCCCCCCGCCCGTGCGAGCCGGTGGGGAGCGAATGCCTGACCCCGGTGAAACGGAGAACAATCATCACATCCACCGCTGAGCGCCCCCGACGCCCGGTCCTCATCCGCCGACCTCCTGGCCCGCGGTGAAGCCCTGCTCGGCGGCCAGCCGCATGAGGCGGCGGTGGGCATCGCCACCGGCGCGGCCGAGTTCGTCCTGGGCGACGGTGCGCAGCTCGTCGTCCTCGACGACGGTCTCGCCGCCCACCAGCAGCCGGGCCAGCGGTGGCTGCCGGGTGCCGAAGACCAGGGCGCAGACCGGGTCGGCGACCGCGGAGGCGAAGGCCCCGGTGCGCCAGAGGGCGATGTCGGCGAGCTTTCCCACCTCCAGCGAGCCGAGCTCCTCCTGCCGGCCCAGGTTCCTCGCCCCGCCCAGGGTGGCGATCTCCAGGGCCTGGCGGGCGGTGAGCGCGGTGGGCCCGTACCTGGCCCGCTGGAACAGCAGGGCCTGGCGCATCTCGCCGGAGAGCGAGGTGAGCTCGGCCGAGGCGCTGCCGTCCACCCCCAGGCCGACGTTCGCGCCCCTGCGCAGCATCTCGGAGACGCGGGCGATGCCGGCGCCGAGGCGGCCGTTGGAGCTCGGGCAGTGCGCGGAGCCGGTACCGGTCTGGGCGAAGACGTCGATGTCGTCGTCGTTCAGGTGGACGGCGTGGGCGAACCACACGTCCGGGCCGAGCCAGCCGAGCTTCTCCATGTAGTCGACCGGGCGCTGCCCGACCTGCCGCAGGCAGTGCTCCTCCTCGTCGAGGGTCTCGGCGAGGTGCGTGTGCAGCCGTACCCCCTTGGACCTGGCCAGCGCGGCGGCCTCGGTCATCAGGTCGGCGCTGACGGAGAACGGCGAGCAGGGGGCGACCGCGACGCGGAGCCTGGAGGAGAAGGACGGGTCGTGGTAGGTGTCGACGGCCTCGGCCGTGGCGTCGAGGATCTCGTCGAGCCGTTCGACCACCACGTCCGGCGGCAGGCCGCCCTGCGACCTACCCCGGTCCATCGAGCCCCGGGCGGGGTGGAAGCGGAGCCCGACCTCCCGGGCCGCCTCGATCTCCGCGGCGAACAGATCCCCTCGCCCCTTCGGGAAGATGTAGTGATGGTCGCTGGAGGTGGTGCAGCCGGACAGGGCCAGATAGCCCAGCCCCGCGCCCGCCGCGCCCTTCACCACCTCGGCGTCCATGGCGGCCCACACCTGGTAGAGCGCCGTCAGCCACTCGAACAGCGTGGCGTCCTGGGCGAGCCCCTGGGAGGCCCACTGGTAGAGGTGGTGGTGGGTGTTGACCAGACCGGGGGTGGCCAGGCAGCCGGTGCCGTCGATCCTGACCGCACCCGGTACCACCGGGGCGGGGCCCGCGCCGAGGGCCACGATCCGGTCACCCTCGACGTGGATGTGTCCCGAGGGGATCTCCGGGCCCACCACCGGGGCGATGTGCGCGTTCTCGATCAGGATGGCGCTCAACGGGACTCCTTCTCCTCGCCGCGTGGCCCCGGCCCCGCATCGGCCTTGCGTGCCGCGGCGAGGCGTACGGCGTCGAGGATCTTCTCGTAGCCGGTGCACCGGCACAGGTTGCCCGCCAGGGCCTCGCGGATCTCGGCGTCGGACGGGCGCGGGATCCGCTCGATCAGGTCGTGGGCCTGGACGACGAGGCCGGGGGTGCAGAACCCGCACTGGACGGCTCCGCACTCGACGAACGCCTCCTGGACCGGGTCGAGCCGGTCGCCGTCGGCGAGTCCCTCGATGGTGCGGACCACGCGGCCCTCGGCCTGCCCGGCCGCGACCAGGCACGCGCAGACGGGCACCCCGTCGAGGTAGACGGTGCAGGAGCCGCACTCGCCCTGCTCGCACGCGTTCTTGGAACCCGGCAGGCCCACCCGTTCACGCAGGACGTACAGGAGGCTCTCGCCCTCCCAGACGTCGTCGGCGGTCTCGCTGCGGCCGTTGACCGTGAAGGTGACGCGCATCAGCCTGCCCTCCTCTCGAAGCGCCCGGAGCGCAGGTCGTTCCACGCCCAGGTCAGGGTGCGCCGCGCCATCACCGCGATGGCGTGACGCCGGTAGTCGGCGGTGCCGCGCACGTCGTCGATCGGCGAGGCGGCCTCGGCGGCCAGCTCACCGAAGCGCCCGAGCAGCGCGGGGTCGAGCCGCGCCTCCCAGTCGAGTTCGGCGGCCAGGAACTCCTCGGCCGCGACGGCGCGCCGGGGGGTCGGGGCGGCCGAGCCGATGCCGGTGCCGACCCGGCGCTCCGCGGGATGGAGCGCGATCGCGAACGAGCAGACCGCGATCACCATGGCGTTGCGGGTACCGACCTTGGAGAAGTACTGCGGGCCGCTCGCCGGGCTCATCCAGAACGCCCTGATCAGCTCGTCGGGTTCCAGCGCGCTGCGCTTGACCCCGAGGTAGAAGGCCGCGGCCGGGATCATCCGCACGCCCCGGGCGGCGGAGGCGACCTCGATGACCGCGTCCCCCGCGAGCAGCGGCGGGTGACTGTCCCCCGCGGGCGAGGCCGCGCCGAGATTGCCGCCCACCGTGCCCCGGTTGCGGATCTGCGGCGAGCCGACGGTACGGGAGGCCTGGGCGAGACCCGGCAGCCGGTCGCCCAGTTCGGCGATCAGCCGGGCGTACGACACGCCCGCACCGACCCTGAGCCTGCCGTCCGCCTCCTCACTCCAGGTCGCGAGCTCGGCGATCCGGTTCAGGTCGAGCAGCCCGGCGGGCCTTCGCACGTCGAAGTTGAGCTCGACCATCATGTCGGTGCCGCCCTGTATGGGCGCCACCTCCGGCCGGTCCGCCTTGGCGGCCAGTGCCTCCGCCCAGGTGGCGGGTCGCAGGAAATCCACGGTCATCACTCCCAGGCGAAGCGGGCGTCGGGGGTGTCGTCGCGGAGCACGCTGCCCTCGATCAGCCCGTAGGGACGGTCGGCGGCGTAGAACACCTCATTGGGGTTGTCCAGCCCGAAGGGGGTGAGGTCCACCAGGAAGTGGTGCTTGTTCGGCATCGCCAGGCGCACCTCGCAGACCTCCTTCCGGGTGTTCAGCACCCGCTCGCCCATCGCGTAGAGCGTCTGCTGCAGCGACAGGCTGTAGGTCTCGGCGAACGCGCCGAGCAGGCAGCGGCGCACCTCGTCGTAGGACTCCCCGTAGTGGGAATCCGCCAAGGAGTCCCCCAAGGAGTCCCCGTGCGGGGGCACGCCTGGCAGGTGCCGCCAGCGGGCCGAGACCTCGGTGGCCAGGACGCGGTCCCTGGTGGGTTTCAGGGTGGTGTACTCGTCCTGGGCGAAGCCGGAGAACTCCGACCCCGTCGAGTTGAGCACCACCAGGTCCCTCAGCCCGGAGACCACGGTGGTGGTGCCGTCCCGGTCGTGGTGGACGACGCAGGTGCGCGTCTCCCTGCCGGAGCGAACGAAGGAGTGCCCGGCTCCCGGGGCGGAGTCGCCGTTCACCGGGATCCGGTCCCAGAAGTACTCCTCGATCTCCACCCGGGCGTGGTGGACCGTGGGCTGGGAGTCCACGTAGTGACGGGCCAGCAGGATCGCGAAGTCCTCGATCTGGGCGACACCGTGCTTCCTGGCGAAGGCGTACACGGTGTTCTTCTGCGTGTCCGTCGGCAGGACCGCGGCGTTGTCGCCGGTGAGGTGGACCGCCTCCATGTCGCCGGAGAGTGCCGAGCCGACGGTGACGTCCTTGATGTGGTGGACGTCGCCGTCCCTGACGACACGGACCAGGCGGGTCTCCGCCTTGCCGTAGCGGTTGGGTCCGAGAACGACGGGCATGCTAGCTCCCTCGATACGTCGAGTAGGCGAACGGGCTGAGCAGCAGGGGCACGTGGTGGTGCTCCCCCGGGTCCGCCACCGTGAAGTCGATCGAGACCCGCGGGTAGAAGGCGTCCACCGCGCGGGCGGCGAAGTAGTCCCCGGTCTCGAAGACCAGCCGGTGGGCGCCCGCCCCGCAGGTCCATCCCGCGATCCGCCCGTCGGCGTCGGTGACGCCCTCGGCGAGCACCTCGCCGTCCCGCTCCAGGCGTACCGCGACACCCGCCGCCGGCCTGCCCAGGGCGGCGTCGAGCACATGCGTGGACAGGCTCATGTGGCCGCCCCCAGGAGCTTCGCCAGCCGCAGACGGATGATCTTCGCGAGTTCGGCCCTGACCACGTCCCGCTCGGTGTCCTCGTCGTTGCCGAGCCGCTCGGTGAGGCGGGCCAGCATCTCCTCGGCCGACAGGCCCGTGGCGCAGATCAGGTAGACGTGGCCGAACCGCCGCTCGTAGGCGCGGTTGCCCTCCGTCAGCCGGTCCAGGACCTCCCGCCCCGCCGCCGCGACCCCCGACTGCTCGCGGCGGGACCAGGCCGCCTCCCTTCCGGAACGACCGGCCACCGGGCCGCCCTCGCGTGGCGGCTCACCGATCCTGGGGTGGGCTGCCAGCGCCTCGCGTACGCCGGACCAGTCCAGGCTCCGCACGGTGGCCTCCGCGACCTCGGCCAGCCTGTCGAGGTCACGGTAGGGGCGCGACGCCGCCACCCGCGCGGCGAAGTCCCGGCAGGCGCAGCAGGCCAGCAGTTCGGCCTCGGCCTCCTCGGTGCCCAGCGCGTTGAAGGCGGCCAGCCCCGCGGCCTGCGGCGCGGAGTGCACGTTAGACATGGGAGCAGTACACACACCACCGGCGCGTACAGTCCAGCGGCAAGCACCCCAAACTATGCCAAGGGTTCGCCGCAGATTTCCGCAACATACTCCAAACCTGCTGGTACCCGGCGCTCGGTTCCCCGTGGGGGACGCGGCTGAGCGCACCACCGGCGCCCCTCACCGGTCACCTCGCCCCAGAGTGCGGGGAGGGCAGGTCAGGTGGGCGGCCTGTCGGCTGTGAAGCGCCGAGGGCGCCGCCTAAACTGAGGTCACCATGACTTCTCTCTCCTCCATCGGCGGACACGTCTCCGTCACCGGCGGTCTCGCCAAGGGCGGGCTGCGCTACGCCTCCGACATCGGTGCCGAGATGATCCAGGTGTTCGTCACCAACCCTCGCGGCTGGGCGCTCGCCGTGGGTGACCCCGCCCAGGACGCCAAGCTCCTCGAGTCGGGCGTGCTCTCCTTCGTGCACGCGCCCTACCTGGTCAACATGGGCTCGCCCAGCGCGGAGACGCTGGAGAAGTCGGTGGCCACCGTGCGGCACAACCTGCTGCGCGGCCACGCGATCGGCGCGAAGGGAGTGGTCGTCCACACGGGGTCGGCGGTGAGCCAGTCCCGCGACGAGGCGCTGCGCCAGCTGCGTGAACATCTCCTGCCGCTCCTGGACGAGATCCCCGACGACGGGCCCGACCTGCTGCTGGAGCCGATGGCCGGGCAGGGCGCGGTGCTCTGCGCGACGGTCCAGGACCTGGAGCCCTACCTGGCGGCCCTCGACTGGCACCCCAAGGCGGGGGTCTGCTTCGACACCTGCCACGCCTTCGCCGCCGGGCACGACCTGTCGACCTCCGAGGGCGTCAACGAGACTCTGGAGGCCCTGCACGCGATCGCCCCCGGACGGCTCAAGCTGGTCCACGCCAACGATTCCAAGGACGTGTGCGACTCCAGGAAGGACCGGCACGAGAACATCGGCTCCGGCCACATCGGCGCCGAGCCCTTCGCCGACATGCTGAGCCATCCCGTGATGGCCGGGGTGCCGTTCTGCATCGAGACACCGGGCGGCGCCGAGAAGCACCGCGAGGACATCGAGGCGCTCAAGAAGCTCCGCGACCGGGTGAGTTCCTGACCTGCCGGAAGGTCGGACGGGACGCCCGTCCTCGTGATCCGGCCGCCCCCGTGTGGCCGGATCACGGTCCGGCCCGCTGGCTAACGCGGGCGTCCCGTCGTATCGGAGAGCGGCGACCCCTCCCCCTTCCGGTCAAGGACCTGGTGGCCGGATGCCGGCGGTCACCCCGTGTCCGCGCATCAGGTCCTGTGCGAGCCTTACGGCCCTGTCCCCCCTGATCCGGCGGGTCTCGCTCTCCGATGAGGGAACACTAGAGGCGCGTCCAGACGAGCGAGCGGCGCTTTCCCGCCAGCGCGATTAACGGTCAGTAGTTGTCGATGTGCGGAGAGCTCCGGCGCGACGAACGGCTCACGGCGGGCGACGAACGGTCGATCGGGGGCTCGTGGGACCCCTGGGACCCGCCCGTGCCGGGGAAACGCGATGAGCCGTACGGTCGTGGAACGGCGCACGGAAGGCGCGGGGCCGGTCGGCGCGCGGAGAGACGCCAAGGGGACGGCGACCGTGGCACGGCCGCGGAAGCCCGCACGGGCGCGAATCACCGCACGAGGGCCCACAGAGAGCGTGCCGTGGCTACCGCAGGGCGGCCGCGGAGGGCAGGGGCCTGGCCCGGACCACACCGGGGACGGCCGGGCGGTCACGGAACTGGCGGACCAGCCGTTCGCGGACCTCGCGGGCGTGCCGGCGGCTGACCGGAAGCGTCTCGTTGCCCACCCGGAGCATCACCCTGCCGCCGTCGAAGCGCAGCTCGCTCACGTGCCGCACCGAGACCAGCGTGCTGCGGTGCACCCGGATGAACCCCGACCCCGCCCAGCGCCGCTCCAGGGCGGCCAGCGACATGCGGACCAGGTAGCTGCCCTCGTCGGTGTGGAGCCGGACATAGTCGCCCTGCGCCTCGGCGAACCAGACGGCCTGCTGGGGCACGAACCGCGTCCGCCCCGCGAGCTCGACCGGGATGACGTCCTCCAGCACGGGGTCGGCCGCAGCCGGAATCATGGACTCCAGGCGCCGTACCGCCTCGGCCAGCCGGTCGGCCCTGACCGGCTTGAGCAGGTAGTCGACCGCCTCCAGCTCGAAGGCCTGCACCGCGCACTCCTCGTGGGCGGTGACGAAGACCAGCCGGGGCGGGTTGGGAAACCCCGCGATGAGCCTGGCCAGGTCGAGGCCGTCCAGGCCCGGCATCCGGATGTCGAGGAACACCCCGTCCAGCCGCTCGCCCGCGCCGATCATCTGGACCATGTCCTGGAGCGCGGTGACCCCGCCCGCGGCCGTGGAGACGTGCTCGATACGGGGGTCCTGGCGGAGGAGATAGGCGATCTCCTCAAGGGCGGGGACCTCGTCGTCAACGGCCAGGACTCGCAACATGACCCCACGCTGCCCTCTGAACCACACCCGCCGCAAGCCTCATGGCAACTTCAGGTAATGGTTTGACTACAAATGGCTATTGGCGGGGTGGAGCTTGGGAACGCGGAGCCGCACCGTCGTGCCCGCGTCCGGGGCGCTCTCCACGACCAGGCCGTAGTCCTCGCCGTAGATCTGGCGGAAGCGCACGTCGACGCCCGCCAGCCCGATCCCGCCCTCCTCTCCCGGCGGCGCGGAGCCGTCGAGGAGCCCCCTGGCCCGCTCGGGGGGCATGCCCAGGCCGTCGTCCTGCACACTGATGTGAGCCTCGGCTCCGGCGTCACTGACCACCACCCGCACCTCTCCACGACGCCCCGCGGCGGCCACGCCGTGCTTGACCGCGTTCTCCACCAGCGGCTGCAGGCAGAGGAACGGGACGGAGACCGACAGCACCTCCGGCGCGACCCTGAGGGTGAAACGGAGCCGGTCGCCGAACCTGGCACGTTCCAGGAGCAGGTAGCGGTCCACGCAGTGCAGTTCCTCGGCGAGGGTGGTGAAGTCGCGTGCCCGGCGCAGCGCGTACCGGTTGAAGTCGGCGAACTCCACCAGCAGCTCCCGCGCCCGCTCGGGGTCGGTGCGGACGAACGAGGCGATGGTGGTCAGCGCGTTGTAGACGAAGTGCGGAGACATCTGGGCGCGCAGCGCCCGCATCTCCGCCTCCATCGTCCGCCGCCGCGAGGAGTCGACCTCTGCCAGCTCCAGCTGCCCCGAGACCCACCTGGCGACCTCGGTGACGGTCCGCACCAGTACCACGCTCACCACGGCGTCATACGCGGCGAGCGTCCCGACCACCCGCCCGTCGACGGTGAGCGGTACGACGACCCCGCCCCCGGTGGCACAGCCCGGTGTGTCGCAGGCCGGTTCGTCCCCGGTCACCACGTGCGGGCGCGCCGAGGCCAGTACGGTCCTGGCGTGCTCGGGCGCGTGGTCGCGGTGGCAGCCCGCCGCGCCGTCCCAGGCGAGCAGGCCGCCGCTGTCGGCGACCGCGACGGCGCTGGTGCCCAGCAGGGTACGCAGGTGGCGGACCGCCTTGCGGGCGGACTCGTGGGTGAGCCCGGACCGCAGCGAGGGAGCCGCCATCGCCGCGATGTGCAGTGTCAGGAAGGTGGCCTCGTCCGTCGGACCGCCCTGCCGGTCCGGGGGCCGCCGGCGTGGGCGGGGAAGGACGAGTCCGAGAAGGGCACTGAAGGCGCAGAGCAGCACCCAGCCCGTGGTCGACATGCGGAAAACCGTAGTCAACCCACCCCGGAGATCGGGGGCGAACGCCGATCACGGACCGATCAGGGCGGACCTTCGCCCGCTTCCTCCTGATAGGAGTAGCGCTGCTCGCGCCAGGGGTCGGCGATGTTGTGATAGCCGCGCTCCTCCCAGAAGCCGCGCCTGTCCTCCAGCAGGTACTCCACGGCGCGCACCCACTTGACGCTCTTCCACGCGTACAGGTGCGGGACGACCATCCGCACCGGGAACCCGCGTTCCAGGGCGATGGGCTTCTCGTCCAGCTCCAGCGCGAGCATCGTCTGTGAGCGGTCGAAGTCGCCTATCCGCACGTTGGCGCTGTAGCCGTACTCGCCCCAGATCATCACGTGCTTCACACCGGGCGCGGGCGGGGCGACCTCCATCAGCGTCGCCGCGGACACCCCGCCCCACTCGTTACCCATGATCGAGAACTTGGTGACGCAGTGGAAGTCGGCCACCACCGTGGTGCGCGGCAGCGCGGAGAACTCGGGCCAGGTGAAACGGTGCTGCTCACCCGAGGCCGTCGCCCCCATGACGTGCAGTTGCCAGGTCTCCGGGCGGAACCGGGGCACCCGGCCGTAGTGGATCACCGGTCGGCCCCGGGGGACGTACTGGCCCGGAGGCAGGCGAGGCTCCTCCCACGAAGGTTCGGACTGCTCCACCATCACTCCCTCCGCCGTTTCCCCTATGGCACGTGGTAATCCTGCCATCGCGGACTTCCCGGCTCCCCGGCGGCTACCGAATAACGTTCTCTCGCCTGGCGGGGCAGGGGCGCTCTGACCGTGCGCTATCATTTCCCACTATGCGTACAGCGTTCTGGTTTTTTTATGGCGACGGACCCGTGAGTCGGACCGTTCGCCACCAGATGCTGCGCTGACAGCCTGGCGAACAGAAGGCCCCGGGTCCGGTTTCGGACTCGGGGCCTTCTGCTTTTCCCGGTCTTCATCGAACACACCACAGACCTCGGAGCCGGTCGGACCGGCCGGAGCCGTCGAAGAGGGAGAGACATGGTCATCGTCATGGGACCCGGCGCCACGGAGCAGGACGTCGAGGCGATCGTGGAGGTCATCGGCACGGCGGGCGGCGAGGCGTTCGTCAGCCGGGGCGTGAGCCGTACGATCATCGGCCTGGTCGGCGATGTCGCCCAGTTCACCACCCTCGACCTGCGAGGCATGACCGGGGTGGCCGACGTGATGCGGGTGAGCGCGCCGTACAAGCTGGTGAGCCGCGACAACCACCCCGAGCGGTCCACGGTCCGCGTCGGCGGTGTGCCGATCGGTCCCGGCACGGTCACCCTGATCGCCGGCCCGTGCGCGGTGGAGACCCCCGAACAGACCCTTCAGGCCGCCCGGATGGCCGCTGCCGCCGGGGCCACCCTGCTGCGCGGCGGCGCCTACAAGCCCCGTACCTCCCCGTACGCCTTCCAGGGGCTCGGCGAGGCCGGCCTGCGCATCCTCGCCGACGTGCGCGAGCAGACCGGGCTTCCGGTCGTCACCGAGGTCGTCGACGCGGCCGACGTGGAACTGGTGGCCTCCTACGCCGACATGCTCCAGGTCGGCACCCGCAACGCGCAGAACTTCGCGCTGCTCCAGGCCGTCGGCGCCGCGGGCAAGCCGGTGATGCTCAAGCGCGGGATGAGCGCCACCATCGAGGAGTGGCTGATGGCCGCCGAGTACATCGCCCAGCGCGGCAACCTCGACATCGTGCTGTGCGAGCGCGGCATCCGCACCTTCGAGACCGCCACCCGCAACACCCTGGACGTCTCCGCGGTGCCGCTCGCCCAGCGGCTGTCGCACCTACCGGTCATCGTCGACCCGTCCCACTCCGGCGGCCACCGCGACCTGGTCCTGCCGCTCACCCGTGCCGCCATCGCGGCCGGCGCCGACGGCGTGATCATCGATGTCCACCCGCGCCCCGACCAGGCCCTCTGCGACGGCCCCCAGGCGCTGGTCGACGGCGACCTGGGCGAGCTGGCCCGGGTGATGGAGCGGTTCCCGCCGCTGCTGGGCAAGGTCGCGGCCGTCGACGCCCTGGCCCCCGCCTGACCCATCCGCTCGCCACGGCCCCCGGTCCCGGGTGCGCCCCCGGGGCCGGGTGATCCGATCTCAGGCGTCGAGCCGGTACTCCTGCAGGGATCCGGCGAGCTGGACGGCGAGCTCCTCGGCGTCCAGACGACGCTCGATCTTCTTCAGGTCGGCGACCTTCGCGGCGGTCTCGGCGCGGCGGGGGGCCAGCAGCGAGCAGCAGTCCTCGTCCGGCAGTTCGGAGATCGCCAGGGTTCCGATGCGGCGGGCCTCGGCCATGATCTCGGTCTTGTCCAGGCCGATGAGCGGACGCAGGATCGGCATGTCGACCGCGTCGTCCTGGGCGGTGATGTTCTGCAGGGTCTGCGAGGAGACCTGGCCCAGGGAGTCACCGGTGACCAGGGCACCGGCGCGCAGGCGGCGGGCGACCTCCTCGCCGGTCTTCAGCATCAGACGGCGCTGGGTGATCACCGCCAGGCGGTCCTGGCCGGAGGCCTTGATGGACTGCTGGGCCTTGCCGAAGGGGACGACCCACAGCCGGGACCCGCCCTGGAACCTGTCGAGTGCCCTGACCAGCGCGTACGCCTTGTAGATGGACTCGGAGGTGGTGAAGGGGATGCCGGAGAAGTGCAGGAAGTCGACGCGCAGGCCGCGGCGCATCATCCGGTAGGCGGCCACCGGGGAGTCGATGCCACCGGACATCAGGACCAGGCCCCGGCCGCTGGTGCCGACCGGCAGCCCGCCCTGGCCCGGCAGCCCGCCGGTGAAGACGAACGCCTCGTCGCGGTCGACCTCGATGGAGACCACCAGCTCGGGACGCTTCAGGTCGACCGGCAGTCCGTAGATGTCGTTGAGCTCGCCGCCGACCGAGCGGTCCAGCTGCATCGAGGTGAGCGGGAAGCGCTTGTCGCGGCGGCGGGAGCGGACCGCGAAGGAGACGCCGCGCCTGACGTCGTCGCGGTCGGCCAGCAGCTCGATGGCGGCCTTGGTGATCGCCGAGGGATCCTTGGCCACCCGCCAGGCACGGTGGATCCAGACCAGCCCGGGGACGTACGAGACGCGCTCGGCGACCGTGTCCGCGACCTCGACCTCGGTGCCGTCCGGCAGGAAGAGCGCGATGACGCCGTGGCGCTGCCGGACGTCGACCTTGACGCCGACATCCTTCAGCGCGGCCTTGATGTTGGCCTGCAACCTCCGCTCGAAGAGCTCACGGTTGTTGCCCTTGAGGACGACCTCGCCCAGTTTGAGCAGAACGCAGGGCTCGCCCAAGGCGGACATGGTCATGGTGCAACCTCCGGTGGAGCTTCGAGGGGATATGCAGGGTTTCGTGGTAGGGCTTCGTCAAGTCTCTCGCGCGTTCGCGCAAAGACAACCTCTCGACCTTGTTACTTTAGTCGGGACTACGACTCGTCGAGGCCCTGCTCGATGGCGTAGCGGGCCAGTTCCACCCGATTGTGGAGCTGAAGCTTGTTCAGCGTGTTCTGGACGTGGTTCTGCACGGTCCGGTGGGAGAGCACGAGACGCTCGGCGATCTGCTTGTAGGACAACCCCTTGGCGACCAGGCGGAGCACCTCGGTCTCCCGCTCGGTCAGGCGGGGCGTCGCCTCGGGCGCGGGCCTGGCCGCCAGCCTCCGATACTCCCCCAGCACGAGCCCGGCCAGTCCGGGGGTGAAAACCGCGTCGCCCCCCGCGGTGCGCCGGACCGCGTCGAGGAACTCCTCCTTGCTCGCGGATTTCAGGAGATACCCGGAGGCTCCCGCCTTGATGGCCTCCAGCACGTCCTCCTGCTCGCCGCTGGCCGACAGCACCAGCACCCTGGGCGGCGGCTCCGAGGTGGCCAGCCTCCTGGCCACCTCGACCCCCGGCAGGTCGGGCAGCCGCAGATCCAGCACCACCAGCTCGGGCCGGACCGCCGCGGCCACCCGGACCGCCTGCCGCCCCTCCCCGACCGCGGCCACCACCTCGTATCCGGCCTCGGCCAGGTCCCTGGCCACCCCGTCCCTCCACATCGGGTGGTCGTCCACCACCATCACGCGCATTGGCCTACCTTAGGCCCGTTCCTCCGGAGGTGCCCGTCCTGCTGCACAGCGCCAGGACAGCCCGGCCCGCCCACCGTGGCGGTCGCGAGAGGCGGTCTAGCCGGTCGGCACCGACATCTCGATCTCGGTGCCCCGGCCGGGAGCGGAGATCACACTGACCGTGCCGCCAAGGTCCGCGACACGGCCCCGGATGGACTGCGCGACGCCGAGCCGCCCATCGGCGGCGGCCTCCTCCAGGCGTCCGGGTGCCATACCCGGCCCCTCGTCCCTGACGGTCACGGTGACCAGCCCGTCATCGCTCTCGGCGAAGACCCACGCGGGCGCCCGCGCCCCGCAGTGGCGGGCGACGTTGTCCAGGGCGGCCCCGACCGCGGCGGCCATCTCCGCCGCGGTGGCCGCGGGCAGGATCAACGGGGTCGCCGGGGCCGAGACGGTGACCGTGGCCGAGCCGTACCTGTGCAACAGGGCGCACAGGTCCGCGGTGCCCGCGGCGGGTGCCTCCGGCCTGAGCCTGACCAACTCGCGCAGGGCCGCCTCCTGCTCGCCCGCGAGCCTGCCCAGCTCGGCCGCCTCGCCGCCGATCTCCTGCCCGCGCCGCTGAACCAGCGCGAGCACCTGGAGCACCGAGTCGTGGATTCCCCGGGCGAGCCGCTCCCGCTCCCGCCCCGCGACCTCCAGTTCGATCGCCTGCTCCATGCGCTCCTCGGCCTTCTTGGCCAGCCGGGCGACGTGCCCGACGACGGTCCCGGCGAGGAAGAGCAGGACGGTGCCGTTGATCGGCAGCGTCTCGAAGCCGCCTCCGGGGACACCGTGCAGCCACAGGTCGGCCAGCGAGACGATCAACGCGGCCACGGCCCCCAGCCGCCGCCCGCCGTACACGCCCCAGGCGAGCACCGCGCCGCCCATCCAGGTGCCGGTGATCGGCAGGCTGCCCTCCTGGTAGGCGCCCTGCACCGCCGGGGTGGCGAGCAGGCAGCCCACGGTCACGAGCATGTCGGCGGCGAGCAGCGGCCGGCCGCGGAGCTCCTCGACGGAGTAGGCGAAGATCGTCCCCGCGGTCCACAGCGCCATGACGCCGATCACCAGCCAGCCGATCGCCGGGTGGGCGTACCCCCCGGCACGGATGAGCAGAACCGCCGCGTACCCAAGGGATGCGACGCGGAACACCGCGACCGCCCGCCAGAACGGCCCCTCGATTCCCGTCACACGCCAGCCCTACCTCTCAACAAGAAAGCGGCGTACTGCAATAATCCACCGATTTCTCTCTCACGAAAAACTGGAACATGTCCCACGTAGATCACTTTTCTTACGGCCTGCTCACCCCCGTGCTGGCCTATGTCATGTCGAGCGTCGGATGCATGCTCGGCCTCCTGCTCACCGCCAGAGCCCGCGAGGCGGCGGGGGCGGCACGGGTCCGCTGGCTGGTGGGCGGGGCACTGTCCATCGGCGGCACCGGTATCTGGGTCATGCACTTCGTCGCCATGATGGGCTTCTCCGTCGGCGGCGGCCAGATCCGCTACGACGTGCCGCTGACGATCGGCTCGGCGGCCCTGGCCGTCGTCGTCGTGGGCGCGGGCCTGTTCCTGGTCTCCCACCAGGGCGAGAGGTTCGTGCCGCTGGTCTCCGGCGGCGTGCTCACCGGTCTCGGCGTGGCGGGCATGCACTACATCGGCATGTTCGCGATGAGAATGCCGGCCCACCTCTCCTACGATCCGGTGCTGGTCGGGGTCTCGGTCGCGATCGCGATCGCCGCGTCCATCGTGGCGCTCTGGTTCAGCCTGCGGATCAGCGGCGTGCCGGCCACCGGCGGCGCCGCGATGATCATGGCCCTGGCGGTCTGCGGCATGCACTACACCGGCATGTTCGCGCTCGAGGTGCACCCCCGGCTCTCACCCGCACCGCTCGGAGGGGCCAAGGGCATCGACTTCATGCTGCCCACGCTGACCGTGCTGGGCCTGCTGACCCTCGGCCTGCTGCTCACCGTCATCCTGTCGCCGTCGCAGCCGGAGCTGGACCACGACGCCACCCTGCTGGCCAGGCTGGAGAACCGCCGCGCCGAGGCCCGGCTGCACGAGCCGGTCACCCCGCCCGCCGCTCAGGCACCGAAGGGCCCGTCTTTGTTCGACTCCCAAGAGCGATGATGTACGGCCTGCGCCCGCTGGGCCGCTTGGTCAGGGCGCAAGCCGTACATGGAGGGGAATCGCAGGCGGCCGGCCGCCCAGTCAGGAGGCTAGGACCGGGCGCTTGCAGAACGCTTGCAAACGGCCACTCTCCGCGAGGGGCCGCAGTGACGTCTCAGCCGAAGAAGACCTCGGCCTCCTCGTAGCGGCTGGCCGGCACGGTCTTCAGCTCCTTGGTGGCCTCGTCGAGACCCACCCGCACGATCTCGGTGCCCTGGAGGGCGACCATCTTGCCGAAGTCGCCGTCCTGCACCGCGTCGATGGCCTGCAGGCCGAACCTGGTGGCCAGCACCCGGTCGAAGGCCGTGGGGGTGCCACCGCGCTGGATGTGGCCGAGCACCGTGGTACGGGCCTCCTTGCCGGTGCGCTTCTCGATCTCGCTGGCGAGGTTCTCGCCGATGCCGCCGAGCCTCACGTGGCCGAAGGCGTCGAGCTCGCCCGCCTGCAGCGTCATCTGGCCCTCGACCGGGTGCGCGCCCTCCGCGACCACGATTATCGGCGCGTACTTCGTCTTGAAGCGGGACTCGACGTAGGCGCAGACCCGGTCGATGTCGAAGGGCTTCTCCGGGATGAGGATGACGTTGGCACCGCCCGCCATGCCGGCGTGCAGGGCGATCCAGCCCGCGTGACGGCCCATGACCTCGCAGATCAGCGCGCGGTGGTGGGACTCGGCGGTGGTGTGCAGGCGGTCGATCGCCTCGACGGCGATGTTGACCGCCGTGTCGAAGCCGAAGGTGTAGTCGGTGGCGTTGAGGTCGTTGTCGATCGTCTTGGGCACGCCGACGACCTTCACCCCCTTGTCGAAGAGCTGCTTGGCCACACCGAGGGTGTCCTCGCCGCCGATCGCGATCAGCGCGTCGACCCCGCCCTTCGCGAGGTTCTCCTTGATCTTCTCAACGCCGCCGTCGATCTTGATCGGGTTGGTCCGCGACGAGCCCAGGATCGTCCCGCCGCGCGGCAGGATGCCGCGTACGGCCTCGATGTCCAACGGCATGGTGTCGCCCTCGAGGGGACCCCGCCAGCCGTCGCGGAACCCGACGAACTCATGCCCGTGGACGCCCACTCCCTTACGCACGACAGCGCGGATAACGGCGTTCAGGCCGGGGCAGTCGCCGCCCCCGGTGAGCACTCCGATACGCATGACATCCTCCGGTTATGAGTCCGAGCCAAGATGATCAGACTAAAGGGCATGGGCCGATCGGCGACGGATTTCCGCCACCGACGAAACGCATTCTGCCGTCAGATGCGCCAGTGGTCTAGACCAAATAGAACTAGTCCTCATATGTCGCCTCCCACGATCGACGGAGAAGCGACACATGGGCGCCTCCATCGGACCCGAGGTCCGGTGCCGAACAGGTCGCGCACGTCACCTGCGGGATTCCGGGCCCGGGAATCCCCGGCCACCTCATAGGTCATACCCACCCGGAACCACCGACCCCCTTCTCACCGGCGGCTCAGGGCAGCGGCAGCACGCAGGACGGGGTGCCGACGGCGAAGACCTCCCCCGCGGGCCGCGGGACGCCGTCCTTCAGCGGGAGCACGGCGACGGTGTCCGAATGCTGGTTGGCCACGTACATGTGGCCGTCGGCGATGGCGAAGTGCCTCGGCCAGGCGCCGCCGCAGGCGACCTCCGCGACCGGCTCCAACTCGGGGCCGGCGAAGACCGAGATCGTGTCGGGACCCCGGTTGGCGACGTAGACGAGCCCGCCGCGGGCCTCCAGGTGTGAGGGCTGGTTCCGCCCCCCGCTCCCGCTGGCCGGGGCGACGTGGATCTCGCGCCATTCGGCGTCGTAGGCGCGCACGGTGCCGTCCAGCTCTCCCGCCACGTACCAGTGGCCGCCCGCCATGGCCATGTGCCGGGGGCCCATGCCGGGGGCGAGCCTGACCGGTCCTTCCGGGTGCGGGACCACCTCGTCGCCGACCAGGTAGCGACGGATCTCGTCGGCCCCCAGGTCGCTCACGTACAGCACGTCGTCGGGGCCGAAGACCGCCTGGTGGGCGTGGGCGCCCTCGCGGTAGGGGAAGATCCACGTGTCGGTCAGCAGGCCGGATCCGTCGATGCCGTGCACGCTGAGGGTGCCGTCGCCGTAGTTGGCCACCGCCAGGCGCGTGCCGGTGGGGTCCACCGCCAGATGACAGGGGGCCGACCCCTCGCTGGGCCGCTGCGCGAGCGGGCTCAGCGTGCCGTCGCCGGCGCGGGCGAAGACGCCGACCGTACCGCGCTCGCCCTCCCCCACCGCGTACAGGACCGGGAGGACGGGGTGAACGGCGAGGAACGACGGCCCGGAGGCGGGCGTCTCGCCGAGCCGGGCGAGGCTTCCCAGCTCCACCAGGGTGATCCCCGGCCCGGACCCTTCGGTGTCCGGGGTGTACCCACCGATGTACGCGACCTCAGCCATCATGCTCCCGCCATGGGCACGGCACGCGCCGCCCCAGCTCATCGTCCGTTCCAAGGCAAAATGCGAAGTTAGCGCAGTTAGCCGGTGATCTCACAGTTACCCGCCCGCAAAGATCTCTCATCATTTCGTTGACCTGGTCAATGAATTCGTTGATGCTGTCAAGCATGGAGAGACACGTGGCGGAGGTCCGGGCCTTCAACCGCTTCTACACCCGGCTCATCGGCGTGCTCCACCAGGGCATCCTGGACACTCCCTACTCGCTCACCGAGATGAGGGTGCTGTTCGAGCTGGACCGGGCGGATCGCATGGAGACCGGCGACCTGCGGCGGCTGCTCGGGCTCGACGCCGGATACCTCAGCCGGATGCTCGCCGGGTTCGAGGGCGACGGACTGGTCGTCCGGGAGCGGTCCGCCACCGACGCGCGGCGGCAGGTGGTCGAGCTGACCGACGAGGGCCGGACCAGGTTCGCGCTCTTCGACGGGCGCGCGGCCGAAGAGGTGCGCGAACTGCTGGCCGGGGTGACCGACGAGGACCGCGGGCGGCTGGTCGCGAGCATGGCGGTCATCGAGCAGATCCTCGGCGCGGAGCCGAGGACGGGCTCTCCTTACGTCCTGCGCCCGCTGCGTCCGGGCGACCTCGGCTGGGTGATCCACCGGCACGGCACGCTCTACAGCTCCGAGCAGGGCTGGGGCATGGACTTCGAGGCGCTGGTGGCCAGGGTCGCGGCCGACTACGTGGACCATCACGATCCGGCGCGCGAGGCGGGCTGGATCGCCGAGGTGGACGGCGAGCGGGCCGGCTGCGTCTTCTGCGTGCGCAAGGACGACGAGACGGCCCAGTTGCGGTTGCTGCTGGTCGAGCCGTCCGTGCGGGGCATGGGCATCGGCAGCCTGCTCGTGGCGGAGTGTGTGCGCTTCGCCAGGGCCGCGGGCTACCGGCGGATGAGGCTGTGGACCAGGGACGTGCTGCTGGGCGCCAGGCGCATCTACCGGGCGGCGGGCTTCGAGCTCGTCGAGAAGGAGCAGCACGGCGACATCGTCGACGAGATCTGGGTCCGCGACCTCTGACCCTTCTTCTTCGTCTTCTTCGCGGCGGAGCCGGCCCGCTCCCCGGCGACTGACCGGCGACCGCCCGCCACCCCCAGAGCCCGCTCGCGGGCCGCCCCGGCTTCCGGTCGCCGCACCCCGGAGGGGGCGCGACCTAAATTCCCTCTTTCTAGATAGGTATTATGTGATTAATATCGGGGGCACCAGCCCGTTCCGGATGAGCTCTGTATGAGGCGAAGATGCGCTTGCACTGGTTCCTGCCGACCACCGGCGACGGCCACCACGTCAGGCCCGCCACGACCACCGTCGCGGCGGGTGCCGCCGCGGACCGGCCCGCGACGCTCGGCTACCTGTCCCAGGTGGCCCGGGCCGCGGAGTCCGCGGGTTTCGAGGCTGCGCTGACCCCGGTCGGAGCGGGCTGCCCCGACCCGCTGGTGGCGTGCAGCGCGGTCGCGGCGCGGACCGAGCGGCTCAGGCTGCTGGTGGCCTTCCGGCCCGGCTTCACCCTGCCGACGCTCCTCGCCCAGCAGGCGCAGACCTTCCAGCAGATCAGCGGAGGGCGGCTGCTGCTCAACGTGGTCACCGGCGGTGACCCGCAGGAGCAGCGCGCCTACGGCGACTTCCTCGACCACGACGCCCGCTACGAACGGACCGGCGAGTTCATCGAGGTGCTCAGGCGCACCTGGGCCGGCGAGCCGTTCGACCACCGGGGTACCCACTACCGGGTGTCGGGCGGCGGACTGGCCACGCCGCTGCTCGACACCCCCGACATCTACTTCGGCGGAGCCTCCCCCGCCGCCGAGCGGGTGGCCGCCACCGGGGCGGACGTCCACCTGATGTGGGGCGAGCCCCCGGCGATGATCGCCGAGCGGGTCGCCCGGATGCGGAGGCTCGCCGCCGAGGCGGGTCGCGAGCTCCGGTACGGCATCCGGCTCCACGTCATCGCCCGCGACACCGCCGACGAGGCCTGGGCATACGCCAGGCGGCTGCTTTCGGGCATGGACCCCGGCAGGATCGCCGCCGCCCAGGCGCGATTCGCCCGGATGGACTCGGTGGGACAGCGCCGGATGGCCGACCTGCACGGCGGCTCCGCCGAATCCCTGGAGATCTCCCCCAACCTCTGGGCCGGGGTCGGCCTGGTCCGCGAGGGCGCCGGTACCGCGCTGGTCGGCAGCTACGCGGAGGTGGCCGAACGCCTCCGCGAATACGCCGGGCTGGGCCTGTCGGAGTTCGTGCTGTCCGGCTGGCCGCACCTGGAGGAGGCCTGGCGGGTGGGCGACTTCGTCCTTCCCCGGCTGGCGGCCCCCGCGCTCGTCGCGTGAGCGTCCTCGGAACCGAGCCGGGCGCCGGCCGTACCCTCTGGCGAGCCCTGGCGCTGCGGGCCGGAGCGATCGTCGCACTGGTCGCGATCTGGCAGGCCGTGGCCATGGCCGAGATCTGGCCACCGGTCTTCGTACCGGAGCCGGTCGCGGTCTGGGACCAGTTCCTGCGCACCACCGCCGACGGCGTGAGCGGCCACACCCTGCAGGAACACCTGCTCACCAGCCTGCGCCGGATCGGACTCGGCTGCCTGTACGGGGTGAGCGGCGGCATCGTGCTGGGGCTGCTGATCGGCATGGTCCCCACGCTGCGCGCGCTGCTCGGCCCCCTGGTCACGTTCGTCCGCACCCTGCCGCCGCTGGCCTACCTCAGCCTGCTGGTGATCTGGTTCGGCATCGACGAGGAGCCCAAGATCTGGCTCCTGCTGCTGGCCGCGCTCCCGCCGGTCGCGGTGGCCACCGCCGACGCGGTACGCGGGGTACACGAGGACTATCTGAACGCGGCCCGCTCGCTCGGCGCCCGCCGGCACGAGCTGCCGCTCCGCGTGGTGCTGCCGAGCGCGCTGCCCGAGATCATCACGGGGGTGCGGGTGGCCGTGGGCGTCGCCTACACCACGGTGGTCGCCGCCGAGACCGTGAACGGGGTGCCCGGCATCGGCGGCATGGTCCGTGACGCCCAGCGCTACAACCAGACGGACGTGGTCGTGCTCGGCATCATCGTCATCGGCCTGTCAGGTCTGCTCATCGACTTCCTTCTGCAAACGCTGGACCGCCGCCTGGTTCCCTGGCGCGGCCGTACCTAGGAAAGACCCCCATGAAACGCATAGCCCTCGCCCTGACCGCCGCCGCCCTCGTCCTGGCCGCCTGCGGGTCCGGCACGGAGGAGGCCAAGCCCGCCGCCGACGGCTCCCCCGCGACCCTGCGCATCGGCTACCAGCTCATTCCCAACGGCGACCTGATCGTCAAGGACCAGCAGTGGCTGGAGAAGGCACTGCCGAACACCAAGATCACCTGGAGCAAATTCGACTCGGGCGGCGACGTGAACACCGCCATGATCGCCGGCTCGCTCGACATCGGGCTGGCGGGCAGCAGCCCGGTCACCCGCGGCCTGTCCGCGCCGCTCAACATCCCGTACCGGGTGCCGTGGATCTTCGACGTGATCGGGGACAACGAGGCGCTCGTCGCCCGGGGCGGGGTGACCGGCGTCAAGGGCCTCGCGGGCAAGCGGGTCGCCGCCCCCTTCGCCTCGACCACCCACTACAGCCTGCTCGCCGCGCTCACCGAGGCCGGCCTCTCCGAGTCCGACGTGAAGATCCTCGACATGGAGCCGCCGGACATCCAGGCCGCCTGGCAGCGCGGCGACATCGACGCCGCCTACGTCTGGACGCCCACCCTGGCCGAGCTGCAGAAGAACGGCGGCACGACGCTGGTCACCAGCCGGGAGCTGGCCCAGCGGGGCAGGCTCACCGCCGACCTCGCGGTGGTGAGCGACGACTTCGCGAAGAAGTACCCGAAGGCGCTGAGCGTCTGGCTCCAGCAGCAGGACCGCGCGGTCAAGCTGGCCAGGAGCGACACCGGCGCCGCCGCCGCGGCCATCGGCCGCCAGCTCAACCTCGACCCGGCCGAGGCCGCGCGCCAGCTCGGCCAGCTCGTGCTCCTCGACGCGAGCGAGCAGCGCTCCGCCGACTATCTCGGCACCCCGGACGCTCCCGGCAAGCTCGCCGAGAACCTGCACAGCGCGGCCGAGTTCCTCAAGGGCCAGCAGAAGATCGACGCCGTCCCCGATCCGGCGGTCTTCCAGAAGGGCCTGGCCACGCAGGAGCTCGCGGATGCCTTCGCCGGAAGCTGACGCCGGCACCACCGCCCCCGGAGCGGACCCGGCCACCTCGAACGGCACCGCGCACGAGAGTGCTCCCGCCAACGACGGAAAGACCGCCCCGGCGGCCGATCCGGGGGCGGCGCGGGACACCGCGCTCGCCCTCACCGGGGTGGCGCACTCCTACCGGGGACGCGCCGGGATCGTCGACGCGCTGGGGCCGATCGACCTGGAGATCACCGCCGGGGAGTTCGTGACGATCGTGGGCCCGTCGGGGTGCGGCAAGAGCACGCTGCTCCGGCTGGTGGCGGGCTTCACCGCACCCTCGGCGGGAACCATCACCGCCTCCGGCGCGGCGGTGTCGGGGCCCGCCCCCACCAGGGGCTTCGTGTTCCAGCAGCACCGGCTCTTCCCCTGGCTGTCAGTCGCCGGAAACGTCGGCTTCGGGCTGCGCGGCCTGCCCAGGGCGGCGCGGCGCGAGCGGGTGGCCGAACTGCTGGAGCTGACCGGCCTGGCCGACGTCGCCAGGGCCAGGCCGTACGAGCTGTCGGGAGGCATGCAGCAGCGCGCGGCGATCGCCCGCGCGCTCGCCCCGGACCCCGCGCTGCTGCTGATGGACGAGCCGTTCGCCGCCCTGGACGCCTTCACCAGGGAGCGCATGCAGGAGGAGGTCCGCGAGCTGTGGCGGCGGGCCGGCACGACCGTGGTCTTCATCACCCACAGCGTGGACGAGGCCGTCTACCTCGGCACCCGGGTGCTCGCGCTGAGCGGCAGGCCCGGCCGGGTGGTCTCCGACCGCGCCTCGGCCGTGCCGTACGGGGAGCACCCTCGCACCGACCCGCTCTTCGCCGAGTTGCGTGAGGAGCTGACCGAGGTGGTCAGACAGGCCGCGTCGGTCAGCGGCGGAAGGGCCCGGTGACCTCGTAGGTGACGCCGTCGGTACCGGCGGCGTCACCGCGGGCGCCGCGCTGTGAGGAGAAGTAGAGGCGGTCGCCGCCCGGTGAGAAGGCGGGTCCGGTGATCTCCGACTTGGAGTGGCCCGCGATCCGCAGGACGGGGGTGACGACCCGCTCGGGAGTGATCAGGTTGATCTCCATGTCACCGCCGTCCTCGGCGACGTAGAGGTCCCCGGACGGGGTGCCGGTGATGTTGTCGACGCCGTTCAGCGGGGCGTCGGCGTCGTAGACGACACCCAGGTGCTCGTGCTCCGTGTCGTAGGCCCACACCCGGTTGTCACCCTTGGTGGTGAAGAAGCACACACCGTCCGCGTAGTGGCAGCCCTCCCCGCCCGAGAAGCGGGTGGCGCCGGCGACCTGGTCGCGGGTGGCCTTCAGCAGCGCGCCGGGATCGGGCACGCGCCGCCAGGTCACCGCGCCCGAGTCGGAGGCGCAGAGCACCTCCAGGGTGCCCGAGGTCAGGTCACCCCAGTAGACCGGCCGGAACCGGTAGAAGCAGCCGTCGGGCTCGTCCTCGGTCAGGTAGACCACCCGCCGCTCCGGGTCGCAGGCCGCGGCCTCGTGCTTGAACCGGCCCATGGCGAGGCGCGGCATCGCGGCCCGCGAGCCGTAGGGGTCGCACTCGAAGACCCTGCCGCGGAAGATCTCCTCGCACGACAGCCAGGAGTTCCACGGGGTGCGGCCACCCGCGCAGTTGAGGTTGGTGCCCGACAGGATGCGGTAGGCGCCGACGACGGCTCCGCCCGGCCCGAACCTGATGGCCGACGCCCCGCCGAGCAGCGGGATCTCCGAGTTGGACACGTAGATCCAGCCGTCGCCGTCGGGGAAGCACGCACCGCCGTCCGGCGCCGGGTGCCAGAGCAGCCCGCCGACCCGGCGGCCGGTACGGGCGACGATCCGGCTGGTGAACCCCTCGGGCAGCGCGACCCCGTTGGCGTCGGGCTCGCCAAGCGGACCGTAGGGGCTCTCGAAGCTCGGGGCGACGGCACCCGCGACCCCCTGCCAGAGCGAGCCCGCGAGAACCGCACCGGCGGTCAGACCTCCGGTACGTACAAACGTGCGGCGAAGCATGGCCCCTCCTCGTCGTCCCTCACGGTACGCCGCAAGCCGATCGAACTCACATGAACGCCGAGACTCCTTGAGCGCAAACTTTGCGCGAACCGAAGGACAAACATCCGCCAAACCAGGTCGGCCTATCACCAAGATCGCCATCTGTCCCGCCGGACGCGTCCACAGTGGAATCTTCACCGTTGTCGGATCGGGAGGACCGTTGAGCGAGGGACTCGCGTTCGCGAATCCAGTCTTCGAGACCACGCCCCGGGTGGGCACCCGCCGAGCTCTCGTCTTCCTCGACTCCCCGCCGGACACGCTCCCGCCCCGGGCCCCCGCTCCGCCCTCGGCCCCCGATCCGCTCCAGGCCCCTGTCCCGCACCCGGCCCGGCCACACGACCGGGCCACGACACCGCCCCCCGGCACCTCCACCACCGGGCCGCACACCACCGGGCCGCACGCCGCGGGGCCGGGTACCGGGCGGCCGGACGCGCGACTGGCGAGCGCGCTGCGCGCCGAGGGGTTCACCGTCGACGCCGAGACCAGCGGCGGGGCGAACGCGGACGGCGAGCGGGTGTGGAACCTGCTGCGCTCGGCGCGGGAGGGGGACCTGCTGCTGATCCGGCTGCCCGCCGACGGCGGCTGGACCTCGGGACAGCTGGGATCGATGATCGGCACGTTCGGGCGGCAGGTCGGCGAGTCGCTGGCGGCCGCCGTGCTGCTGATCGTGGACTTCGGCTGGAGCGCCCTCGACGGCTCCGCCGAACCGGTCAGGCAGCTCGCCGTGGCCGGGGAGCCGAGGGTGGCGGCGGCGGCGCTGACCCTCACGCTGAGGCTCGACGAGACGGTGCCCGGCCCGGTGCGCACGCTGACCGACGTCATCGCGGAGGGCCTGATGACGCGGGCCGCCGACCTCGACGGGGACGGGACGATCAGCGTCGGGGACCTGCACGCCTACGCGCTCGCCCGCTACACGGCGGTCTCGGCCGCCCGCACCCCCATCCTGATCGCCTACGGAGCCGTCGCCGGTGTCGCCCTGACCCCGGCGAGGGACGCCGCCACCCCGCACGCCGCCTTCACCCGCGCCCTGGCTCGGCTCGGCGATCACGCCCCGCCCAGCTGCGGGATCGAGATCGTCCGGCGGGTCTACGAACTCCACCTGAGCGAGCCGGCCAGGGAACTGCTGCGCAGGGCCGCCCTGCTCGACGAGGGCGAGCCGATCGACGAGATCCTCGGCGACGCCGCCGAGCTCAGGCAGTGGGGCCTGCTGGGCGAGACGACCACGTTCGTCCATCCGGACGTGCGGAGATTCGGCCACTCGCGGCTCTCGGCGGCCGAGCGGGCGCAGACCTCGGCGCTGCTCCGCCGCCGCCGGGCCGGGCTCCGTACGGTACGGCCCCGGGCCAGGCTCACCGCCGACCGGTGGACCACCGAGGACCAGCTCGGGCACCGGGTCTACGCCGAGGCCATCGCCGCGTTCGTCCGCCACCCCGAGACCCGGCCCCCGCTGACGATCGGCGTCAAGGGGCCGTGGGGCACCGGCAAGACCTCCCTGATGCGGATGATTCAGGACCTGCTGGACCCCGGGGCCGCCGGGGACGATCCCGCCCCGATCCACCTGCCCGGCTCCCGCGCGGAGCGGGCGCTGACCAACGCCGAGGTGCTGGCCAGGACCGGCCGGCGCCCCAGGGGGAGCGCCGGGTGGGCGGAGCCGGACCCGCTCCCCCTGCGGCGGGCGGACTGGCGGCCCACGGTCTGGTTCAACCCGTGGATGTACCAGAACGGTGAGCAGGTCTGGGCCGGACTGGCACACGAGATCATCAGTCAGGTCACCCGGCGGCTGCCCCGCGCCGAGCGGGAGCGGTTCTGGCTGGAGCTGAATCTGTCCAGGATCGACCGGGAGGCGGTCCGCAGCCGCGCCTACCACCTGGCGCTGACCCGCCTGGCGCCGGTGGCCCTCGGCCTGGTCGCCACCCTCGTCCTCACCGGGGCGCTGCTGGCCGCCGCCGCGCTGCTGCCCGCCTTCGGCTCCCTGCTGGGGAACGCCGCGGCGGCCGTCGGCTCGGCGGGCGCGGCGGCCGTGGTGGGGGCGGGCGCGCTGCGGCTGGCCCGGTTCTTCGGGGAGTCGGCGGACAACGCGTTCCGCGGCCTGGTCACGCAGCCCGACCTGCTCGGCCCGGGTGCGGCCGACGGGGCGGGCGGCGAGGGCGCGACCACCCCCGGATACCGGTCCAAGACCGGCTTCCTGCACCTGGTGCAGACCGACATGCGGCAGGTCCTCGACCTGGTCGCCACCGAGGAGCGCCCGCTGGTGGTGTTCGTGGACGACCTGGACCGCTGCTCGTCCGGAACGGTGGCGCAGGTCATCGAGGCGATCAACCTGTTCCTCGCCGGCGAGTTCCCCAACTGCGTGTTCGTGCTGGCCATGGAGCCGGAGGTGGTCGTCGCGCACGTCGAGGCCGCCTACCCGGAACTGGCCGGGACGCTGCCCACCGGCGGGCGGTCCGGCCTGGGCTGGCGGTTCCTGGAGAAGATCGTGCAGCTACCGCTGAGCGTGCCGCTGCTGGACGACGCCGACCGGCTGCCCGCCTTCGTACGGGCACTGCTCGGCGTCGCCGACACCGTCCGGCCCGCGGACGTTCTCCCCGGCCTGGAGACCGTACGACCGGGTGACCCGGGCGCCATAGGAACACCGAATCCGGCCGGACCGCGTCCGGCGGGTCCCCCAGCCGCCCTGGAACGGCTCGACCCGCCCCCGGATCCGGCCGGACCGCGTTCGCGCGGTCCCCTGCCTCCCGCACGGCCCTTCCCGCACGACGCGGCCACGCCGGGCTCGTCCGGCACCGCCACGCGGTCGGGAGCGGCCGTGCAGGGGCGGCGTACATCCGTACCACCGGCGGGCGCGCGGAGACTGGAACTGTGGGCGCCGGTGGAGGCGCTGGGACCGTCCCCGCTGACGGACGTAACGGGATCGCACACACCGCAGGACGGCTCGCTCGCACCGGGCCCGTGGGCGGCCGAGCCGCCGGACCCGGTCCAGGTGAGCCGGTTACAGGACGCCATCTGGGCACTGCGCCCGACCACGACGACGCTCGACGAGGCGGCGCGGCTGGCCCAGGACGCCCTGGGCATCGAGTGCTCGGACGCCGTCGGCGGCCTGTGCGCGGCGACCCGCGAGGCCGCCGACCGGGTCTTCGACGACCTCTACAGCGACGAGAACGCCTATCTGGCGATCGAGTTCGTGCTCCCCGCGCTGACCTTCTTCAACCCACGCGAGATCAAGCGGTACGTGAACGTCTTCCGCTTCTACTCGTTCCTGACCTACCGCCGCGCCCTCGCCGGGGCGGCCCCCGCCTCGGACGGCGAGGTCGCCAAGCTCGCCGCGCTGGCCGTCCAGTGGCCGCACCTGCTGACCCTGCTGGCCAGGGAGATCGACGGGGTGAGCATCCTGCGCCGTCTGGAGGCCGCCGCGAGCGACGATCCGGCCTGGGAGCGGATCGTCCACGAGACCGGCCTCACCAGCCACGACTCCCCCCACCTGGAGTCCCTCCGCGACCTGCTCTCCCGCCCCCACCCCATCGCCGATCTGGCCCGCTATCTCCTTTGAGCGCCGAATATCCGATGAGAATTCATGATGTTCGTCAGGACTTATAACGGTCTGATGATGTTGGCGATGGGCGGCGGCCGACCTACCTAGCGTTGCGGGCGTAGCCGATCCGGGCCGCTCTGCCGCGTCCGGCGAGGGGCGGTGGGTGATGGCGAGAAAGAAGAAGGCAGCCCGGAATCGCGCGAAAGACCCGGCGGCCCCAGCAAAGGAGAATCCCCCCAAAGAGGACACAAAGGAGAAGTGGTACACCAAGCCGGCGGTCTGGATCGGCGGTGTGGTCGCCACGGTCGTCGGTGGTGTGGCGCTGGCCGGCCTGGGGTGGTTGTGGCCCGAACTGGTCGATGACGCCGCCCTGAAGGACGAGGTCCGTGCAGAGATCAGAGGGGACGACGACCTCGACTATCACGTGGAGACGATCTACGGAGAGGACGAGGGCAGATCCATGGCCTTCGCCGACGTCGTGCTACCGGACGCCTCGCTGCTGAAAATCATGAATCGGCAGAACGGTGCGGTGTCCTCCGAACTGAACGATCGGCTGCGGGCGATGGGGGGCGTCAATCTCGGCAAGCTCACCCTGCGGATCAATTTCGAGGGGCGGCGGAAAAGAGAGATCCGGATCGTCGACATCCGGCCGGTGATCCTCAAAAGGTCGGCCGGGCTGGGCGGCACCTTGTTCAGCGTGCCGTCGCAGGGGGGCACGCCGATAGCCCGCATGGTGATCAACCTCCACGAACCCATCCCGGTGGCCCGGGAAGTGGTGGCCGGGAACCCGTTCGGTGACGGAACCGAGGGCGAGCCGTACTTCGAGAAGCAGGTGATCTCGCTCCCCGACGGCAAACAGAAAACGCTGATCGTCCGGCTGAACGAGAAACGTCACCACTCCACCTTCTATCTCCAGGTGGACTACCTCATCGCCAACGAGAAGAAACGCATCCTGATCAAGGACCGGGGAAGGCCGTTCCAGCTCACCGGGCTGCACTGCGGCACGAAACCCGGCGCGCTCTCGTACCGGCGCGCCTTCCTCCTGGCCAATGGCTATAAGCTGCGGCCCGAAACCCATCCAGATCGGCTACAGGACAGCGACTGCTCCTGAGAGGCTCGCGATATTCGGATGATCGTGGCCGGGCAAGCAGACATCATGTGCGCGTGACGCACAAAATCCGCCCAGGCGTGCCCGAGGACATCGAAGCCCGCGAGTACGTGCGTGTGACCACGTGGAAGGCCGCCTATCGCGGGATCATGCCCGACGACTACCTCGACGCGCTCAAGGTCGAGCCGAACGCGGTAGCACGCATGGAGGAGGCGCTCGCCAATGCCTTGGCCGAGGGACGCACACCGCTTCTGGTGGGCGAGATCGGCGGCAGGATCGTTGGCTTCGTCAACCTCGGCCGTTGCCGTGACGAGCGCATCGGCGGCGGCGAGGTCTTCGCCATCTATGTGCTGCCCGAGGCGCAGTCCAACGGTCTCGGCCACGCGCTCATGACGGCCGCCGCGAATCAGCTCCGCGCTGACGGACACAGGGAGATCGGCCTGTGGGTGGCGGCCGACAATACCCAGGCCCGGCGCTTCTATGAGCGTTTCGGCTTCGTCCCGTCCGGCCATGTCCAGCTCCTGTCGGCTCCCCTTCCGCCGGTAGAGGAGGTCTACTACCGGCTGTCTCTGCCAGAGCCTGTCTCTTGAATCCGCAGTAGGGGTTGAAGCCCCGGCGGCGTTCGCGCGATCTGCGGTCGGCCGCCCCCCTGCGCACTGCTGCGACGCCGGCGGCGCGACCGGTCGGGCAGGCCCCCTGTCCGCTGAACTCCACGCCCTGGTCACAGCCCTCGCCGCAGGACGCCCCCGCAAACCTCTACACCCCGCCCTGACAAACCGCCGTAGTGCCGTATCAGCCAACGTTTGCCCGGTGGGCAGGCGCTTGCGCTGACCTCCAAGTAAGGCACAAGTACCTTCTGCGACTTTTGGCATCGGCACCGAGATCGCAGGAGATTTTCCATGGGGGTTCGCAACTTCTTCCCGGCCGGCCGGATGCGCAGGTGGACGACGCCGTTCCTGCCGCAGGCGTCCGGACCGGAAGAGGTCCTGGCGACCGCGCGGCTCGCTCCGCAGGCCATCGGGGACACGAAGGAGATCTCGCCGGGAGGCAGGACGCACCTGAAGGCCACACCGGATCCGGAGACCCGGGTGGAGCCGTCGCGGCCCGGGCGGACCGCCTATGTGGCGTACCCGGTTGCCTTCGGCAAGGACGACGAGAAGACGGCCTTCGTCTCGCCGACGAGCGGGAAAGCCGGGATGTCCGACGAGACCACCGCGACGGACGCCTGGCGGGGCCTCAGGAGCCGCGCACCCGCCCGGCCGAAGACGGCGGCCATCGCCGTCTTCACCGCGGGCGCCACGATCGCCCTGGTCACCCTGGTCGCGTTCGGCACCGTGCTGGACCAGGTCTGGCTGATGCCCCCGCTCGTCGCCAGCGCCGCCCTGGTCTTCGGCGCGCCGACCCTGCCGCTGGCGCAACCGCGCAGCGTGATCGGCGGTCAGTTGCTGGCGGCGCTCACCGGATTCGCCGTACTGGCCGTCGCCGGCTCTTCCGTCTGGGCCGCCGCCGTCGCCGGCGGTCTGGCCCTCGGGGTCACGGCCCTGACTCGTACGCCGCACTCGCCCGCCGCCGCCACCGCGACGGTCGTGGTCGCCCAGCAGCAGCCCCTGGTGCCGTTCCTGCCGATACTCGTCGCCGCGACCGTCGTCCTGGTGCTCGTCGGCATGCTCATCGGACGCAGCGGAGTGACACCGCGCTACCCCACCTACTGGTGGTGACCACCGGCTCTGCCGTTTGCCATACCCGGCTCGTATTCACTCTGTCGGTGCGCGACAGACAGCAGCGGCACGGCGGCCGCCCCACCTGTGCCCGCACCGAGCAGGGGTTCGCAGCCACCGACCGGCTCACCCGCGACTCGGCACGTGCCTCTCGGACCACCTGCGTCAGCGATGAAGTGCGGGACTATTCCAGGTCATGGTCAGCCGAGAGCTCGCGCTCAGGAGCGAGGAAATCCACGGCGTACTCGGTCACGTCACCGTACTGGTCCCAGTAGAGGTTGGTCATGGTGAGCACCGGCAGACCGTTCTGCACGCCGAACACCGAGGCGATGTCCTCGGGAACCGGCTTGATGGCGACGACGTCACGGCGCCGGACGGCCCTTCGGCCGGTTCGGTCCTCGACCAGCCCGAAGGTCATCTGAGGGAGCGGCTCCGCGACCAGCAGTTCGGACGCCGCCTCGCCCAGCTCACCGGGAAGCCACGAGGTGGACACCACGACGGCACCCCTGTCGTCGTGATACGCACGGCGCCGCCGAACGACGGAGGTCCCTGGCTCGACTCCCAGCGCATCCGCGATCTCCTCGGATGCCGGGACGATTCCGGCGCTCAGGATCTCGGCCCGCTCACCTGAGCGATATCCGTTCCCGGTCGCCCTCAGCATTCGCAGGCGATCGGAACCTGCCGTGACCTTCTTCGGCAGGCAGGCCAGGGTTCCGACTCCCGGCACCGACTCCGCGTAGCCCTCCGCCCTCAGCACGGCCGCGACCCGGGTGGCGGTCGCGGTGGACACTCCCTCGTCGCGCATGATCTCCCGCACCGACGGGATGCGATCGCCCGGCCGGATCTCCCCGCTCTCGATCCTGGCCCTGATCTGAGCGGCGATCCGCTTGTACGGAGCCATTGCCTGCGGGTTGTCAGCCATCGGGAGCCTCCTGTTCTAGTGCACTCTAAATCAGTCGTTGACTTCATTGGTGCTCTAGAACACTATAGAGCTGAAGCGGGCCGGAGAACAGCAGGAGCCAGCTCACCTCTGACGCAGAGAGGCTCCCCAGCGAACCGACACAAAACCGGCCGAAATCGCCCCGTCAAACCACCTTCAGCGGCATCAGCAGGAAGAGAGCACCTGTCATGGAACATCGCTCTGACCTCGGTCGACCATCCGCCTGCCATGATCCGGACTTCGGCGAACGCCTCACCGGCAACGCGGATCCGGCACAGGTCCGCGAAGCAACGTACGCCCTGACCGGCGGGTCGCCGCGCCTGTTCGCGCTGATCCAGGAGTTCGGAGAGGAGGGCGAAGAGGTCGACGCGGTGGTGGTGGCCTACGGGATGGCGCTGCCGGGCGGCACGGTGACGACCGTCGGCGCGAACGGCCGCGGGTTCGGCCTGTGGACGAGCGCCCGCAGCGCCGCCCGGCGACTCCACTCCGACCTGGTCTGGTTCGGCGACGGCGGCGTGCGGGAATCCACCCCGTAGATCTCACGGAAGTGTGCACAGGCATCGGCTCCCGGCACGAGACACCGTGCCGGGAGCCGTCTTAAAGGGCTGGAGCGGATCACGGCGTCCAGGCTGGGTCCCGGCCGATGACGCCGAGCAGGCGGTCGAATCGCGGGGCGTCGTCCGGCACCGCCACCGGCGGCCCGAAGGCACCGCGCTGCCTGCCCGTCTCCGCCATCTGGTCGGCGAAGTGCAGCGCCCGAGAGACGGCCTCGGGGTCCGGCTCGTACTCCTGACCGGTGGCCCTGGCCAGGTCCCAGCCGTGCACGACCATGTCGACGAGGTACATGTGGGCCAGCGTGGTCATCGGCAGGCCCATGCCGGGACTGGTCCCCTCCCATGCCTCGGGCCGCGACCAGGCGGCCAGCATGTGCTCCGCCCGCTCGGGGAAGTCGCCCGCGTAAGGTCCCTGCTCGACGTTCGGCCCCTTGCGCCCCAGCGACTCGAACATCTCCGCCACCCACTCGAGGTGGTTGATCAGGTCCTTGACGTCGAACTTCGCGCATGGCGTCGAGGACCCGAGCTGCTCCTGCCGTACCGCGCGCACCAATCCCGCGGTCCGTTCGGTGGCGTGCGTCATCAGCGGCATCATGTCGTCCATGGCAGCCATCATGCCCCGTCTACCTGAGGCGCGGCTTGTAGAAACGCGACAGCGCGGCTGGGTCGACCCGTACACAGGGCTCAGCACCTTCGATTTCGCCCGCCAGGCGCCATCGCCCGAAATCTCGGCGTATGTGGATTACTTCTGGGTCGTCACCTGGACCGACCTCGCCGAGCCGTACGAACAGCGCATCGTCTCGCACCCCACCGTGAACATGACGATCACCGCGGACTTCCATCGGATCGCGGGAGTGATCAAGGGCGGGTTCTCCTACACGATGCGGGGCAGCGGCCGCGTGCTCGGCACGCGCTTCCGCCCCGGCGGCTTCCGGCCGTTCCTCGGCGGCCCGGTGTCCCAGCTGACCGGCCGCTTCGTGGAGATCGGCGAGATGTACGGCGCAGCGGGCGTGACCCTGGGCGAGCAGGTCCTGGCCGAGCCCGACACCCGGGCCGCCATCGCGCTCACCGAGACGTTCCTGCTGAGTCTGAGGCCGAATCAGGATCCGCTGACGGAAGAGGTCGCGGCGCTGGTGACGATGGTGGCGAACGACGTGTCCGTGACCAGGGTCGACGAGCTGGCCGCCAGATCGGGGCGGTCGGTGCGCTCGCTGCAGCGGCTGTTCCGGGACTATGTCGGCATCGGCCCCAAGTGGGTGATCCGCCGCTTCCGGCTGCACGAGGCCGCGGAGCGGGTCTACCAGGGCCTCGACCTCGCCACGCTGGCCGCCGAGCTCGGCTACGCCGACCAGGCCCACCTGACCCGCGACTTCACCGCCGCGGTCGGCATGCCGCCCGCCGCCTACGCCCGGCTCAGCGGCCAGGCCTGATCCTGACGTCCGTCTCTCCTTTGGCGAGGCGACGGTGACAGATGAGAGCGGCGGCCGGCTCGACCACCAGGGACCAGCCGGCCGTGAACGTTTCCGCGTCTCACCCAGCGGGCGCACCGGTCGACTCGGTGCCGTCATCGGCGAGTTCGGCGGTCAGGCCGGCCGATGCCGTGGCCGGACTACAACTAAAACCCAACTGATTCCCAAGTAGAGACATTGATCATGGAAATCTTTCGCAAAGAAGAAAGGGAACCTGATGAAGAGGACAGCGTTGCTGCTGAGCACGGTGGTGCTCGGCGGGCTGCTGGCCGCCACCCCCTCGTACGCCGCCCCATCGTCCGCCCCGTCGTCCGCCCCGGCGCTCAAGACCGCCGTGGCCCAGGTGAAGGCGAGCCCCGCCAAGCAGTCGGGCGCCTGTCCGACCACGGTGGGATTCTCCGCGGTGGTGACGGCCAAGGGCAAGGGCTCCGTCCGTTACAGGTGGGTGCGTGGTGACGGCAGCAAGAGCGTCGTCAAGAGCTTCCGCGTCAACGGCTCGCGCAAGGTGGTCGTGCGAGACCGGCAGACCTTCGACCGCGACACCACCGGCTGGCAGGCCGTCGAGATCCTGGGCAAGAAGGGACTGTCGGGCAAGGCGCGGTTCAGCGTCGCCTGTGCCGGTCCCGCGCAGGTGTGGGACGTCTCCCACCCGCTGCCCGCCCAGCCCGGCCGGGCCCTGAAGTCGGCGGCGGACGTGGACGTCAGCCCGGCCGACTACACCGGCGTCTGCCCGGCGACGGTGCTGTTCACCGCGACCATCCAGGTCTCGCGCACCCCGGCCACCGTCGATTACCAGTGGATCGACAGCATCACCGGCGAAGGACGGCCGGAGTCGCTGTACTTCGCCGCCGGCGGGTCGCGCATCCGCCAGGTCACGCTGCCGATGAGCGTGGGCAGTTCCACCGGCGGCTGGAAGGCCGTCCGCATCCTCACCCCCGGCGGACACGACTCCGGCCGCGCCGACTACACGGTGACCTGCAAGGCCGGCCCGGCGCCCACCCCGACGTCGACGCCCACGTCCACCCCGACGTCCACGCCCACGCAGCCTCCGCTGACGCCGGGACGGCAGATCGTGGAGCTCACCCCGGGCGACTACAAGGGCACCTGCGTGGAGCCGGTCGCGTACCGGGCCGCCGGGCAGGTCACGCTCCCCGCCGGAGCCGCACAGCAGGTCACGTACTGGTGGCTCGTGGACGGCGCCGCCTGGCAGCAGCAGGTGCTGGACTTCCCCGCCTCCACCCAGGCCCGTTCCCAGGACGTCTCCGCCTCCTGGACCCTCGGTACCGCCGGGAACGGCCCGCACAAGGTCGGCCTCATGGTCGAGGGCGGCCCCTCCCAGCCTGACGAGCGCTCGTACACCTTCACCTGCGACGAAGGGCCCAACGACGCCAATCTGACCTTCCGCTACATGACCGTGCCGCTCTACGAGGGCGACTGCGACGTCTTCACCCTGAGCGCGGAGGCACTGTTCACGACGGACCGGGAGACCGAGGTCAGGTACCGTCTGGTGGCCGACGGCGAGCCGGGGCCGGTCCTGAGCGAGGTGCTCAAACCCGGCGTCACCCAGACGATCGGCTATTTCTGGAACAAGTCCACACTGAGCAGCGGAAGCGGCACCGTACGGCTTGAGGTGCTCAACCACAACAAGCCGTTCACCCAGCAGACCTACTCCTGGACCTGTGTGCCGAAGAACCCGACGCCGGGCACGGTCCGCATCGGCGAGTTGACCTCGGTGGCCTACTACGGCGACTGCGACGCCGCGCCGTACCCGACCGCGTGGGCAAACCTCTATGCGGCTCCGGGCACGGAGGTCAGCTACCGGTGGGTCATCGACGGGAAGCCGGGTGACACCACCACGTTCACGGTCGGATCCAGCGGAGTCCTCAGCCTCCAGTCCGCTCACTGGTACCGGGATTCGAAGACCAGCGGAACGGTCGCCATCGATGTACTGAACCATAACAAGCCGGTCAAGAAGGCCGCATATCTGGTGAACTGCATCTGATCGGCATCACCTCGCCCGTGGTTTCCCTGCCGGGACAGGGAAACCATGGGTTTTCACGTTCTTCAGGCGCCTTCGCCACTCTCGTCCCCCGCGAAACAGGTGCCGGCAAACGGCCCCGCCTCCGGTAGAACCGTCACACTCCCGGGAGTCTCTCGGCCAAAAAAGGCGCCCCGGCCCACGGGCCGGAGCGCCTTGGCGAGACGATCTAGCGCTGGGCCTCGATCATCCAGTGGTGCTTCTCCAGGTCCTGAGTGATCTCGATCAGGAGGTCCTGGGTCACCAGGTCGGGCTTCTCGGTGGCGGCGATCCGCTCGCGCATCCGGCGGATGATGGACCCGAGAATGTCCGTCATGGCGGCGACGACCTTGCCGTCGTTGATGTAGCCCGCCTCCAGCTGCGGCACCTCGGTGTGGTTCGCGACCGTGGTGGACCGGCCGTCGGGGTTGCACCCCATGGCGACCGCGCGCTCGGCGACGGTGTCCGCGTGCTTCCTGGCAGACGAGACGATCTTGTCGAGCTGCAGGTGCAGTGTGCGGAAGTTATGGCCGATCACGTTCCAGTGGGCCTGCTTGGTCAGGAGCGACAGATCGAGCAGGTCGACGAGCGCCCCCTGGAGCGCCTGGCCGACGACCTTCTTGTCTTCTGGCTTGAGTGGACTGGTGATCGAGGACATGGAATTTTCCCCCTGTTTCGAGCTCGGTTTCCCGTTTGCTACGGAATGTCCGTACCCATCTATCCGCATCCCTATCCAGCCTCTTAGATTGACAGTGTCATGATGACAGTGTCATTATCGACATATGGAATGGACCATCGGTGAACTGGCTGAGCGGGCGTCCGCGGCGCTGGCCCCCACCGCCCAGCTCAACGGGCGGGTCAGGGACGTGCCCAACGAGCGGCTCATCCGGTGGTACGCCACGATCGGCCTGCTCGATCCCCCCTTGGCCCGACGCGGCCGGGTGGCCCTGTACGGCAGGCGCCACCTGCTCCAGCTCATCGCGGTCAAGCGGCGCCAGGCCGACGGCCGGACCATCGCCGAGATCCAGGCCGAGCTGACCGGAGCCACCGACCAGACCCTGGAGTCGATCGCCCGCATCCCCGAGCGGTCGCCGGAGCACGCCATCGAGACGGTCTCCCCCAGGACGGCACGCCCGCGCTTCTGGGCCGAGCCGTCCTCGGCCCCGGCGGAGACCGGCCTCACACCACCGCAGAAACCCGCGCCACCACCGAAACCTGCCCCCTCCAGCACCCCGCCCCTTCCGGCCTCGTCCGGCGGGGCCACGCTTCCCCCCGGCCAGGCCGCGTCCCACCCGGCACCCTCCGGCCAGGCCTCACCCGATCAGGCCGCGCACGGCTCGGCCCCGTCCCACCGGCCCACGCCCCGGGCGGGCGTACCCGCAGTGGCCCCCCATCCCGCCGTGATCGTGCACGGCGTACGCCTGACGGACGGCGTGACGCTGCTGCTCGACGGCGGCGGCGGACGCCCCCCCTCACCCGACGACCTCGCCGAGATCGCCGCCGCGTCACAGGAGCTCCTGTCGCTCCTGCGCGAACGCGGCCTCACACCTCCGGAAGGAACGCAACCATGATTACCTCGATCGCAACACTGTCACCGGAGGAGTGCTCGCCCGTCCCGGACGCCGGGCTGGGGACGCTCACCACCGAGCGCGGCAACCTGCCGCTGGAGAGCGTGGACGTGACCGCCGCCGTGACCGGCCTGCTGGCCGACATCGAGCTGGTCCAGGGCTTCCACAACCCGCACGACGTGGCACTGGAGGCGACGTACGTCTTCCCGCTGCCCGACCGCGCCGCCGTGACCGCCTTCAGGATGGAGGCCGACGGACGGGTCATCGAGGGCGTGCTCAAGGAGCGCGGCCAGGCCAGGGCCGACTACGACCAGGCGATCGCCCAGGGCAAGCGGGCCGCGATCGCCGAGGAGGACCGCCCCGACGTCTTCACCATCAGGGTCGGCAACATCGTGCCCGGCGAGCGGGTCACCGTCCATCTCACGCTGAACCAGCCGCTCCCGTACGAGGACGGCGCGGCCACCTTCCGCTTCCCGCTGGTCGTCGCCCCCCGCTACATCCCCGGCACCCCGCTGGACGGCGAGCGGGCGGGCGACGGGTGGACCCCGGACACCGACGCGGTCCCCGACGCCTCCCGGATCACCCCGCCGGTGCTGCTGCCCGGCTTCCCCAACCCGGTACGGCTCTCGCTGGCCGTCTCCGTCGACCCGGCGGGGCTGGAGTTGCGCGAGATCCGCTCCAGCCTGCACGTGACTCTCCAGGAGGGCGGCACGATCCGCCTCCAGCCGGGCGAGCGGCTGGACCGCGACTTCATCCTGCGTCTGGCCGCAGATGCCTCCACCTCCCTGGCGCTGGCCCCCGACGACGAGAACGGCGAGGGCACGTTCACGCTGACCGTCGTCCCCGAGGCGGCACCCGCCGGAGCCAGGGCCAAGGACGTGGTGCTGGTGCTCGACCGCTCGGGCAGCATGACCGGCTGGAAGATGGTGGCCGCCCGGCGCGCCGCCGCCCGCATCGTCGACACGCTCACCTCACGCGACCGGTTCGCGGTGCTCTCCTTCGACACCGTCGTGGAGCAGCCGGACGGGCTCGGCGAGGGGCTCTGTGCGGCGTCCGACCGCAACCGCTACCGGGCCGTGGAGCATCTGGCCAGGCTGGAGGCGCGCGGCGGCACCGAGATGCTGGCCCCGCTTGAGCAGGCCGCCGCGCTGCTCGCCGACTCCGCCAGGGACCGGGTGCTGGTGCTGGTCACCGACGGGCAGGTGGGCAACGAGGACCAGATCCTGAAGCGGACCGGATCCCGGCTGGCCGGTGTGCGGGTGCACACGGTCGGCATCGACAGGGCGGTCAACGCCGGGTTCCTGGGCAGGCTCGCCGGGCTGGGCGGGGGCCGGTGCGAGCTGGTCGAGTCCGAGGACCGGCTTGACGAGGCGATGGAGCACATCCATCGCAGGATCGGCGCCCCGCTGGTCACCGACCTGGCCCTGCACTCCGACGGGCTCGACCTGATCACCGAGACGGTCGGCCACGTCGGCTCGATCTACCCCGGCGTCCCGTTCACCGTCCTCGGCCGCTACCGTGGCGCCGCCACCGGGGCGCTGACCGTACGGGGCCTGGACGCCGCGGGCCTGCCGTGGGAGCGGCGGGTCGCCTCGGCGACGGTGGACAACCCGGCGCTACGGGCGATCTGGGCGCGGGAGCGGCTGCGGACCCTGGAGGACCGCTACGCGATCGGCGACCGGTCGCTGGAGGCCGAGATCGTGGAGACCTCGCTCAGGTACGGGGTGCTCTGCCGGTTCACCGCCTTCGTCGCGGTCGACACGCAGGTGGTCGCCGAGGGCGGTCCCGGGCACCGGGTGATCCAGCCGGTGGAGCTGCCTAGCGGCTGGGAGAGCCCCGTCGTCGCGGCGGCGCCGATGATGCTGACCTCGATGGCCACCCCGAGCGCGGCTCCCAGGCCGCCCATGGGGCGGCCCATGGGGCCGCCCGGGATGGCCGCTCCCGGTGCCGTGCCGAAGTTCGCGGCGAGCGCGATCGGCGGCGGCCTGCCGCAGGAGGCGGCGGCCGGTGGCTTTGACGACCGCGCCCGGATGCTGCCCCGCCCGGTGCCGGCCCCCGAGCCGCAGGGCAGCCCGCAGCAGCCGCCGAGGGAACTGCTCGCCGAGGAGCTGAAGCGGCTGCGCGCCGCCGCGTCGCTGCCCGCCGCCGAACGGCTGCGCGTGCTGGAGGACCTGGGAAGCCGCCTCGCGGCCCTGGTGGTCTACCTCGGCGGCCACCCGCAGCTGGCGGCCCTGGCCGAGGAGCTGCGGGCCGGCGGGGACGTGGACGCCCTGTGGCAGCGGGCCGTGGAGGTGCTGGAGGCCCTGGTGGACACCGGCGGGCGCCGCCCGTTCTGGAAGCGATGATCTCCTCCGGGCCCGGTCGGACCACCGGACGACCGGGCCCGGAGCAGGTGTCCGCCGGGTTCCGCCGCCCGTGGCGTTCTCCGGCGCGGGACACCCGGGGCCGCGACTCCCGGCATTACGGGCACGGCCCGGCGGGGCCGGTACGGGACAGCGGGCTCCCCGGCCTCGCGGCTCCACATAAAGTAGCGGAATGGTGATTCTGGACGGCGGCCTGGCCACCCATTTGGAGGAGCTGGGCGCGGACCTGCGAGACGACCTCTGGTCGGCGAAGCTCCTGCTGGAGAACCCCTCCGTGATCCGGCAGGCGCATCTCGACTACTTCACCGCCGGTGCCGAGGTGGCGATAACGGCGAGTTATCAGGCGAGCATACCGGCGTTCCTGCGGCGGGGACTGAGCGCCGCCGAGGCCGAGGATCTGATCCTGCTCTCCGTGCACCTCGCCGCCCAGGCCAGGGACACCCACGGCTCCGGCACCGTGGCCGCCAGCGTCGGGCCGTACGGCGCCTACCTGGCCAACGGCGCCGAGTACACCGGGAAGTACGACCTCGACGAGGACGGCCTGACCGACTGGCACCGCGACCGCTGGCACATCCTGGCCGACAGCGAGGCCGACCTGCTGGCCTGCGAGACCATCCCCTCCTACCCCGAGGCGAGGGCGCTCCGGCGGCTGCTGGCCGAGACGCCGGGGATGCGGGCGTGGGTGAGCTTCTCCTGCCGCGACGGCGAGCACATCAACGACGGCACCCCGCTGCGGACCGCGGCCCGCCTGTTCGCCGGCAACCCCCAGGTGATCGCGATCGGCGTCAACTGCACGGCACCGCGCCACGTGCTCAACCTGATCTCCCAGATCAAGGGCAAGCCCACCATGGTCTACCCCAACTCCGGCGAGGTCTGGGACTCGGCGAACCACCGCTGGCTCGGGCTGGCCGACCCGGTGGAGTTCGGCGAGGCGGCGGCCGGGTGGAACGCGGCGGGTTCCGCCTTCGTCGGCGGCTGCTGCCGCACCACGCCGGAGCACATCCGCCAGATCCGCGCCCACCTGACCTGACCGGGTGAGGTCCCGCCGTCACCTCGCCGGCGGGACCTCGGCGGCCGGGCCGGAACCGCGCACTACTCCCGGTCAGCGCGACGGCCTACGGTAGTGATCGGCCGGCGCCCAGAGCGCGTCGGAGCGCGTTCCGCCCCCGGGAGGTCTCTTGTTCGTCGACATGCCCCTCGACCGGCTCAGGCAGTACCGGCCCGAGCGCCGGGAACCCGGCGGGTTCGACGCCTTCTGGGCGAGGACGCTTGCCGAGACCCGCGAGCACGACCTGAACGCCGTCTTCACCGAGGTGGAGACGGACCTGGCCCTGGTCCGCTGTTTCGACGTCGGCTACGCGGGCTTCGGCGGTCAGGAGATCAAGGGCTGGCTGCTGCTGCCCGCCGCGGCCGAGGAGCCGCTGCCGTGTGTGGTGCAGTACATCGGCTACAACGGCGGCCGGGGGCTGCCGCACGACTGGCTCACCTGGCCCGCGGCCGGATGGGCGGTCCTCGTCATGGACTCCCGCGGGCAGGGCGGCGGCTGGCGGCCCGGTGACACACCCGACCCGGTGGGAGGCACCGGGGCGCAGAGCAGCGGCAAGCTCACCCAGGGCGTGTCCGACCCCGACGACTACTACTTCCGGCGCCTCTACACCGACGGGGTCAGGGCGGTCGAGGCCGCCCGCGCGCACCCGCTGGTGGACGCCTCGCGCATCGTCGTCTCCGGCGGCAGCCAGGGCGGCGGCCTCGCGATGGCGGTGAGCGCGCTGGTACCCGGCCTGCTGTTCGCCTTCATCGACGTGCCGTTCATGTCGCACATCCGCCGCGCCGCCGAGATCACCGACGAGGACCCCTACGCCGAACTCGGCCGCTTCCTCAAGTCCAACCGCCACCGGGTCGACCAGGTCTTCGCCACCCTCGACCACTTCGACGGCATGAACTTCGCCGCCCGCAACACCACGCCCGCGCTCTTCTCCGTCGGCCTGCGCGACGGCATCACCCCCGCCTCCACGGTCTTCGCCGCCTACAACCACTACGCTGGCGACAAGGACATCCGGGTGTGGGCCTTCAACGGCCACGAGGGGGGCGAGTCCGACCAGATCGCCGAGCAGCTCAGGATCGCCAGGAAACTGCTGACAGGCTGACCGCCCGATATGGAGCAAAACGTTTTATTTAAAAGCCGGAGGTAGGCCGTAGATGGTGACTTCACTGGCACTTGCCCCGTTATTACGTTTTAATCAGTGCACATGAGTTCGGTGAGCATCAAGGAAGTGGCCGCGCGGGCCGGAGTCTCCCCGGGAACGGTCTCCAACGTGCTCAACCGCCCGGAGAAGGTCGCCGAGTCCACCCGCTCCCGGGTCGAGGAGGCCATTCGTGAGCTGGGGTTCGTCCGGCACGGCTCCGCCTCCAGTCTGCGGGCCGGGCACAGCCGCACCGTCGGCCTCTCGGTCATCGACATCGGCAACCCCTTCTTCACGGATGTGGCCGCCGGGGTCGAGGAGGTGGCCAGCGAGCGCGGGTACGCGGTGATCCTGGGCAACTCCTCGGGCGACAGGCTCAAGGAGGAGCGCAACCTGCTGGTCTTCGCCGAGCAGCGGGTCCGCGGGGTGCTCATCACCCCCGCCGGGGGGAACCTGGCCAAGCTCGACCAGCTCAGGGAGCGCGGCATCAACGTGGTCCTGGTGGATCACCCCGCCGAGCGCGCCGACCAGTGCTCGGTGGCGGTCAACGACATCACCGGCGGCTTCCTCGCGGTCTCCCACCTGCTGGCCGCCGGGGCCGACCGGATCGCCTACGTCACCGGCCCCCTCACCATCCGCCAGTGCTCCGACCGCCTGACCGGCGCCGAGCGGGCGCTGGCCGCGACGGGTCGCGACCCCGGGCAGACGCTGGAGGAGGTCGCGATGAACGCGATGAACGCCAAATCCGGGCAGCAGGCCGCGGAAAAGCTCGTCGCCGAGGGGCGGCTGCCGGACGCCGTGTTCTGCGCGAACGATCTGCTGGCCCTCGGCATGCTGCGGGGGCTGCTCCACGCGGGCGTGCGGGTCCCCCAGGACATCCTGCTCATCGGTTACGACGACATCGACTTCGCCTCGGCGTCGGCGGTCTCGCTCAGCTCGATCCGGCAGCCGACCCACCGGCTCGGCAGGGTGGCCACCGAACTGCTGCTCGACGAGTGCGACAACCCGGAGTCCCACGCCCACCAGCAGGTCATGTTCCAGCCCGAGCTGATCGTCCGCGAGTCGACCCGCTGATCTCCGCCTGGCCGGCCGCCCGGGACGTTCAGGTGCGCTCGCGCGCCTGAACGATGGCCTCCTTGGCGGCGCGGGCGGCCTCGGCCTTGGCACTCGCGGCGTACCTGTCGACGTACTCCTGGCCGGAGAGCTCCATCAGCGCGTACATGATCTCGTCGGTGACGGCGCGCAGCACGAGGCGGTCCTCCTCCATCCCGTAGTAGCGGGTGAAGTCCAGTGGCTTGCCGAACTTCACACCGGGACGGATGCCCAGCTTGGGCAGGATGCGGCCGGGAGGCATCATCTCGAAGGTGTTGACCATCGCCCACGGGATGACCGGCACGCGCGACTCCAGCGCCAGGCGGGCCACCCCGGTCTTGCCCTTGTAGAGACGGCCGTCGTGGGAGCGGGTGCCCTCGGGGTAGATGGCGAGCACATGGCCCTCGTCAAGGATGCGCCTGCCGGTGCGGAGCGCCGCCTCGCTGGCCTTGCCCCCTGAGCGGTCGATCGGGACGGTGCCGACACCACTGAAGAAGGCTCTGCTCAGCATGCCCTTGAGGCCGCGGCCGGTGAAGTAGTCGGACTTGCCGAGAGAGATCACCTTGCGCCGCAGGAAGAGCGCACCGAAGAAATGGTCGGCGAACGACAGGTGGTTTCCGGCCAGGATCACCGGCCCCTGCCTCGGCACGTTGTCCACGCCCTCCACCCACGGGCGGAAAGTCACGTGGAGTAGGGGTCCGAGGATCGCCTTCACCACCCAGTAGAACACTCCATGCTCCTTCAGTTGACAGGCGAGGACCTGGAGTTATCCTCCCACTTCCGGCCTCGGTCACCTACACCACCGAACCACCCAAATCGACCTCTCGCAAAACACGCCCCAGTCGTGCGACGATCGGGCGAACCTTACAAGGAGCCGCGATGCCAGTCATGCCCGGTGCGGAGGCGTACCACCATGTGGGAGGACAGATCGGCGTCCTGCTCTGTCATGGATTCACCGGATCGCCACAGTCCCTGCGTCCGTGGGGCGAGTACCTGGCGGCGGCGGGCATCACCGTGTCGCTGCCACGACTGCCCGGCCACGGCACCACCTGGCAGGAGATGAGCCACACCCGCTGGGAGGACTGGTACGCCGAGCTGGACAAGTCCCTGGCGGACCTGCGTGGCAACTGCGCCGAGGTCTTCGTCATGGGCCTGTCGCTCGGCGGCTGCATGGCGCTGCGGCTGGCCGAGGTGCACGGCGACCGGATCAGGGGGCTGGTGATCGTCAACCCGTCGGTGGCCAACGACGTGCCGCTGCTCAGGCTGGCCCCCCTGCTCAGGTTCGTGATCGCGTCGGTGCCCGGCGTGGCGGGGGACATCAAGAAGGAGGGGGCGACCGAGCTCGGCTACCCGCGCACACCGGTCAAGGCCGCGGCCACCCTCCCCCGGCTCTGGTCACTGACGCAGTCGGAGCTGAGCAAGATCACCCAGCCCGTACTGGTTTTCCATAGTCCACAGGATCATGTTGTGAAACCGGCGAGTGTGCGTATTCTGCGTGAGAGGCTGACCGGGGGGAATCTGAATGTGGTGGAGCTCGCCAACAGCTACCACGTCGCGACTCTTGACAACGATGCGGATCAGATCTTTGCGGGGAGCCTGGAGTTCATCAAGACGAACGCGTCTGTACCCTTGCAGAGAGACTGATCCCGAGCGGAGGATGCGCGGTCTCCGGGAGAAAGTGATCGGCCGATGAACAATGGGCCCAGCTAAGTGACACCTCAAAGTGACGAGGACGAGGTCTGGCGTCAGATCGTCGCGTCCTTCAACGACCCCGCCGAGCATGACTCGGCACATCAGCCCTGGCCGGACAGCGAGAACCTTCCGGCCGAACCTCCGCGACGGGTGATCAAGCAGTCGGACGAGGAAGACCTCCTGCGTGAGGACGACCCGGCCGACGACGACTCCGACAGCGAACGGAGTGACGGCGAGGAGGAGGAGCACTACGTGCCTCCGCCACCACCCCCGCTGCCCAAGACCGACGCCACCACCAAGATCGCATGGTTGGCCCTGTTCGGCGGGCCCGCCTACCTGCTGCTCAGCGCCGCGCTCAGCTGGAACCTGCAGGGCTGGATGCTGTTCACCGCGGTCGCCGCGTTCATCGGCGGTTTCGTGGCGCTGGTGGTCCGCATGGGCGACGGCCCGCCCAACGACTCCGGCTGGGACGACGGCGCGGTCATCTGAGCGGGGCCCGGCCCTACGGCTTGGCGCGCACCGGGGTGCCGAAGCGCTCGATCACGTCCGTGTACTTGCCGGAGGCGTCGACCACGTGGCCGACCGACCACACGGTGCCGGTGCCCGGCAGACAGGTCACGGCCTGGAGCCTCACCGTCCGGGAGTCGGTGCTCTCGGGACCGCGCAACGCCTTGACCTTGTGCCCGTCGTAGCGGAGCAGGAACGCCTCGCCGGGCCGGTCCAGATCGACCCCGGAGATCCAGAAGTGGCCCTTGCGGTCACCGGTCACCCCGTACAGGCGGATGTCACCGGCGGGCAGGGACACCCGGGACCACTTCTTGCCGTTCCACGACAGAATCAACGGGACGGTCTCGCCGGCCCCCCGGTAGAGGCCACCCACGGCGAGTGCCCGCTTCGGCCCGTCGAGGTGGACGTCACGCAGGTAGCCGCCGGGAATCTCGGGGGTCTTGAAAGGCTTCCAGCGCCCGCCGGACTGCCTCATGATCAACGGCCTGCCCGCGGCGTCGCCCACCGCCCACCCGTCGCTCTTGCCCGACAGCGCCACGCCGTACAACATGCCCCTGCCGGAAAGCTGGGTGAGCTTCCACTTCGAACCGGTGCCGGTCACGAGCAGGGGCTGCTTGTCACGGCGGCCGACGGCGACCACCCTGCCGGGGACGGCCGCCACCCCGCCCAGCCAGTCACCCGCGTGCAGCTTGTCGACGACGACCCTGTCGAAGGCCGCCCCGTCTCCCTTCGCCAGGTAGGGAAGACCGTCATGTCCCTCACCGACGGCCCACAGCTCCGACGCCGAGGCGGCCGCGACGGAACGCAGGGGCCCCGCGCCCGTCGGGTCGTTGCGGATGCCGACCTCTTTCCAGGAGGAACCGTTCCAGTGGGTGATCGCGCCACGGCTCTGCCAGACGTCCCAGACGCTCTGCTGGCCCACCGCCCACACACTCGTGGCCGAGACGCCCACCACGTCGGAGAGTGATCCGTCACTGCTCAGGCCCGCGCTGGCCGGAGCCTGCCAGGCCTCGGCCACGGGCGGGCTGACGGGATCGGCATGTGCTGGAAAGGTGTGCGAGGACAGCAGGATGAGGCCTCCCGCGCAGAGAGCCAGCGCACGCCGCGGAAGGCGACGGGTCATGTTTCAAATGGTACGGGGCTCGTCCCCTCCCCGTGTCCCGGTCTCTCCAGTTGACGGGCGCGATCCGGAAAGACGCCCTACCGTTCGTCACGAAAACCCTGATCCCACCGGTTTTCTCAGCTCCCCGGGAAAGCCGGCTCTTCAGGGGTGAGGTCCGGGGTGCCGATGATCCAGTTCAGCGACCACCGGCAGGTGGTCGGTGGCGGCCACCAGGTCTGCCGGATCGGCCTCGACACCCCCGCAGGAGAGCACGGAGAGGCCGGCCATCGCGAAGATCGCGTCAATCCGCTTGTGCGGCCCCCTGGCCGGGAAGGTGAAGCCGTCACCGCGCGGTGAGACCGGGTAGCAGTCGGTCAGCCGCTCGGCGAGGTGCTGCCAGCTCGGCTGCCCGGACTGCTCGTTGATGTCTCCGGCCAGCACCGGCAACGCGCCGAACCGGCCGGCCACCTCTCCCAGGAGCCTCACCGCCTCGCCCGCGTGCCGGCGCCTGGCCGTCTCGTCGAGGTCCAGGTGGATGGAGCCGACGGCGACCCGCCGCTCCTCCGCCTCCACCACGGCGATCGCGATGGCCCGCCGCTCCAGGGGGAAGAAGGGCTCCAGCAGGTGCCCCTCCCCGTGCAGCAGCCGCACGCCGGGACCGGTCAGCACGGCGACACCGCCCCTGCGGCGGCCGGCCGCCACGGACAGTCCGCCGAAGGCCGCCAGCCGTCTGCGCCTGCGGCGCCAGCAGAGGAACCGGGGCGCCTCCTGCACGCAGAGCACGTCCGCGCGGAGCGCGGCGACCACCCGCTTCAGCGCCGGGATGTCGTCCCTCATCGAACGCACGTTGTAGCTGGCGATCCTGAGCACCACGGCTGCCTCACTTCGCGACGCGTGACGCGAGGGTAACCGCGCACCGCCGGACATACCAGCCATCCATCCCTAATCGGTATACGGGCCGTCGGCGGGCGGCGGTGCGTGCCGACCGCCCAAGCTCTCCGGCGGAGGTCTACGGCAGGCGCGGCCCGAAACCGGGCAGGGCCGAGCGGTGCTCCTGCCGGACGCGCTGAGGGCGGCCCGGCGGGGCCTTCCTCAGCGCGTCTTTTCGAGGAGGACCCCGGTCAGCGCCTGCGGGCGAGATCCGCGGCCCCCACCAGGCCCGCAGAGGCACCCAACTCGGCCGGCCGGATGTCGGCCAGCGGGCGGTGCCCCCGGCCACTCAGGTGCGTGGCGAAGAACTCGCGGGTCTCGTCGATCCACAGATCCGCGGCGCGCGAGACACCGCCGCCGAGCACGAAGCAGCCGGGGTCGAGGACGGCGACGAGGTCGGCCAGCCCCCGGCCGATCCAGCGGGCCATCGAGGAGAACGCGGCCAGCGCGGCCGGGTCGCCCTGCCTGGCGGCCTCGGTGACCTCGTGGCCCTCGATCTGCTCCGGCGTACCGCCGGCGATCTTCAAGAGCGTGACGGCCCTGTCCGGCTCGGCCTCGGCGATCTTCCTGGCCTCGTGGACCAGGGCACTGCCGCTGGCGTACTGCTCCCAGCAGCCGAGGTTGCCGCACCCGCACTGACGCCCCTGGGGGACCGCCTGCATGTGGCCGAACTCGGCGCCCATGCCCCAGCGCCCCCGGTAGAGGGAGCCGTCGAGCACGATGCCGCCGCCGATGCCGGTGCCGACGGTCACGCACACCAGGTGGCTCTCCCCTCGGCCGGCGCCGAACCTGGCCTCACCCCACGCCATCGCGTTGGCGTCGTTCTCCACCACGACGGGCAGGCCGACCAGGTCGGAGACCTTCTTCCGCAGGGGCTCCTCGCGCCAGGCGAGGTTGGGGGCGAACCGGACGATGGACCGGGTCTCGTCCACGAACCCGGCGGCGCCGAGACCGACGGCCTCGATCTCGCGGCCCCTGGCGAGCTCCAGGATCGCGTCACCGATGGTGTGGGCGACCTGCTCGGGGTTCTCGGCCGGGGTGGGCCGCAGCAGGTGCGCGACGATCTGGCCGTCCTCGTCGACGACTCCCGCCGCGACCTTCGTACCGCCGATGTCCACGCCGATGGTCAGCGCCATTGTCCGTTTCTTCCTCTCCCCCTGGGCTCACCCCAGGTCGATGTGCTCCACGGGGGTGTCCTCGCGCTCCCGTGTCCGCTGGCCGGGCGCGGGTTTGCCGAGCCCCTCGACCGCCGACTTGAAGGCGGCGAACAACTCGGTGCCGGCCTGCATGAGGTGGTCGGTGACGGCGGCTCCCGACTCACGCTGCGCGGCCATCGCGCGGCAGACGGGGCAGGCCCGGCAGATGTACTCCTCGGGCTCGGAGACCGCCTCCTCCCACACGTCCCGCTCTCTTCCTCGACCGCCACCGGAGAACGCGCTGCCGAAACCGGTCATCGTGCCCTTGATCAGATTCTTGCCCAGTTCCCTGGCCGCCTTCTGCTGCAGCGTGTCGAAGAGTTTGAACGCCTCCTCGGCGGCGGTGCCCAGCGGGTCCCTACCTGCTTCGGCCCGCTCCTCGCGCACCCGCTCGTCTCGCCCGGCGCGCTCGTCTCGCCCGCGCTCCTCGTTCCCGCCCGGCTCCTCGCGCTCGCCGGGGCGGCCCCACGGGGTCCAGCCGGTCCGCTCCTCGCGCCGGGCCCGATCGGCGCGCTCGAACCACTCGGCGCGCGCGTCGCGCTCGGCCTGCTCCGAGGTCGGGGGCCGCCCGGAATCCGAAGCCTCGGCCACGACCTCGATCCGCTCGACGGACTCGGTCCTCGCCTCAGCCGGCTTGACAGGCTCGGCCGATTCGGTACGCCCGGACTTCGCGGCTCCCCCGGCAGGCTTCGCGCGGCGGCTCCTCTGGACCTTCTCGGCGCCTCCGGTGTCGACGGCCTCGGCGGCGACCTCCGGCGTCACGACGTCAGCGGCCTTACGCGGCCTTCTGGGCGCACGCGGCTTCGAAGTCTTCCCGGCGCCTCCGGTGTCGACGGCCTCGGCGGCGACCTCCGGCGTCACGACGTCAGCGGCCTTACGCGGCTTTCTGGGCGCACGCGGCTTCGAGGCCTTCTCGGCGCCTCCGGTATCGGCGACCTCCGGGGTCACAACGTCGGCGGCCTTACGCGGCTTTCTGGGCGCACGCGGCTTCGGGGTCTTCTCTGCGTCATTCGTGTTATCGGTCATCAGGCCCTCCCGCTTCGAACCGTACCCGGAGAAATCCATCTCGGAGCGCGGCTTCCCGCACCGACCTGCGAGCCAGCGCGGCGGGCAGGGCCAGGACCCGGCGGTAGGAACCGGCGTTGACGATCAGTTCGTCGCCCTTGCGCGCCAGATCCACCTCGTTCTTGTCCGCGAGCGGCAGGGCCAGGATCAGCTCGCCCTCGGCGGTGATCCGCAGCGGCGGGTCGACGGAGGGTGGGGCGAAGGGGTCGCTCCCGCGGTACATGGCCTCGGCGACACCGGCGAGGGCGTCGAGGCCGACGGGCTCGGCCTCGAGGTAGGGCACGGTGTGCACGGGCAGCGGCGCGAAGGACTCCTCGACCTCGGCCAGGTGCAGGGCCTGGGCCCGCACCCACCGCTGCCGCCACTCGTCGGCGCCCTCCGAGGGGAAGACCCGGTTGGCGATCACCGCGTCGACGCGGTAGCCGTACAGGCTGAGGGAGGTGAGCGTGCGGCGGGCCTCGGCCAGCACGACGGCCTCCGGGGTGAGCACCAGCCGGACACTCGCGCCGGGCCCGGTGAGCAGCTCGCGCACCTCCAGCAGCCCCCGGTGGAGCCGCTCCCCCGCGCCCACCACGTGGTCTTCCGGCACGCTGACCTGCGCCAGGCGGCGGATCAGCGGGGAGAGGGTGCGCAGCAGCCGCCTGCCTACGGGCAGCAGCCGGTTCACGTGCCAGTCGAGGGCCTCGGGCAGGGCCAGCAGCCTGAGCGTCTCGGCGGTCGGGGCGCAGTCGATGACGATGACGTCCCACAGCCCGCTGCGCGCCTGCTCGCGCAGCTCCAGCAGCGCGATGACCTCCTCGGCGCCGGGCAGCACCGTGATCTCCTCGGCGGTCACCTCGTCGAGGCCGAGCTCGGCGAAGACGCCCCTGGCATAGTCGCGCAGCTCGCCCCACTGGCGCTCCAGCGCCCGTTGGGTGTCGACCTGATGCAGGGAGAGGCCGGGGGCGATCTCGGTGGGTTCCTCCCCCACGGGCACGCCGAGGGCGTCGGCCAGCGAGTGGGCGGTGTCCGTGGAGACCACCAGGGTCTTGAGGCCGGACCGGGCGGCGAGGGTGGCGGTGGCCGCGGCGGCGGTCGTCTTGCCGACGCCGCCCTTGCCGGTGAAGAGCAGAACCCGGCTCACGTCATCCTCCCGAGGGACGGTTCCGCGACCTCATCGGGTCTCGACGCGCTTCTTCAGCCCCTTCAGGGCGGTGTCGACGATGACCTTCTCCGCCTTCCGCTTGATCATGCCGATCATCGGCACCTTGAGGTCGACGGCGAGTTCGTACGTCACCTCGGTGCCGCCGCCCGCGTCGGTGAGACGGTAGCTCCCGGTGAGCCCGGAGAGCATCTTCCCCGCCTCGGCGATGCTCCAGTCGACGGACTCGTCGCCGTTCCAGGTGTAGCGGAGGGTGTACTCGTCGCTGATCACACCCGCGTCGAGGACGAACCTGACCGTGGCCGGGCGGCCGTCCTCCCCGGTGGAGAGGATCCGCGCGGACCTCACCTGGCCCGCCCACTGGGGGTAGGAGGGGAAGTCGGCGATGACCGCCATGATGGTCGACCGGTCCGCGCCGATCGTGATGCTGGAGGTGGTGCGATCAGCCATGGGCCAACCGTACTGCTTCACGATCGTCCGCGTACGCCCGGCGGGGCCGGTGGTGGCTACCACTCCAACGCGAAGGGAACACCCCTGTTCCTGAAGTGCCCCACGTTGAGGCACTCTGTCCTGCCGACCCGGGTGCGGGCGGCGAGGGGCTGGTGCACGTGACCGAAGAGGGCGTAGCGCGGCTGGGTCCGCCGGATCGCCTCCAGAGTGGCCTCGCTGCCCCGCTCGAACCGCCGGGCCACCACGTCGTAGAGCAGCTCGGGGATCGCCGGCGGAATGTGGCAGCAGAGCACGTCGACCTCGCCGACGGCCTCCACCTTGCGGGCGAACTCCTCCTCGTCGATCTCGTACGGGGTCCGGTACGGGGTGCGCAGCCCGCCCCCGACGAAGCCGAAGCGCAGGCCGCCGATCTCCACGGTCTCGCCGTCGAGCACCCGGTGGCCCTCGCGCACGTAATCGGGCCAGTAGTGCGGCAGGTCCACGTTGCCGTAGGTGAGGTAGGCGGGGGTCGGCATCGCGGCGAAGATCTCACCGTACTGCCGCCTGACGGAGCGCTCGATGTGCTCGCGCGGGCCGCCCTCCAGCGACGCCCAGAGCGCCGAGGACATCGCCCGCGCCTCCTCGAACCGCTTGGCCGTCCGCAACGCGATGAACTCCGTCGCCCGCTCCGCCCCGAAGAGCTCGGCGAAGATGCCCTGGGAGTGGTCGTCGTAGTCGACGAACAGGATCAGGTCCCCCAGGCAGATCAGGGCGTCGGCGCCGTCCCCCGCGCGGGCCAGCGCGTCGGCTCTCCCGTGTACGTCGCTGACGACATGAACCCGCATGCCGGACATCCTAACCACCCACAAATACCGTCATAAGTAACAAACCTCACACGGCGGCGCGGCCAATGACTCCAGGCGAGAGCAGTTGGTACGGTGAAATCGCCTTTCATAACGCCTGGGTGACGAATTTACTCATGCGTAACTTATCGCGATAGCTTCCAGGCAGCCCATCGATCCGTGCGTCTCCAGGAGTGATCCGTGCGTGAGTACAGCGTCCCCGTGCTGGTGGATGTCCCCGCCTCCGCCAACCTGACCGACACGGTGTTCCGGCGTGCCGAAGAGGAGCCGGGCGCCGTCGCCCTGCGCCGCAAGGTCGGCGACGACTGGGCCGCCGTCACCGCCCGCGAGTTCCGCGACCAGGTCGCGGGAGTGGCCAAGGGCCTGATCTCGGCCGGCGTCGAACCCGGCGACCGGGTGGCGCTGATGTCGCGCACCCGCTACGAGTGGACCGTGATCGACTACGCGATCTGGGCCGCCGGCGCGGTCAGCGTGCCGATCTACGAGTCCTCCTCGGCCGACCAGGCCTCCTGGATCATCTCCGACAGCGGCGCGAAGGCCGTCTTCGTCGAGCTGGACTCGAACGAGGAGACGGTCCGCGAGGGCATCTCGGAGCTGCCCGGCCTCAAGGACGTCTGGCGCATCGAGGGTGGCGCCCTGGACGAGCTGACCGCGCTCGGCGCCGAGGTCGGCGACGACACGCTCGCCGAGCGCAGGTCCAGCCGCGGCATCGCCGACCTGGCCACCATCGTCTACACCTCGGGCACCACCGGCAGGCCCAAGGGCTGCCGGCTGACCCATGACAACCTGCTGTTCACCGCCAGGAACGTCGCGCACGGCCCGCTGGAGCGCCTCTTCACCGTGGACGACAGGGCGGCGCTGCTCTTCCTGCCGCTCGCGCACGTCTTCGCCCGCATCATCGAGATCGTGCTGATCGAGACGGGCACGGTCCTCGCGCACACCCCCAACATGAAGAACGTCGGCCCCGACCTGCAGGCTTTCAAGCCCACGTTCCTGCTGGGCGTGCCCCGCGTGTTCGAGAAGGTCTACAACGCCGCCGAGCAGAAGGCCACCGCCGACGGCAAGGGGAAGATCTTCCACGCCGCGGCGGATACCGCCGTCGCCTGGAGCAGGGCGGAGTCCACCGGCGGCGCGGGGCTGGGCCTGAGGCTCAAGCACGCCCTGTTCGACAGGCTCGTCTACGGCAAGCTGCGCGCCGCGACCGGCGGCAGGCTGACCGCGGCCGTGTCCGGCGGCTCCGCCCTGGGCGAGCGGCTCGGCCACTTCTTCCGCGGCGTGGGCATCGAGGTGCTCGAGGGCTGGGGCCTCACCGAGACCTCGGCGCCTTCCTCGGTCAACCTGCCGGGGGCCAACAAGATCGGCACCGTCGGCAAGCCGTTCCCCGGCGTCACCATCGGCATCGGCGAGCACGGCGAGGTGCTCGTCAAGGGCCGCCATGTCTTCGAGGGCTACTGGAACAACGACGAGGCCACCGCCATGGCGATCGACAAGGACGGCTGGTTCCACACCGGCGACATCGGTGAGCTGGACGGGGACGGCTACCTGCGCATCACCGGCCGCCAGAAGGAGATCATCGTCACCGCCGCGGGCAAGAACGTCGCCCCGGCCCCGATGGAGGACCACATCCGCGCCCACCCGCTGATCAGCCAGGCGATGGTGGTCGGCGACGACAGGCCGTTCGTCGCGGCGCTCATCACGCTCGACGCCGAGGCCCTGGAGCAGTGGAAGGCCGCCAACGGCAGGACGGACGCGGACCTCGCCACCCTCAGCTCCGACCCGGCCATCGTCGCCGAGGTGCAGAAGGCCGTGGACAACGCCAACAAGTTCGTCTCCAAAGCCGAGCAGATCAAGAAGTTCACCGTGCTCGACGTCGACATCAGCGAGGAGAGCGGACACCTCACCCCGACCCTCAAGGTCAAGCGCGCCGTCGTGATGCGCGACTTCGCCAAGCAGGTCGAGTCCCTCTACGGCTAGGCCCTGTCCTGCGGATCTTGCCGTGGCGAGGATCGGTCAGGTGGTGTCTCGCAAGGCGGAGGAGGGAGCCGCAGCGTGCTGCGGTGACCG